>JAWXCF010000107.1:0-35887 GCA_034440515.1 Bacteroidota bacterium
GCGGTAGCGGTGGATTCGGTGGCGGCGGTGGTCGCAGCAGTGGTGGAAGCAGTTACGGTAATCGTAGCGGTGGAAGCGGCGGCAGTGGTGGTGGTCGTGGAGGAAACTCTTACGGTGCCAACAAACCAGCTCGTGGTAGTAGTGGTGGAGGCGGTTACGACAAAGGTGGTCGTGGCGGCGGTGGTCGTTGGGATTCTAACGAGGACTAAGCTAATAGCATTATTACATAATAAGATGCCCAGTATGATTTTTTCATATTGGGCTTTTTTTTTGCCCAAATAATATAGTAATCAATTGTAAATTTTATAGCCAATATTCTTTGGAATAGAAGTGATTCATTAATAAACTTATCAAAAAAGATAAAGTAGACACTATTCAAGGATTTAAAATTGAACCTTAAATTTATTAATTATGCTACCCATAAATCGTTGTAAAATACACTGCACTGGTAGCTTTGGAAAATAACACCTGCCAAATAAAGCAAACCTACTAGTAAGACTCTAATTATTTTACTCAACTTAGGTAAATAGCCAATAAGTAAAATATATGCTATGCCAATTAGTGGAATCAATATCGCAACTATATGTATAAACATATGGCAAGAAATATATGCCAATGTAAGTCCAACTATGAGCAGAAACTTGTTATTTTTTACCAATTTAGCCCAATCTGATAGTAAAATAAGAAAAAATGGTGCGCAAAATAAATATCTGTTTAGGCTAAATAATAATCCCCCCTTATAAGCTAGTGTAAATACTGTGAGTGCAGAAATACATAGAAGACTAAACATAAGCTGGAAAGGGATAGATTTATAATTCCCTACAATCAATTCGCCCTCGATTAGTTTTCCTTTTATTGTAGCTAAAAATACTAGTCTTATTGTAATTAAAATGCAGATGAAACCAAAATACAGAGCTGTATAGTCAATCCATCTATAAGTATAATTCCAAGAATCAAAGGGAAGTTTAGGCCATTGCAGTTTATGACTCCAATGTTGCTGAGCATTCATATACGCCAAATAGTTATGGGTATAGGGATATTGGTAGAGTACAACTGCCACAGTACCAACTATAAAGCATAAAGCTATTGAAAAGATAGTTGCATTGACCCTTCTGTATAAAAAACTAGTTACCAGCAATGAAGGAAGTAATACAGTGCCAGCAGCTCGAGTAACTGACGACATTAACGCACTTATAATTCCTTGCTTAGTTTTAGACTTAGCTAGTGAAATAAGTAGCAGGCTGATAGTCAGGAAGTATAGGGATTCAGAATAGGGAATGTAAAAGAAAAATTGAGTAGGAAGAGAAATGTAAAGAATACCTATATAAATTGGAATCTTAAAGGTTTTCATTATCAAATACAAACCAATACCGTAACATATTGTATTTATGGCACTTGCATAAATTAGGCTATTGCCAACCAGTCTCAATACAAAGCCAAATAAAGGAAAAAATGCTGCTGTCATTTCAGGTCTATGTCCATAGTCAAAGGCTGAAATATGTAAGTAATGCACAACATCAAAATGAGGAGTAAAAACTGCTGAAAGACTACCACAAGTTTTGTTGATGAAAAAGAGCGAAAGCGATAGGCTGACTAGGATATGCAATATAAATGCACAGCTAAACTGAAAAAAAAATGTTGATATTGTACGCTTTAACAACTGAATTATTGACTTAGGATACAAACATAATTGCAAATCGCTAAAAGAATTTTAAGTTTACAATTAATTATAGTTTTACAATTTTTTAATGAGATTTTTCAAAACAGTTTTAGCGGTTATGGTAGGCTTTTTAGTTACCTATTTATTTATATTAGGCATAACCGTTATCCTATTAGTATCATTTGCAAATAGTGGAGATGTGGTGACTAAAGACAATACCATTTTAGTTTTAAAAATAAATAGTAACATAACCGAACGCAAACAAAGCGATTTTTTGGGTTTAACTCAACTTTTTGATTCTGAAAATAGAAATCTGAGCTTACAAGAAATATTGAATTATATAAAGATTGCTGAAAATGACTCTAAAGTAAAAGGAATACTTTTAGAGCCTGGAATGGATATGCCTGATTTAGCTACTTTATCTGAAATAAGAACTGCTTTGGAAAACTTTAAAAAGTCTAAAAAATTCATTTATAGTTATTCCGAAATTTATACTCAAAAAGCATATTATTTAAGCTCAATTGCAGATAGCATTTATTTGAATACAAATGGAGTGTTTAATTTTTCTGGTTTGCATACGGAACAATTGTTTCTAAAGGGAATGTTTGATAAACTAGACATTCAACCTATTCTAATTAGAGCGGGTAAATATAAAAGTGCTGGTGAAATGTTTATAAACGATAGTATGAGTCAAGCGAATAGACAACAAATAACTGAATATATGCAAAGTGTTTATGACAATACATTGAACAGCATAGCCAGATCTAGAAAAATAGGAATAGATGAGTTAAAAGATATTTGCTATAATTATAAAGCTAAGTTTCCAAACCAAGCAGTACAATACAAATTGGTAGATAAAGCAATCTATGAAGATCAACTATATACGACGTTAAGAAAAGTTACAAATACAGAAGCTAAGAAAGACTTAAATTTAATGAGTTTTCAAACATATTCAGAGGTAGATCATACTTTACCATATTCTAGTTCTGGTGAAATAGCTGTGGTATATGCAGTTGGTGAAATAGGCGGAGGTAAAGGTGATGAAAATTCTATAGGTAGCGAACTAATGGCTAAAACAATAAGTAAGGCAGCAAAGGACGATAAAATAAAAGCTATCATATTAAGAATTAATTCACCAGGAGGTGGAGCATTAGCCAGCGATATTATATGGAGAGAGGTGCTTTTAGCTAAAGCCAAAAAACCAGTTATTGCTAGTTTCGGAGACGTAGCTGCTTCTGGTGGATACTATATAGCTGCTCCTGCAACAAGGATATTTGCCCAATCTAACACTGTAACGGGAA
The DNA here is from genome assembly GCA_034440515.1 of Bacteroidota bacterium. Lineage (GTDB taxonomy): Bacteria > Bacteroidota > Bacteroidia > CAILMK01 > CAILMK01 > JAWXCF01. The sequence goes on from JAWXCF010000107.1 coordinate 2,962, forward strand.
GTATAGGAGTATTTGGTTTTTTACCTAATCTATCTAAGTTTTGGCCTAACAAACTTGGTATAAGGTGGGATAGGGTGAAAATAGGAAAATATTCAGATATTGGTAATCCTAATAGACCGATGACAGCTGATGAACTTGCATTGATACAGAGCTATGTAGATACTACTTATGAACAATTCAAACAAAGAGTGGCTAATGGTAGGAAATTATCTATGGACCAAGTTCAAAGCCTAGCACAAGGTAGAATATATTCTGGCACACAGGCCTTAGATATTGGTTTGGTTGATGAAATTGGTACTTTAGACCAAGCTATTGCTTACACTGCCAAACTAGTTAAACTGGAAAAATATAAAATTAGAAATCTGCCTGTAATTGATGAAAAACTATCAGGCGCACTTGGTAAAATGTTTAATGCTAAGGTAGAGACAGAGATGCAAAGTAAACTAGGGAATCAATACTTGATGTGGCAACAAATGAGTGCAATGACTCGTCAGCAGGGATTATTAATGCTGATGCCTTTCCAATTAAATATAGATTAGTCTATTACCATCCGTGTTGCCCAATAAGTGGGACAAACTTAAATGAGTCAAAGCTAATTGATTCAAAGTCTATTTCAGAATGACGCACTATTTTGGTCATTATTTGATTTTTTATATCCCCGATTGGGATAACCATCCAGCCTCCAATTCCTAATTGGTTTAGTAAATGTTGCGGAGCGTGGGGTGCAGCAGCAGTTATGATGATTTTATGAAATGGCGCTTCAGATTCCCAACCTAGTGTGCCGTCACCAACCATTAGGTATGCAGGGCAGGCTAAATAATTGAGTAATTTTGATGCTGATTGTGACAGTTTTGCTATGCGCTCTATGCTATAAACTTTTGCACCTAGTTTAGCTAAAACTGCAGCTTGATAGCCACTTCCTGTGCCTATTTCTAATACCTTTTGCCCTGGCTGTAACTCTAACATTTGAGTTTGATAAGCTACTGTATATGGTTGAGATATGGTTTGTCCTTCGCCAATACTAAATGCTTTATCTTCATAAGCGTGAGATGCAAATGCAGAATCTAAAAAGAAATGCCTAGGAATTGCGTTCATAGCTTCTATTACTTTATGGTCAAAGCCGTGGTTAGTCAACTCATTCATTAACTGTTTGCGTAGTCCTTGATGCTTATAACTGTCTATTGTTGTTTTCCCCATTATGCTACCTTTAATAAACTACACAAGTAGATGGTTTCATACTCAGCATTAGTACCATTAAAATATTGGTCTGAAATAACTTGTATGTTCTCAGGATACTTTTCTATTAACTTTTTAATATTTAACTCATTTTCTATTGCAAATGCAGAGCAAGTGATGTAATGAATATGTGTATTTGGTTTAGCACTTTCAAATATTCTAACCAATATATTTTGCTGTTGATTAGCATAATCTTCTACTAATTCGGAGCTAATATTTAAGAAATTTTCTGGTGATCTTGCCCAAGTACCAGAACCAGAACACGGCGCATCTATTAAGATGTGGTTAAAGCTATGTGACATAGATAGATTATCCCGTAACAAATTGACCACATTTAAAGTAATGCTTCTTCCAAATCTATTTGGAATTCTGCTCTTCAATTCTTCTAGTATGCTACCTCTGTTATCGGTACAGTGTATCTTAATTTTTGGTTTTCCATTAAGCAGATTTATCGTTTTGCCACCTGCACCGCTACAAGCATCCCACCATAAATCTCCCTTAAATTGAGCCAAGTTTTCGCAGGCTAATTGACAACCCAAATCTTGGACTATATAGGTAAAGTCTGGTAATACGACTGAATTTAGGTTGGAATCGGCAGGTATCTTTATGGCTTTAGATGGTAGTTGTTCTGCCTCTATGTTACCTTGCAACAGTTTGTTATATAGTATTTTTTCTTTAGATATGTCTAATAAATAAACCGGAAGGGGTTTCTTTATGTAAGCTAAATAATCTTCTAATGATACTTGAGAAGATAATTGTGTAGTTAAGTAATCAAGTAGTTTGTCATTACTTAAATGTGTTTCTGCTATTGTTTTTTCTAATGTTCTAAAATCAGCTATTTGTTCAGCAAATAGTTTGAACGCTTGACTATCTTTATTGGTTAGCGCCATCCACCTAATGGCTAAATAAGATAAATTTCTTACCTCTTTTCTATCTCTACTTCCCATTTCCTTATGCTTTTTGAAATATTCTTTCAAAAAATTAGCAAAAGGCTCTTTTGGTTTATAGTTGCTAAGTACTTCTACAGCTTGTGATATTCGTTTGTTATAAAACTGCATTATTCGGTTATTATCAGTTTTATTTGATCTGATTTAAATTTAATTATTCGAACTGACTGGTTACGCCATCCACCCCATTTGTAGTCGTACTTCATTTGATATTTATTGTGAATCATTAGTTTGTCTAAACCAAATTCTTCACCTGACTGAAAATAAGGGCCGTATTTAAATAGACTTGACCCAAAAAATAAGGCATCATCGAAGCCTAAAAATGCATACACATCAGGCTCTTCAAGCCATTTTTCTCGATACTTTTTTACAAATGGACGTCCATTATCTGACTTATAGTCTATCCAATACGTAGCAGGTAAATGAATATTAAATAATTCCCAATCATCCCAACTAATAGACTTAAAATTAATCCAATTGCTCATACCTATTACTGTGAGGTTCAGTTTTGATTTCTTTAATATATTCAAAGCGTGCGTGACAAATAGCTCATTTTTTGAAGCTACAAAAACCACATAATTTTCCGAATTGCTAAACAACAACTCATCTATATTATCGTATTTAACACTCCTGTTATTTTCTAATATAAATAACTTTGCATCAGGCAATACATTTATTACAGCCTTAGTAAATAAGTCATAATTTTTATTCTCTGTAATGATTACGAACTTGAATGCCTCGAAATTTAAGTAGGCATATTTAGCTATGCTATCCCCTTGAATACCGCCGTGAGGAATGGTTTCTACGTAGTAATATTTGTTTTTAGTACCTGCTTTAGTTTGCAAAGGAGATACTCTGTTTATTTTAAGTAAGGCGCAAGTGCTATCTAGCGTTTTTTCCTTTATGGTATGGTCAAATAGTGGACCTATGATTAGATTAGGATTCTGAGTTTTTAGCGTATTATAAAGGCTTTTGCCAGAATTTTTAGGGCTTTCAAAATCAACAACATTAATGGTTAATTTATATCCAAATGATGTCAAAGAATCGGCTGCTATTTGTAGACCTTTTAGATACGCTAACCCTATAGATTTATGAGCAACTTCTATTTTTGTTAATTGCTTTGTATTGTCGTAGTGTAGGGGAAGTAAAACTGTGATTATGTATTCTGACTTATTTACAGATGGGTAATATTTAAGTAATGTATCTGAAACCAAAGTTCTATTAGTATCAGGTTTATTAAAACTGAATCCAAGTACTTGACCTGAAAAACAAAGAAACAGTCCAATAAGAATACTTAAATATTTGATCATCATAACTGCGAAATTACTCCCATTCTATGGTAGCAGGTGGTTTACTGCTAATATCATATACAACTCTATTTATGCCGTGTACTTGATTTATGATAATGGTACTTACTTCTGCTAAAAATGAATAGGGTAAATGGCACCAGTCTGCTGTCATTCCATCGGTACTGCTAACAGCTCTTAATGCTATTACACGTTCATAAGTACGTTCGTCTCCCATTACTCCAACTGATTGGACTGGAAGTAATATTGCTCCTGCTTGCCATACTTTATTATACAGATTGTGTTGCTTCAATAAATCAATAAATATTTTATCAGCTTTCTGCAATATTTCCACTTTCTCTACAGTCACATCTCCTAAAATTCTAATTGCTAAGCCAGGACCTGGGAATGGGTGTCTATTCAGAATATTTTCTGGTAAACCTAATGCGGCACCTACTTCTCTTACTTCGTCTTTGAATAAAGTATTTAAAGGTTCAATGACTTTAAGTGTCATAGTTTCTGGCAAGCCACCAACATTATGATGAGATTTAATGGTAGCTGATGGCCCCTTTACGCTAACAGATTCAATAATATCTGGGTAAATAGTTCCTTGTGCTAGCCACTTTACTTTTTCAATGCTTTTAGCTGCTTCGTCAAAAACTTCAATAAAAGTCTTGCCTATGGCTTTTCTTTTAGCTTCTGGGTCTGATATACCGCTTAAAGCATAATAAAAGAGTTTAGATGCATCAACTCCAGTTATATTGAGCCCTAAAGACTTATATGAGTCTAGAACTTCTTCATATTCACCACTACGCAACAGACCATTGTTAACGAAAATGCAATGCAGCTGTGTCCCAATTGCCCTATGTAGTAGAATACCAGCAACAGATGAATCTACACCACCAGAAATACCTAAAACCACTTGATCATCGCCAACTTTTGCTCTAATCTCATCAATAGATTGTTGAACAAAGTGTTGTGGTGTCCAATCAGCTTCACATTGGCAGATAGAAATTACGAAATTCTCAAGTATTTGTTTTCCATATTCGCTATGTACTACCTCAGGGTGAAATTGTAATCCAAATATGTTTTCATCTTTTATCTCAAATGCAGCATTCTCTACTTCTTTAGTGCTAGCACTTAATTTTGCATTCTTAGGCAATTTTACTATAGTATCAGCGTGGCTCATCCACACTTGGCTGTCATTTTTAATGCCAGCAAAAAGGGTAGAGTTAAAATCTATTATATTTAACGATGCTCTACCATATTCTCTGCTATTTCCACTTTGCACGTCACCTTCGCTGGTTTCAGTAATTAGCTGTGCTCCATAACAAATACCCAAAATTGGATTTCTATTAGCTAATGCTTTATAGTCAATTCTAGGACTATTAGCAACACGTACACTATATGGACTACCGCTAAGTATTATCCCCTTAGTGTTTTCATTATATTTCGGTAAATTATTGTAGGGATGAATCTCGCAATACACGTTCAGCTCTCTTACTTTTCTAGCTATTAATTGAGTGTACTGTGACCCGAAGTCAATAATTATAATTACCTGCTGCATTTATTGAGACACTTTTTTATTGTTGTAGTTCTTTTAAACTTTGCTCTAACATTATGATACGTGCTTCAGCGTCAGCCTTTTTCTGCATTTCTTTGTCTAATACGTCTGGTCTAGCGTTATCAATAAATCTTTGATTAGCTAATTTAGCCATCACCGTCCTCAAGAAACCCTTAGTATAGTCTAATTCGTCTGATAGTTTAATTCTTTCTGTCTCAGGGTCAATTTCTACTGTAATGGGTACATAGAATGTGTCTGTTTTAACTGTGAAACTTTTAGCACCTGTTACTTGAATTTTTACAAAATCAATATTAGTGATATTTGCCATTTTTGTTATAATAGGTTCCCATTGCCTAAATAGCATTTCGTCATCAGACCTAATGAATAAATCAAGTGCCATTTTTGGGCTAATATTACTTTCGTTTCTAATATTTCTAACACCAGTTATAGCTTCTATTATTCTAGAGCTTTTACCCAGAATAATTTGGTCTGCTTTTTCTTCTGGTTTAGGGTAGGGTGCAATTATACAAAAATCATCATCCGTTCTCTCTCTTAATAAATGCCAAATTTCTTCTGTTAAGAAAGGCATAAATGGATGTAACAATGCTACCAACTTCTCAAAAAATGTTATAGTTGCCTCATAAGTTACTTGATCCATACCCAAATCATTTTCGGGCTTTATCATTTCTAAATAGGTAGAGCAGAAATCATCCCATATTAGTTTGTAAATAGATGTTAGTGCCTCACTTAGCTTATATTCCTCTATATAATCATCAATTTCGTGTAGGGCGTGCTTCAACTTATTGCTAAACCACTCAACTGGTTTTAAATTAAACCTAGATGACTTATGCTTAATAGCCCCATTTAGTTCCCAACCACGAACTAATCTAAATGCATTCCATATTTTATTTGCAAAATTGGCTCCTTGTTCGCATAGTTTTTCATCAAACAACAAATCATTACCTGCTGGTGATGATACCAATACACCAAATCTAACACTATCAGCACCAAATTTTTTTATCAAGTCTAACAAGTCAGGTGAATTACCTAACTGCTTACTCATCTTTCTTCCCTTACTATCTCTAACAATTCCAGTAAAGTACACATCATAAAATGGTTCTTCTTTCCTGTATTCCAATCCACTCGTTATCATTCTGGCTACCCAGAAAAATATAATGTCTGGACCAGTAACTAAGGTATCGCTAGGGTAGTAGTAGTTTATCTCTTTATTATTTGGTTCTAATATCCCATTTAGGGTAGCAATTGGCCACAGCCAAGATGAAAACCAAGTATCCAGTACATCATCGTCTTGTCTTAAATCTGACAAAGTCAGATTATCATTTTCTACCAATAGTTTAGCTTTAGCTAATGCTTCTTCTTCATTTAAAGCTACGACATATTGTCCATTAGAAAAATACCATACAGGAATACGCTGACCCCACCACAATTGCCTAGATATACACCAGTCTCTGATATTCTCCATCCAATGTCGATAGACATTCTTGTATTTGGCTGGATAAAACTCAACCTCATCGCTCATAACTGCCTCAAGTGCAGGAATAGCTAATTTTTGCATATTACAAAACCATTGCTCGCTTAGTTTTGGCTCTATCACAGAGTTTGTACGTTCGCTATAGCCTATGTTGTTTTGTATTTGCTCTTTTTTAATCAATACACCTTCGCTTTCTAATTGGTCAGCAGCTAGTTTTCTAGCTTTAAATCTGTCCTCGCCAACAAATATTCCAGCCTTTTCACTCATTTTACCATCTGAAGTAAATACATCAATTACTTGAAGGTTATATTTTTTGCCCAATTCAAAGTCATACCTATCGTGGGCCGGGGTAACTTTTAATGCTCCTGTACCGAATTCAATATCAATACCTAAGTCTGAAATAATAGGTACTTCGCGGTGAATAAGTGGTACTATTACTGTTTTTCCTATTAAGTGTTTATATCTTTCATCGTTAGGGTTTACGCAAATAGCAACATCACCAGGAATAGTCTCAGGTCGCGTAGTAGCTATTGAAATGTAATCTTCACCATCAGTTAAATAATACTTTACATAGTATAAAACAGAGTTAGCGTCTTTAAATATTACCTCTTCATCTGATACGGCTGTTTTTGCTAGTGGGTCCCAATTGACCATTTGGATGCCCTTGTAGATAAAGCCTTTATCATATAAGTCATTAAATACCATAATTACTGATTTATAATATTGATTGTCCATAGTGAAAGTGGTTCTGTCCCAATCGCAACTGGCACCTAACTTTTTCAACTGATCTAATATTATTCCTCCATATTTATTTTTCCACTCCCAGGCGTGGGCAAGAAATTCATCTCTAGTTAAATCATTTTTATTTATTCCTTGCTCTTTTAACAAGGCAACCACTTTAGCCTCTGTGGCAATAGATGCGTGGTCTATTCCTGGCAACCACATTGCATTTTTACCCTTCATACGTTCTTGCCTAATCAAAACGTCCTGAATCGTGTGATTTAACGCGTGACCCATATGCAGCACCCCTGTCACGTTTGGAGGGGGCATTAATATGGTAAAGGGCGTCCTTTCGTCTGGACTTGATTTAAAGTAACCTTTATCCAGCCATTGAGCATACCATTTATTCTCAATGGTTTCGGGATCATAGGTCTTAGGTATTTCCATCTACGTTGAATCTTGGCACAAAATAAATTAAGGGGCAAAAATACATTATCTTATTGTCAATATTATTTGAATTTCCAAGCAATTTTGCACTAATATTATAACATCTACTATTCCAAGTAAGTTAAGTTTTTCTGAAACTATTGAAAAAAATAATTAGAAACCAAAATTTAGAGTTTTTACCTGAACGAGCCATTCATTGGCTTGAGAAAAATGCGCTCATTTTATCTGATGTTCATATTGGTAAAGCCAATTTTTTTAGAGCTGAAGGAATTCCTATTTCTAATCAAATTGTATTAACTGACATTGAGAAATTGAACTTTTTAATTGACAGATACAATCCCGATGACATTTACATTTTAGGAGATTTGTTTCATAACCATCGGAATAAGGAATGGGATTTGTTTTGTGAATTTAGAGAAAGCGTATCTGAAATAAATTTTCATTTAATAATAGGAAACCACGATATATTTCCTATGCAATATTATTTAGCTGCTAATATCATAGTTTATGAATCTCAACTAGAAATAAAACCTTTTACGTTTATACACGATGAAATACCAAACCCTCCAAATGATTGTTTTCAATTTAGTGGTCACATTCATCCTGGCATCACGATAAATATCGGTGTGCGACAGAATGTAACCTTACCTTGTTATCACATAAAAGTAGGTAAAATATTGCTACCTGCCTTTGGGCGATTTACAGGCTTAGTTAAAATTGTTCCAAGTAAAGGCGATTGTGTATTAGCTATTGCAGAGGGTAAAGTACTTAGAGTATTTTAGCACAACTTATTTAACTATCTTCTTAGTTACTTTAGTCTTATTGTCTGCCATAACTGTTACAAAGTAAATACCTGACGAAAGACCTGCTGTACTCACAGAAAATTTGTTTACACCCTCATTTGCCATTTGATTAAAGAAGGTATATATGACTTTTCCATTTGCATCAGTTATGTATATAGTAAGTTGTACTTTTTTCTTTAACTTGAAACTAAGGTTTACATCGTTTACAATAGGGTTGGGATAAACATTTACATCTTCTGTGGTAAGAGAAGTTATGGGAGCAATATTTGTAACAAAACCATCTAAACCTATACGCTCACATACATTAGACCATTGCCTACCAGCAGTACAATAATGTGCAAAGGTGTACGCATCATTGGTGCCTGGCACTCTAAATGAAGATGTATAGTCACCCCAACGTTCTGTATTTGTTCCTGTTACGTTAGCATAGCCAAGCCCAAGATTAGGAACTATATAGCTTGACACGTCAAATGTATTATTTTCTCCCTCTACAATAATGTGGGCGTAGTCTGGAAATAATGTAGCCGAAGTCCTTTGAAAAGTTATCAAAAGTTTGTTTCCAGATTGACCTATTGGTTTTATGTCAGATATGGCAGGGTATGCAAAGTGATTACCTTCTTCAAATAAATCATAAGCATACAATACTTCGTTGTTTAGGTCTATTCTACCATATATCATACTAGTAGATGCTGTAGGTGAAGATGCCCTTCTTCTACTAAATACGAAATGAACAACACCGTCTAAACTTATAGCTTGCTTTATTCTTGTGTCACCGCAGTCTAATACTTTAGTTGTTCCTTTCATTCTACCATCGATAGGGCTGGTTGAGGCCAACTGTAATGTAAATACTTGGCTATTAATACTGGCACCACCTGTTTTGGTAATGCTATTGTTTATGGTAAATACATTTACTAGGTTTGAAGCTTGGTAATCATTGCTAATTAGCACCAATCCAATTTTGTCATCACCTTCTGGATTAACAGGGACTATTGTAAATGCATTGCTGCCTGAGCGATTTTTAACACCTGTAAATGTTCTGTAAGAAATAGATAGGCTATTATAACCATCATTCTTATCTATTTGTAGTATTGCATTAGTTTCATTCTCATTTGCATCATTAAACATATTGCCTGAAATTAATAGGTCATCTCCATTTAACTCCATATTGGGGTAATCAAACCAAGTATTAGAAACTAATGATGATCCTCTGAAACTATACACATTCCAACCGTCAGCTGGATTATTGGTCTTGCTAAACATTACAATTACCACATTTGTAGCAGCTTTAGATCCATTTAATATGCACATAATGAATCTATCTTCAAACTCATCATAAACTATTTTAGGGTCGAAGAATTGACTAACATTTGTCTTAAGAATGGGATTAAGATAGTCGGAAAAATTTGAAGCGTACAGTTGAATGCCTTGTGTAGTATGTACTTTAAACTGAGAGTTGATAGCAGAAACTATATAGTCAGTACTTGCAGCTACTGCATTATCTGGCGGTGTAAATTGGTTTGTACCATAGCTAAACATTGACTTGCCTACTATTGGGCTAACAGCCTGCGTACCTCTTAAATTATTATTTTTATCATACTGTTGAATCTTTTTGTAGTTTGTATAGTCGTAAACATCTTGTACTATATTAGAATTATCAAACGCAATTTTAGTTTCCTGTTCTATTTCTTGAGATTGGTAATAAGGATTAAATCTTATTTTAACAGAATCAGCGTGGGCAACTCCAGTTAAAGGTTGTGATAAAATTGCAGAGGATTGAAATACAAGGTTTGTTTTACCAAGGTATTTAGGCACTAATTTTTGGGCTGCTGCAGTTATTGATATTACGAATACCAAATAGAGGGTAAACACCCATTTCAAATTTTTAACCATAACTATTTAACAAACTTACGAAAAAACAGTCAAAAAAGTCTAATATTTTTTGTATTTAACTTACAATCAATGATATACATCAGTCTAGTACATTACCAATTTTGAGTGAAATTGATTATTATCACTTAATACCTTTAAGAAATATATGCCAGGCTCAAATTCAGACGTCTCTAAACTTATTTTATTAAGTGCTGTTGATGCTACAGTGTAGTTTCTATTATATACTGTTTTACCATTAGCTGACACTAATACTACTCGATAGTTTTGGCCGATAGAAGCGTTAAAATCTATGTTTAACACCCCATTAGTTGGATTAGGATATACTGAAAATCCAGATTGAGTGCTAGCATTGTTTATAACAGACAATTGCTTATTATGATAGGTCAGATTAGTTGTATCAGTACAACCATCACCATTATACCCTACAATTGAGACATTATAAGTTTTAATAGCATTGTAATTATAACCTACTATGGTATTACCACTAAAATTCTCAATCTTACCATCGCCCCAATTCACTAAATAGTATTTAACTAGGCTATTTACATTCAAAGTCAACTTGAGTTGACCCACTTTAGTGGAATCAAATAATACATTATTAATTGGTTTATCTAGAATGTTGATGCTCAATACATCTTTAGAAGTGTCGGTACCAGCTATAGAAAGTAATGTAAATTTGTTTACACCAATATTGCTGGGTTTATATAATAATGTTTTTGAAGTGTCGGTTTTCCCATTAGGCAATATCCAAATGTTCTTTTCTGTATTAATACTTTGATTAGCTATAAAGAGAGAGTTTGAAATACAAACATTTTTATAGTCATTCAAATTGAAAATCTTAGCTAGAGGATCATTACCCACTTTAAATGTTAAGAGTGAATCATTTACAATTTTAATGTCTGTTAATTTTACATAACTCTTTTGACCAAATACCAATTTAGCAGAAGGTTTACTAACATCAGAAAATTCAGTGTTAAATGAAGTACCTGGGAACAAATCTCCAGCATCACCTCTATTTCCTTTACCTTTTACGGTATCTAAATCAATCTTTCCATCTGCTTGAACCAGCATTACACCAGGAAATTCTTTAGAGGTATTAGTTCTATTAAATATCTCACCAGAAAAAAGCACACTGTCATTAATTTTCCAAATTGCTAACCCTTTACCAGGCAAGTATTTATCTATGCCCTTAGTTTGTCTAAACTCAAGTAGATAGTATTGTTTTAGGTTGCTCGTGTTAATTCTATATATGTTAGAATCTTGACTAGCAGGCTTAAGACTATATAAACCTCTGTTATTTAAAACTTTAGGAGTTGAGTAATTTAGCTTGGTTTTAGCCCAGGCACTTAATCCAGATGGGGAAGCCTCTGAATTTTGCCAACCACCACCAGACATTAGGCACCAGTTACCTATACCCTCACTAGTTCCATCTACATTGTACAAGTCTGGAAGTCCTAATAGGTGTCCAAATTCGTGACAAATTACCCCAATGCCTACCATTCTACCATTTCTACGCTCTGGAATGGCTGTATAGCTTGATATATTTACTCCGTCATAGTTTACAGCATAGCCCCCACCTAATTCCCATCTGTGCGACCACATATATTGTAGTTGAGAGCCTTCCTCTGCACCATATCCTGAATGCACCACTAATATGCCGTCAACGCTACCATCACCGTTATTGTCGTATTTTTTAAAATTTATTCCATTTTTTTCTGCTTGATCAATTGCTCCTCTCACTAATGGAAATGCTCGCTGGCTGCCAGGTAAAGCTCCCGTAGAATTATTGGCGTAGTAGCTTGAGTTTGAATCGCTAACTACCCAGTCAATTACATCTATATTTATGTCCAACTTACCCTTACTTGCAGCTAAATAATAGTCTCTAAAACTGCCTGTACCGTTATAATTGGGTTTATTTAGCAGGTCTTTAAATTTAGACTGGTCATAGGTAACAACCTCATCTTTGTATCGAACTAATAATACTAAGAAGTTTCTTTTGCCAGTTTCTGGAAATGATTGATTTACAGGTGGTAATTCATCTTGATGATCAATAACAATTGGCAAGCTTAATAACGAGTTATCGTTGTGTTTGTCTAAAGTATTCACGAAGGCCCTCTCTTCAATACTTCTATTTTGTGGGTTATGCGCCTTAACCGCTGTGATTGTACCAAGTGTATTTGTATAATAGTACTGGTTAGCGCTTTGTATAATGCTGAATCCATCAGTAGTTTCTTGATGGTTATGCATCATATTACCGACACCTTGCACCAAAATAGTAGATCCGTCTGCTTGCAATACAAGTACTGGATATGGTGCAGCTTCGCAATTGCTGGGTTTAGTTTGTGCCGAACAAATTAGGTTACAGGCTACCAAAACTATGGCGCTAAATAAAGTATATAGTTTATTTTTCATATCGATATTCGTATTTTGGGTTTAAGTTTTTATACTTATTTGCTCTTTTTTCTTTTTCTTTTAGTATGTCCCCCCCAAACCTTAAGTGAAGCGGTATTTTCTTTAACTTTTTAACCTCTTTATCTGTTCTCTGAAAGTCATTATGTGCAGTAAGTCCACTAGGAACCAGATCGCCACCTTTACCTTTCTTAGCATATTCATACAGACCCAACGTACTAAGAACCAAAGTATATCCGTCTAAAGTTTCAATATAATTAATATCTCCGTCCCTATTTGTAACTAAAAAAATATTTGTACCATTTATTTGTCGGAATGTGATGGTATCCATTAAATAACTTTTGTTTGAGTAAACAATATTTGAATCAGACTTAGTTTGACCAAGTAAATTTGCACTCACAAATAATAAAAGGCATAATGCCAGCAATTTCATTGAACGAAAATACTAATTTAAGTTTTACTCTATAATTTTAATATTTTTCTAAATGTTACGGATTGATATTTTAAGTCTATTTCCAGAAATATTCAACTCAATATTAACAGAGAGTATATTAAAGCGTGCTGTAAATAAATCGCTAGCAGAATATCATATTCATAATATTAGAGATTACTCTACAGAGCGTTATAATTCTGTAGATGACTATGCCTATGGGGGTGGTGCAGGAATGGTGCTTATGCCAGGTCCCATTGCAAACTTGATTTTGAAACTGACTGAGGAGCGAGAATATGATGAAATAATATTTTTATGTCCAGATGGAGAAGTCTTAAATCAGCAAATGTGCAACGGTCTAAGTATGACTAAAAATTTACTGCTGATATGTGGAAGATATAAAGGAATAGATCAGCGCATTAGAGACAAATGGGTAACCAAAGAGATATCTATCGGTGACTATGTATTGACGGGGGGGGAATTGCCTGCAGCTATTTTGGTAGATAGTATTGTCAGATTGTTGCCAGGTGTGCTCAGCGATGAAAGCTCTGCATTAAGTGATAGTTTTCAAACAAATTTATTAGATGCACCAGCATACACTAGACCTGTGGAATTTATGGGAATGCGAGTGCCAGACATATTAATAGGTGGAGACCATAGTAAGATAGAGCAATGGCGATTAGATCAAAGTTATGAAAAAACAAGGCAGAGGCGTCCAGATTTGCTAGAGGACTAATAAAAAAACAAAATATGTGGCATATATTTAAATAAAATTATTTATTTTTGCACCTCATTTGTTTAAGAATAGAATTACACCGCGCTATGCACAGTTTAATAAGAGAAATACAAGCAGAATTTATCAAGGCAGATTTGCCTGAATTTGCTGCCGGTGATACAGTAATAGTTCACTACAGAATCCGTGAGGGAAATAAGGAGCGTATTCAACCATTCCAAGGTATCGTTTTACAGAGACGTGGTAGTGGTGCTACAGCAACATTTACAGTTAGAAAAGTTAGTGATGGAATAGGCGTAGAGCGTATATTCCCAACTAATTCTCCAAATATTGAGAAGATACAAGTTGTGAAAAGAGGTAAAGTACGTAGAGCACGTATATTCTACCTAAGAGACCTAAAAGGTAAAAAATCTCGTATCAAGGAGCGTAGAAGCTAGAATTTCACGCATACTGATGTGTATAAAAACTAAGACCAAACTAATCATTTGGTCTTTTTTGTTTTAGATATTTACCTCTTATTATTGATTACATTATGTATTCTTATTATTTAGAATTATTATGAGCTTAGCGTTGCACGAATTAAATGAGGCTCAACGTGATGCCGTAATAAATACCGAAGGCCCCATTATGATAATAGCTGGTGCAGGCTCAGGAAAAACAAGAGTTTTGACTTTTAGAATTGCCTATTTATTGGAAAATGGGGTAAACCCGTTTGAAATATTGTCATTAACTTTTACCAATAAGGCTGCACGTGAAATGCGTAATCGTATAGAGCTACTAATAGGTGGAGTAGCAAAGAATATATGGATGGGCACGTTCCACTCAGTATTTTCTAAAATATTAAGAATTGAGGCTAATTACATTAATTACCCATCTAATTTCACCATATACGACACTGATGATGCTAAAAGCGTTATAAAATCTATATTGAAAGACCAAAACCTAGGCGTAGATGTTTATAAACCTGGGATGGTAGTAAATAGAATTAGTCTTGCAAAAAACAACTTCATTACCCCAGATGCATATCTGGCTAACGCTGATGTAGTTGCTGATGACACTGCAACCGGAAAACCAAAACTTGGCTTAATTTATAAAATGTATGCTGATAGATGTTTCAAGGCTGGGGCAATGGATTTTGACGACTTATTGCTAAAAACTTATGAGCTATTTTCAAATCATATCGGTGTTCTAAATAAATATCAGCAGAAGTTCAAATATCTAATGATAGATGAGTATCAAGATACCAATGAATTACAGTATTTAATTATCAAGAAATTAGCCAGTTCTAGCAGAAATCTTTGCGTCGTAGGCGATGATTCTCAAAGTATCTATGGCTTTAGAGGTGCTCAAATAGAGAACATATTAAACTTTAAGTCAGACTATCCGGATATGAGAGTCTATAAACTTGAGCAAAACTATAGGTCAACCAAAACCATAGTAGAGGCCGCTGATAGCATTATTAAAAAAAACAAAATCAGACTAGAGAAAAAGATTTGGACTGCTAATGAAGATGGACACTTAATAAAAGTATACAAAGCCCCAACAGATAATGAGGAAGGTGTATTTGTTGCTAGGTCAATATTTGAAGAGAAGATGAATACAAGGTCTATGAATTCAGATTTTGTGGTGCTATATAGAACTAATTCTCAGTCTAGGGCTATAGAGGAGGCATTGAGACGACAAAGCTTACCGTATAAAATTATAGGTGGCTTAAGTTTTTATCAGAGAAAAGAAATAAAAGATATGTTAGCCTACTTTAGGTTAGCCATTAATCCTAATGATGAAGAGGCATTTAAACGAATAATTAATTATCCAACCAGAGGTATTGGCGATGTTACGGTAAATAAAATTATAGCCAATGCCAGAGATAAAGATACGACACTGTGGGTAGCTGCTAAAGAAGCCGCAGAATATGGTATAGAAGGCAGAAGAATAAAGGTATTAAGCGATTGGGTGAGCTTAATTGAAGTATTCGTAAGTTTTGCAGAGGCGAGAGATGCTTATGAGGCAGCATCTGAAATAGCTAAAGGTAGCGGGTTAAATAAATCTCTAAATGAGGACAAGACTATAGAAGGGCTGGGTAGATATGAAAATATACAAGAGCTATTAGGAGCGATAAAGGAATTTACAGAAGACCCTGATAGAGAAGATAAAAGTTTGGGAATATTTATGCAAGAGGTTGCATTGCTGACAGATACAGATAAAAAGGACAATGATGACGATGCTATTACCCTGATGACCATTCACCAAGCAAAGGGTTTAGAGTTTGATTTTGTGTTTGTAGTTGGACTAGAGGAGAACCTGTTTCCTAGTCAAATGAGTTTGGGTTCTAATGAAGATTTAGAAGAGGAAAGAAGGTTATTTTATGTAGCAGTGACTAGAGCAAAAAAGAAAGCTTGGTTAAGCTATGCTACCACAAGATTTAGATATGGCAGTATGATATACGCTGACGCTAGCCGATTTATAAATGAAATAGATAGTAAGTATCTTAATTATTTGGTACCAGAGCAGCCTGTCGTAGCAAAAATGCCATCTAACTTTGATAGACTTAGAGGTATTAGGGGTGGTAATCAACCCCTTGAATCACCAACTAGTAAACTATACACCTCACCTACACCAGTTAAAGCAACTATAAAAAAGCCAGACTACATACCTAATGAGAACTTTACCCCTTCAGATTTGACAAAATTGTTGGCAGATACTGAAGTAGAGCATAAGGTTTTTGGATTAGGCAGAGTTATTGATATAGAAGGTATTGGCGATCAAAGAAAAGCGACCATATTCTTTCAAGAACACGGTGAAAAACAGATAATTTTGAAATTTGCTAAGATGCAAATTTTAGAATAGTTCACTCACCCAAAAACTACAATAAAAATATTGACTCAACAAATTATAGTTCAAACTATATATTAAACTAATTTCGGAGCAAGCTATTTATATAGCTTAACAATTAAAAGATGATTTACAACAGTGCACAAGAACATTTAAGGCTGCCAGAGTACGGTAGAAATGTTCAAAATATGGTTAATCATATGAAAACCATACAGGATAGAGACGAGAGAAACGATTTTGCTGTGACCATAATAAATATTATGGCCATACTGAATCCTGCATCTAAAGAAGGTTCAGACTATAGAAATAAGCTTTGGGATCATTTGTATATGATATCAGGGTATGATTTAGATATTGATTCACCATTCGAATTTCCTGAAAAACCAGAGAATTTGCCTCACCCGCAAAAACCTTCATATGCTAGCAATCATATTAAGTTTAGATATTATGGTAAAAATACAGAGAAGATGTTAAAGGCAATTTCTGAGATGGAAGATACGCCAGAGCGTCAAGTATATACAAATATGGTATCTGCCTATATGAAGATGTCTTATAAAATGTGGAATGAGGACAAAGTACCTGATGAAATAATAATAAACCACGTGAAGCAATTTACTAATAATGTGTTGGAACCTACTGAAATAAGGGAATTGAGTGGCGGACCAGACCAAATGGGAGGAATGAAATTCAAGTCCGGAATTAGTACTATGAATAAAAATAATAAAAAGAAAAAGACAAATAATAAACCTAAAAAGCGAATAAACTAACAATTCACTTAAAAACAGAATGGATGCATATAAAATAAAAGGACAGGTAAATCTGAAGGGCAACATAACACCACAAGGTGCTAAAAATGAAGCCTTACAAGTACTTGCAGCAGTTTTATTAACAGATGATACTGTAATAATTAATAATTTGCCTGATATATTAGATGTAAACCGTCAAATAGAATTATTAGAATATTTAGGAGTAACCTGTAACAAACTCTCAGCAAATGCTTGGAGTTTTAATGCAGCTAATGTTCAAACCAGCCATTTAGAGTCCGAAAGTTACAGAAATAAGGCAATGGCCATTAGGGGCTCGGTAATGCTATTAGGGCCAATGTTAGCCAGATTTGGCAAAGGATTAGTACCTAAACCAGGAGGCGACAAAATTGGTCGCAGAAAGATTGACACACATTTGCTTGGTCTAATGAAATTAGGTGCCAAGTTCGAGTATGATTCGCATACAAAAAACTATAAAGTTATTGGGGAAAACCTAATTGGTGCAGATATGCTGCTGGAGGAAGCAAGCGTTACAGGAACTGCTAATATCATAATGGCAGCAGTACTTGCCACAGGTAAAACTACCATATACAATGCTGCCTGTGAGCCATACATTCAACAATTATGTAAAATGTTGAACAATATGGGTGCAAAAATTATGGGCATTTCAACTAATTTTATTTCTATTGAAGGTGTAAATAGTTTAAGTGGCACTGAACACACCTGTTTGCCCGATATGATCGAAATCGGCAGCTTCATTGGTTTAGCTGCTATGACTAGATCTGAATTAACCATTAAGGATTGCAGACCAGATGCATTAGGCATTATACCAGAAGTATTTAAGAAACTTGGCATCCAAATGGATGTATCTGCCAATGATATTTACATACCTGCTCAAGAGCATTTTGAAATAGATACACACATAGACGGCTCTATATTAACTCTTTCTGATGCACCTTGGCCCGGCTTTACTCCAGATTTACTTAGTATTGCTTTAGTTTGTGCAACACAAGCTAGAGGCAACGTACTCATTCATCAAAAAATGTTTGAGAGTCGATTGTTTTTTACAGACAACCTAATTGATATGGGTGCTCAGATTATACTTTGCGATCC
Organism: Bacteroidota bacterium; assembly: GCA_034440515.1. GTDB lineage: Bacteria > Bacteroidota > Bacteroidia > CAILMK01 > CAILMK01 > JAWXCF01. The sequence goes on from JAWXCF010000107.1 coordinate 21,628, forward strand.
ACATAGAGCCACGATTATGGGTATTGATTGGAAATACAGCCTAAGAGGAATTTCTATGCGTTCACCAGATATAAGAGCAGGTGTTGCATTATTAATTGCTGCATTATCAGCTAAGGGTGACAGCACCATTCATAACATACAACAAATAGATCGAGGTTATGAGCGAATTGAAGAAAGGTTAAATAGTCTTGGTGCGGAAATTGAAAGAATTGATATATCGGCATCATAACCCCGTTAATATAAGAAATGAGACTAAAGTGGCTAAGCATCAGCGTAATTTTACTTGTTTGCGTATTGTTTAATGTACAGGCAGGCAATGGCAAAAAGAAGAAACCAGCAATAGAGTTTAATGCAATCTCACTTAAAGGAGATAGCGTTAGACTTTCAAATTTTAAGGGTAAATATGTGTTATTAGACTTTTGGGCCAGTTGGTGTATACCTTGTCGCAAGACAAACCCTGAACTTGTAAAACTATATAGAAATTTTCACGACAAAAAGTATTTGTCAGCAGACAATTTTGAAATTATTAGTATATCAATGGATAGAGAAGTCAATGAATGTAAAAATGCCATTGAAGAAGATAATTTATATTGGAAGTACCAACTTTGTGATGGACTAGGTAGTGATGGGCAAATATCTAAAGATTACAAAGTAGCATTTATACCAACTGAGATATTAATAGACCCAGAGGGTAATATCTTAGGCAAAAATCTGAGGATTGATGAGATTGAAGATTTACTAAATAATCAAAAACAACCATAACTGACACCTTGTCAATAAATGTAGATTGGCAAAAATCTTGATTTATGCGAGGTAAATTCAATATATTTAATAAAAATAAGAAAATGAGCGCAGATACTAATTCTTTGCCTGATAATGAGGTGGAAAAAAATGAAGCAGATGGTAGTTCAATGGAAAATTTAGATGAAAATCCAGAATTAATTGTTGAATCTGTATCTGGAAATGAGCAAGAAGATAAATACAATCAGCTAAATGATAAATATTTACGCCTATTTGCAGACTTTGAGAATCAAAGGAAAAGGTTTATGCGCGAACGTGTTGAAATGACAACTGCTGCAAATTCTGCTTTAATCACAAAGTTGCTGCCCGTGTTGGACGATTTTGATAGAGCTAAAATCGCTTATGTGCAACAACCAGAAAATGTTCAAGTATATATAGATGGTTTAGAGTTAATTTTAGGTAAGCTATTACATAATTTGGAACAAGCTGGTTTAAAGCAAATTGATTCAGTAAATCTTGAATTTGATTCTGAATTACACGAAGCAATTACGAGTATTCCAGCACCTAATAAAGACTTGAAAGGCAAAAATATAGACGAAATTCAGAAAGGATATTATTTAGGTGATAAGGTAATTAGACATAGTAAAGTAGTAGTAGGGGAGTAAGAATTATGACGAAAAGAGATTTTTATGAGGTATTAGGAGTAAATAAAACTGCCTCAGACGAAGAATTGAAAAAAGCTTACAGAAAACAAGCTATAAAGTATCATCCAGATAAAAACCCAGATAATCACGAAGCTGAAGACAAGTTTAAAGAAGCAAATGAGGCTTACGAAGTATTAAGCGACAAAGCCAAAAGAGCTAGATATGACCAATATGGGCACGCAGGTGTAGGTGGAGCAGCTGGTGGTGGCGGGTATTCTGGAAATGTTGAAGATATATTTGGCGACATATTTAATAGAAGCGGTGGCGGTGAAGGGTTTAATCCATTTGAGTCTTTCTTTGGTGGTGGTAGGCAAGGTGGATCGCAACGTAGGGTACATAAAGGTTCTGATGTAAGAATTAAAGTTAGCCTAAAGCTTCACGAGATTGCTAATGGTGTAGAGAAGAAGTTGAAAATGAATAAGTTCATAACCTGTGACGTATGTGACGGTAACGGGGCTGAAGATAGAAACTCTATAACTGGTTGCCCAGAATGTCACGGCAGTGGTCAAGTTAAGAAAGTGTCAAATACATTCTTAGGTCAAATGATGACAACAGCAACCTGTACCAGATGTAATGGTGATGGTCAAATAGTCACTAATAAGTGTAAGAAATGTCAAGGTGATGGCAGAATAAAAAGTGACGAAGTTGTAACTGTAAATATTCCTGCTGGTGTATCAGCAGAAATGCAATTAAGTGTATCTGGGCGTGGTAATGTAGCCATTAGACGTGGTGTGCCCGGAGACCTTATAGTGCAAATAGCAGAAGAAGCTCACGAATCTTTAGAACGAATAGGTAATGACGTAGCTTTTAACTTAAACTTAGGAATAACAGACGCAGCACTCGGTACAACAGTACAAGTACCTACTATAGACGGTAAAGCTCAAATAAACATACCAGCTGGTACGCAGCCTGGCAAAATATTAAAGTTGAAAGGTAAGGGAATAGCTGACTTAAATAATGGATTGAAAGGAGATGAACTTATCTATGTGAATGTGCACATTCCAACTAGCTTAAGTAGTGAGGAAAGAAATATTCTAGAGAAACTAAGAGAATCGCCTAATTTTAAACCACAAGAAACTAAAAATTCAAAGACTATATTTGAGAAAATGAAAGGTATATTTAGCTAATGGATCCAATCTTATCTTGCCATAATATTACCAAAGCCTATGGTAGTAAAGTAGCTCTGCACGAAACCTCACTATCAATTGCAGAAAACTCTATTACTGGGCTACTGGGACCAAATGGTGCAGGTAAGACTACGATAATTAGAATGTTGATGCAAATTACAGCACCTGATTCTGGCTCCATATCTTATAGAGGTAGGCAATTAGCAAGAACGGATTTGCAAAAATTTGGCTATATGCCAGAGGAAAGAGGGCTTTACAAAAAAATGAAGGTAGAGGAGCAACTTCTTTACTTTGCTAGCCTCAATAAAATTCATAAGCAAAAAGCTCAACAAATTATAAATAATTGGTTGAATCTGTTTGAAATTCAAGATTGGAGAAAGAGAAAAGTAGATGAACTAAGTAAAGGACAACAGCAGAAAATACAGTTCATTATAACTGTATTACACGACCCTGAAATACTAATACTTGATGAACCGTTTACAGGCCTTGACCCAGTAAATGCTGAAATAATTAAGACAGAAATATTGAAATTAGCCAAGGCTGGTAAAACTGTAATTCTTTCTACCCATAGAATGGAAAATGTAGAAGAACTATGCAACCATATTTGTCTAGTCAACCACGGAAAAACACTATTAAATGGCAGAACAGAAGACATAAGAAATCAATTTGATAGGCAAGAATATCTGATCAAACTAGATGGAGATTTTGATCATTCTACTTGGGGTGAAATAGAATTAAGAGTTATTGGCAATCATCAATTTATAATTAAAGCTGATAGTATTAAAGTGAGATTGATTTTAGAAAGTTTGTTGACGAATAAAAATTTAAACATTTTAAAATTTGAGAAACTATTGCCAACAATCAATGAAATATTTATTAATCTGGTAAGTAATAGTGGAAAATGAAAAACATATTTTTAATAGCTGAAAAAGAATATAAGTTAAAGATTAGAAATAAGGCTTTTCTGATTATTACTCTTCTCGCTCCATTCATCTATTTACTTATAATCACGATACCAGCATTGTCTATTTATTTTGCAGGACATAGTAGTAAAAACATTTTAGTGGTTGACGATTCTAAATATTTTGCTAAAATTCCATCTTCTAATGCTATTAATTTTATTAACACCTTTAAATCTTTAGACTCTGCAAATAAAGATTGTTTGAAATATGACAGTATTAATTATGTACTTTATATACCTGCTAGCATTATTTCAGATTCTAATCAACAAGTTATACTATCAGGAAAGAAGATACCAGAAACAAGTGCGATAGACGTTATTGAGGACATTGTAAGCACTAACATACAAATAGAGCGACTAAAACAGTATAAATTATCTACTTCCATCTTGAATTCTCTAAACGAGAAAGTCAGAATAAAAACACAAAAAATAACTTTAAATGGTAAAGAAAGCTCAAGTGTAGGTGCTGCTACTACTGCTGCATATTTGTTTAGTTTTCTTATTTATATGTTCATATTTCTATATGGCGGTATGGTAATGAAATCTGTACAGTCTGAGAAGCAAAGTAGAGTGTCAGAAGTTATTCTAAGCACAGTTAAGCCATTTGACTTGATGATGGGTAAAATACTTGGTGTTGCTGCATTAGGTATTACACAGATTATAATCTGGGTAACTTTTAGTCTAATTATTACGGCAGTAGCAGGCTCTTTATTAGCAGGAATTGGTGATGGCAATGTAAATATGATGGACAGTAGTAATGTTCAACAAGTATCTCAAAGTCAACAAATATTTAGTTCTATATTATCTTTGCCTTGGTTGAAACTAATCCTTTTCTTTATCTTTTATTTCATTTCTGGCTATTTTCTCTATAGTGCATTGATGAGTGCAATAGCATCAGCTGGCGATGTAGATGCAGATACAAATCAATACACATTATTGGTTACTGCACCTATTATAATAGGAATATCAATGCTACCAGCAGTAGTGAGTAATCCTGACAATAGTTTATCATTTTGGCTAAGCATAATTCCATTTACTTCACCCATAGCAATGATGGCTAGAATACCATTCGGTGTGCCAGCTTGGCAACTTATATTAAGTATAATACTGTTAATTCTTACATTTATAGGTAGTGTTTCCCTTTCTGGACGAATATTCAGAGTTGGCTTACTTATGTATGGTAAAAAAGTAAGCCTAAAGGAACTATCTAAGTGGATGTTCTACAAGTAGTTAAACTTGTAATACACCGACATTATAATTTTTAGTAATTGGGTTAAGATTAGCTATTTCTATCCCAATAGAAATCCATTTTCTTGTATCTAGTGGATTTATTATTGCATCGGTCCAAAGTCGAGCAGCCGCATAAGTTGCGTGCGTTTGCTCGGTATAGCTGTCAGTAATCTTTTTCAATAAATCAGCTTCATTTTCGGGAGTTATTACTTCGCCTCTGCCTTTTAGGGCACTTACTTGAATTTGCAATAGTGTTTTTGCGGCTTGTTCTCCACCCATTACAGCTAATTTAGATCCAGGCCAGGCAACAATTAGTCTTGGGTCATAGGCTTTCCCACACATCGCATAGTTACCAGCACCATAACTATTGCCCATAATAACTGTAAATTTAGGTACAACGCTGTTGGCCATTGCATTTACCATTTTAGCACCATCTTTTATTATACCACCTTGTTCAGATCTGCTGCCTACCATAAATCCAGTTACGTCTTGTAGAAATAATAGAGGTATTTTCTTTTGGTTGCATAGCATTATGAATCTCGCAGCTTTATCAGCACTATCACTGTAAATTACTCCACCAAATTGCATTTCGCCTTTTTTGCTTTTTACCAGCAATCTATTGTTAGCAACAATACCTACAGCCCAACCATCAATTCTTCCATAGCCAGTTAAAATGGTTTGACCATAACCCTGTTTATATTCATCAAATTCCGATTTATCAACCAGTCTTTTTATAAGCTCGATTGTATCATAAGGTTTAGCTTTGTGCGAAGGTAAAATTTCTAATATTTCTTCATAATTATTTGCTGGCATAGCTGGTTCTATTCTATTAAAGCCTGCATTTGGTAAGGCTCCAAGTTTACCCATCATCCGTTTGATATAATCCAAGGCAGTTGTATCGTTAGGAAATTTATTATCAGTAACTCCAGATATCTCCGTTTGTGAAGTAGCTCCACCTAGAGTCTCTTGATCTACATCTTCGCCAATAGCAGCCTTAACTAGGTAAGGTCCTGCAAGAAATATTGAACCTGTTTTGTCAACTATTAGCGCCTCATCACTCATAATGGGTAAATAGGCACCTCCAGCTACACAGCTGCCCATAATAGCAGCAATTTGTATGATACCTTGACTACTCATATGAGCATTATTTCTAAATATCCGTCCAAAATGTTCCTTATCTGGAAATATTTCATCTTGCATAGGTAAATAAACTCCAGCACTATCTACTAGATAGATTATGGGTAACCTATTATCCATTGCAATTTCTTGAGCACGTAAATTCTTCTTACCAGTAATAGGAAACCAAGCACCTGCTTTTACAGTAGCGTCATTTGCCACTATTATGCAAGGTATGCCTGCTACTTTACTTATTACTACTATCACGCCACCTGCCGGGCAACCTCCTTCATTTGGGTACATCTTATAACCAGCAAATGCACCGATTTCTATTGCATCAGCATCAGCATCTTTTAGGTAATCTACTCGTTCCCTGGCTAATAACTTACCTTTTTCTTTCTGCTTAGCAGCAGATTTTTCACCTCCACCTTTGTAGATATTTATTAAAAGTGAATTAATTTCTTCAAGAGATTGCAGATTTTCAGCCTTATTTGAGTCTGATAGTAGTTCTTTAGCCAAAGTAATAGTTTATTATAAATTCCAAAAATAGCCTAAGATTAGCTCAAGATTTACATCTAGGGATTTAATTTAGATTAAAAAGTAATTAAACAATTTTTAATCTTATAGTGTATAGATTATTACATCAATTATATACTAAAATATGAGGAAATTAATTTTTACGATTTTTATCGCTTGTAGCATTTTGGCTACAACCAATGTTAAGGCACAACTAGCTAGCATTCAATTTATACATAATTCCGCTGATCCAGCTAATGCACAAATAGATGTGTATCTGGATGGAGTTAGAATATTAAACGATTTTAGCTTCAGAACTGGAACACCATTTGTTTCATATACAGCTGGTAATCATAGAATTGCAATTGCTCCAAGTAATTCAATTAACGAGTCAGATTCTATTTATTCCTTAAATGAAGTTTTTATTGCAAATGAAAATACAGGTTTAATGTTACTAGGAGTAAATGATCCATCTAAATTTATTGGCATATTAAATTACGACATTAATTTAAGAATAATTAAATTATCGGATTTGCCCAAAACTGGTGTTGCTGGTAGAGCTACATTGAGTTTAGTACACGGTACTACAGATTTAAAACCATTTAGCGTATATGGTAAATCAATTAAAGATCCTTACGTCGCATTCTTGGATGATATTAAATATGGAGAATTAAAAGGTACTTTCGCCCCTAAGGCATTGGCAAATTACAGATTTGAAATACGTAATCAAAATAATTTTGCAGACAAAGAATACATTGCCAACTTAAATAATTATGATGGGCAAGTTGGAATTATGTTTACTAGTGGTTTTGTAACTAGAAATAACAATCAAACTTATAATTCATTTATTTACATAGTTTGGGCATCAGGTCAGGTTGTTCAATTGACAAGGGTACCAACTGCAAGAGTAATAGTTATAAATAATTCTGCTGATACATCATATAATTTCAGTAATGTCTATTTCGATAATTTTACTAGAATTGATGATTTAAAATTTAGAGAACAATCTGGAGAAACCACTGTACCTTCAGGAATTTCTAGAGTTAGCGTTGGTCAAAAAGGTAAAGAATTTCCAGATTCTACATTTTCAAAAAATATGAATTTAGATAGTAATACTCTTTATTATTTTGTTATAAGCGGTGTTAATAATTCTGCTAATTATAAGTCTAATCCTGATGGAGTTAATACTAAAATCCAAATTTACACTTACAAGAATCCAAGAAGAATTTCAAATGTGTTGAATAACAAAGACGTTATATTCTTTAACGGTTCTACTGACCTAGCAGGTATAGACCTTTACTTAAGACCTAATTTAGCTCCAACTTTTTCTGGTATTAACTATGGGCAATTTTCGAATTACCAAACCATTACTCCTAAACCTTATAATGTTGATTTAACTACTAAAGGTGATAAAAATAATGAACTAAGATCATTTAGGTGGAACATTGCATTGAATGATACTACACCTGGAATTCTTTTAACATCTGGTTTTCTAGACAGTTCATCAGCAAATAGAAATGGTCCTGGATTGAACTTAGTTTACTTTGGAGGTACTGGACCAGGATTAGTTTTACCTCGTACTGGTGTAAGAACTGGTATATTAAGTAATACTATGACTAAAACAGAAATCTTAGTATATCCAAACCCTTCTACTACCGGATTTATAAATGTTGGAATACCAAGACTTACTCAGCCAACTAATATGTTTGTATTTGACATACAAGGAAGAGCTGTATACAGCCTTTTAGATGTTCAAAATCAATCAACTACAAAATTGACTATACCTACCCATAACTTCAAGGCCGGTGTGTATTATATTCAATTTAATGGTGGATTAATTAGTACTGAAAAAGTAGTAGTAAAATAAGATTTACTACAATAAATAGATGAGCTGTAATAACCTAAGGGTTATTGCAGCTTTTTTTATGCTGTAAAGTATCTAACACAAATGCATATTCTATACCTTTGCACTAGGGTAAGCCCTGTACGACCAGCTCCTGCTGTGTGCCCCCAGGTTCGGAAGAAAGCAAGGAACGGGTGGTTGAGCGGTGCGATACAGTAAGCTTACCTGTTTTTATTTATAACCAATACCTTAATTCTATGCTATTTTTTGCAGATACAGCTAATCTTAAAGACATTAAAGAAATTGCACAATTAGGTGTATTAGATGGAGTTACTACAAACCCTAGCTTAATGGCCAAAGAGGGCATAAAGGGTAATGATGCTGTTCTGCAACACTATAGAGATATCGCTGCTCTAACTGAAGGTGATATAAGTGCAGAAGTCATATCAGTAGATTACGATGGGATGGTTAAAGAAGGACGAATTTTAGCTGAGCTTGCTGATAATATCGTAGTGAAAATCCCTATGATAAAGGAAGGAATGAGGGCAATATCAACCTTAGCAGATGAAGGAATAAGAACTAACTGCACCTTAATATTTACACCAGGACAAGCATTAATGGCAGCGAAAGCAGGTGCTAGTTATGTGAGCCCATTTATGGGAAGATTAGATGATTTAGCGCAAGAAGGAATTGATTTAATCGCTAAAATCACTCATATTCTTGATAATTACGATTATGAATGTATGGTTTTAGCTGCATCTATTCGCAGTACTCTACACATTACCCAATGTGCAGAGATAGGAGCTCACGTGGTAACTTGTCCCCCTAGCATTATATTACAATTGCTAAATCATCCACTTACAGATTTAGGCTTAGCTAAGTTTCTGGATGATCATAAGAAGTTAAATTCTTAATTAAACCGAACAATAAAATAAGTTTTTACATTTGACTAATACTTAGAAATAGATAATATGTCAAATAACCATCTTTCCGAATTGGAAAAAGTCGAACTTGGAATTCAAAGAAATGAGATGTCAACTGCAGCTCAAATCTTAACAGAAATTTTAGCAGGTGCTCACGTCCTTTACATTAAAACTAGAAATTACCATTGGAATATAGTAGGTGAAGGTTTTTATAGTATTCATAAATTACTTGAAGCTCAATATGACGTTATTGCAGGTAATATAGATGAAATAGCAGAAAGGATAAGACAATTAGGCTTTCACGCTGTAGGCACTATGAGAGAATTTTTAGAAATTTCTGCCCTGAAAGAAGATGAACATATTATTACAGACCAGCATCAAATTATTAAAAATTTGTTAGCAGACCACGAGGGTGTTTGTCAAGTATTAAGAAACGGAATAAAAAAATTAGAGGAAACTGATGATATAGGCACTGCAGATTTTCTAACTGCTTTGTTGCAAATACACGAGAAAGATGCTTGGATGTTAAGAAGTCACATTATATAGTTCTTAACTAATTATGAATGTGAAGAGCCAGCATTGTCTGGCTTTTTATATTTTTGGGGTATATGAAATCTTATACTTTTGCTACACTAGTTTTTTTTGCTTGTTTTGCTAATAATGCAAATGCAATTACAGAAGATTCAATTTTTAAGGTTCATTATTATTCATTGAATTTAAATATTGAGTCAAATGGTTATATAAAGGGTTATGTAGATGTTCATCTGAAAAGTGCTCAATTGACCCCCTCTATAAATTTTGAAGCCAACGCTAAATTAAATATTGATAAAGTTCAAGTAAACGGTAAAAAGGTAAAATTTATAAGGAAGTTAAATTACTTACTTATTCCAAATAAGGGTAAATATTCTTATCTGGTAGTACGCATTTATTATTCTGGAATTCCAAAAGTTGCAATCAACCCCCCTTGGCAGGGTGGCATAAGTATAGCGAAAGACAATAATTCTAAACCTTGGCTAGCAATGAGTTGCGAAGCTGACGGTGCATCAACTTGGTGGCCTTGTATTGACACTTGGGCTGTAGAACCAGACTCTGTAAGTTTATCTTTTAATGTAGATTCTGTATTTACAGTAGTCAGTAATGGTCAATTACGGTCAATAAAAAATTTGAAAAATCGAACTGAGTATAATTACCACGTTAGTTATCCAGTCAATTTATATAACATAACTTTTAATATTGGCAAATACAAGACCCATTCTTTTGAATATCAAGATAGTCTAAAAGGCAATTTGCTTGATATTCAAGTAAGTATGGTAAATTATAAAAACAATGCCGATTTTGAATTCTTCAGAGCCAACATTAGTAAAATGTTAGAAGCTTTTGAATATTACTTCGGTAAATACCCATTCGCAAATGATGGCTATAAATTAGTAGAAGCACCATATTGGGGAATGGAGCATCAGACTTGTGTTGCTTATGGTAATAAGAAGTCCATAAACAAATTCGGGTTTGATTATATTTTAGTACACGAGTCCGGTCACGAATGGTGGGGCAATGCCGTTAGTGGAAAATCGAGAAATGATTTGTGGATTCACGAGTCATTTACAACCTATAGTGAATATTTATATGTTAAATACTGGTCTGGTCCACAATTGGCGAATCTATATATAGAACAGCAGAGAAATCAGGTATTTAACTCACTACCAATGGTATTAATTAACCCAAAGCTTCCTATTACCTTTACTGACAATGATATATATTACAAAGGTGCTGGATTGCTGCATCAATATGAAAATCTAGTTAGTGACAGTGTTTGGAGAAACTGCTTAATTCAACTTCAGAATAAATATAAATACAAAACTGTTGATACTGATGAAATTTTGAATGAAATGCAGAGATTAACTGGTTTAAGTGCTGCCAACTTTAAATGGTACTTAACTCACCCATATTTACCTATACTTGAATGGAACATTGAACCTATTGGTGAAAATGAATACGAACTTAGCTATAAGTGGAATTTAAGTGAAACTGATGGTGAATTTGATATGCCAGTTAAAATTGTACTAAATGGAGAAGTTGGGCAAATCATATATCCTAATAGTAAACAGAAAACAAGGACACATCTGATAAGCGAAGTAGAACCTAGACTAGATGCATCTGGTTACTATGAAATTAATAAATGAGTGAAGTATTTAAAGACAAAACCAGGTATGGTTTAGCAATTATTTCTGCACTAGTTCTCCTATTTGTATTCTGCCTACAAATCACAAATATCGTTTCATTTCAAAAATGGGCTATTTGTGTAAATGAGCAGTTTAAATTCTATAGTATAGCTACTTACGTATTAATACACGGGGGCTTGCTACATTTAGCTTCCAACTTTTTCCCACTAATATTATGCCTAGTTCTTCTGCAAAATGTGTATCCAAAAATTTGTTTTTATACTTTAGCTGGTATTTGGATATTATCTGGCGTCGGGATTTACATTTTTGCCCATCAAGGTTGCCACGGGGGGGCTAGTGGGGTAGTGTATGGTTTGATATTTTTCTTGATCACTGCAGGTTTTGTAAGTAGAGATAAACGATCTGCCTATACTAGTTTACTACTACTTTTTGTATTCAGTGGAGTGTTATTAGGTGTTATGCCACAAGAAGATACCTCTATCAGTTGGGAGGGTCACCTATCTGGAGCAATTGCAGGTGTACTTTTAGCAATAATATTGGTAAAACGGATAAAGAAAAATCATAAGAAAATAGATGACGAGGATGATGAAGGTTTTAAAATTTCGGACTACATAGAAATACCTGAATAGAAAAAGGCTACTCATTAAAAATGAATAGCCCTTAAAAAAAGTATTGTTGTTTGTGAAATTATCTTTTTGCTACTACTTCTGTAGGTACTTTTTTACTATGATTTATATTAGACGCTACCTTTTTAGTTGAATGTAAAAGCGGTGCAATAACTACTGCAACTATTGCTACCAGTTTAATCAATATGTTTAAAGATGGACCAGAAGTATCTTTAAATGGGTCACCAACAGTGTCACCAACTACTGCAGCTTTATGAGGCTCACTTCCTTTATAGTAGGTTTTACCTTTAATTTCTACACCAGTTTCAAACATTTTTTTAGCATTATCCCAGGCACCACCAGCATTACTTTGAAAGAAAGCCATCATTACACCACTGACTAAAACACCAGCTAGAAATCCTCCTAATGCCTGACTTCCCAATAAGAAACCAACTAATATTGGAAATACAATAGCCAAAGAACCTGGAGCAACCATATGTTTTATAGCGGCTTTAGTACTTATGTCTATACATTTATCGTATTCAGCTTGACCAGTACCATCCATAATTCCCTTAATCTCTCGGAATTGACGCCTAACCTCTTCAACCATAGCATTTGCAGCATCACCTACAGCCCTAATAGCAAATGCACTAAATAAGAATGGAGTCATACCTCCAATTAATAGTCCCGCCAACACTTGTGGATTGGCTATATTTATTCCTTCTAGGCCGGCTGTTTCCATAAATGCGCTAAACATAGCTAATGACGTTAAAGCTGCTGAAGCAATAGCAAAGCCTTTACCAATAGCAGCGGTTGTATTACCAACTGTATCTAATATATCCGTGCGTTCTCTTACTTCTTTTGGCAAGTGGCTCATTTCAGCTATTCCACCTGCATTATCTGCAATTGGACCAAATGCATCTATTGCCAATTGAATGCCTGTAGTTGCCATCATACCGCTTGCTGCAATAGCAACCCCATATAGACCAGCTGCCTCAAATGCACCTAATATACCAGCTACTAATATTAAAACAGGAATGGCAGTACTTAACATACCCACGCTTAAACCAGCTATTAGGTTGGTACCTGCGCCTGTTTCACTTTGCCTAGCTATAAACTTAACCGGCGGTCTAGACTTAGAAGTATAGTATTCTATTACAAGACTTATCAAAATTCCAACAGCCAATCCAATTAATATGCTGACAAATACACCCATAGGTTGAAATGCCTGCCCATTAATTTCCATTTGAGCTGGTAACATATTGTTAACCAAGAAATAACTTGCGACTGCAGTAAGTGCAACAGCTCCAAAATTTCCGATATTTAAGGCTACTTGAGGGTTACCTTTTTCTGAAACTCCAACTAAAAATCCAGCTAAAACGCTGAATACCATACCAACTAATGCAATGTAGATTGGTAACAACATTACGCTTTGATTATTATTTACTGCATCGCCACCAAACATTACTGTAGCACCTAATACCATAGTTGCCAATATAGTACTAACATAACTTCCGAATAAGTCAGCACCCATTCCTGCTACGTCACCTACATTATCACCAACGTTATCTGCAATTGTAGCGGGATTTCTAGGATCGTCTTCAGGAATTCCGGCCTCAACTTTACCTACTAGGTCAGCACCTACGTCTGCAGCCTTAGTAAAAATACCCCCACCTACACGTGCAAATAATGCAATACTTTCCGCACCTAGTGAGAATCCAATTAATATTTCAAGTACTCTGCGGTATTGATCTACCCCACCAGTAGTTATGTATAGTTGTTTAAATAATAGATAAAGTACTGTTATACCTATTAGCCCTAAAGCTACTACATTGATTCCCATTACCATACCACCACTAAAGCTGATATTTAAAGCTTTACTTAAACTGGTTTTTGCTGCTTGTGTTGTTCTCACATTTGCTTTAGTTGCTATTCGCATTCCTAAAAAACCAGCAAAAGCAGATAATACAGCACCCAGTACAAATGCTAAAGCTATAAGTGGGCTGCTTTTTTGTGGGTCTGCTATTAGACCTAGTACCACAGCTATGCCAACTACAAATATTGCAAGTACTTTATACTCTGCCTTAAGAAAGGCAATTGCACCGTCTGCAATGTGTTTGGCTATCACACGCATATTTTCTTCACCATCAGGTTGTTTACTAACCCAAGCGCCTTTTAAAAATGAGTAAACTAAAGCTAGTACCGAAACGATAGGTACGATGTAGATATAATCCATTAAACCAATAAAATTATGTGTTATGTATAGGTAGGCAAGATATACTTTTATTCATCAAATCAGGTTTTGAATAGCAAC
>JAWXCF010000108.1:0-12963 GCA_034440515.1 Bacteroidota bacterium
AGCAATACCAGCAAAAAGTCCAATTTTCATCCATTTTTTTGCAGCAGCGCTAGCAGAAATAGATCCAACAAAGTCACCTGCATTCCAGCGACTTTCAACGTTTGCAGCATTTACAATTGATGCGATACCAAATGGTAGGCAACAAAAAATAGTTACTAAAATAGATTCTGTTAAATAGCTTTTAGGCTTTACGTTTTGGTTGAAGTTGTCGTTAGACATTAAAGGAGTTTCCATAGTTAGATTTTATAAATTTAGCCGAAATATAATATTTTTTTTTAAATCATTACAATGATCACTTATTAGATAGAAATATTAATAAACAAACATCACCTTCCTAGCTATTCTAAAAATTATGACTGGGATTAGATGCCTGGCACTAAATACTAATCTTTAGAAGCAAGAACTAGTATTTCCTAAATAAGCTTTTTAACTTCATTTGGATAACTCCCATAACGGCTTCTTTAAAAATGCCTTTACTCATTTTGCTAGTACCCTCGCTGCGATCTGTAAATATGATGGGCACTTCTTTGATGGCAAACCCTAGTTTCCAAGTGGTGAATTTCATTTCAATTTGAAAGGCATATCCTTTAAATTTAACCTTATCAAACTCTAGACGTTCTAGCACTTTTCTGGTATAGCATTTAAAGCCGGCCGTAGTGTCTTTTATAGGCATACCAGTTACAATTTGTACGTATTTACTGGCGTAGAAACTCATCAGTACCCTACCCATTGGCCAGTTTACAACATTTACCCCAGTTACATATCTACTACCTATGGCTAGGTCTGCGCCACCAGTATGGCAAGCAGCATACAATCGCTCTAGGTCAGCGGGATTGTGGCTAAAGTCTGCATCCATCTCAAATATAAATTGATATTGAGGTTTCGCTAATGCCCATTTAAAGCCGTGAATGTAGGCTGTTCCTAGTCCAAGTTTACCCATACGCTCCTCTATATGTAGTCTATGTGGATATATTGTCTGTTTGTCTTTAACTATATGCGCAGTGCCGTCTGGCGAACCGTCATCTATTACCAATAGGTCAAACGCAGAGGGCAAAGCCATAACTGCATCTATCATTTTAGAGATATTTTCTTTCTCGTTATACGTGGGTATGATGACTAATTTGTCAGAATGCAAGGTATCATTAGTGAAAATGGTTAACGTAAAGTAGCGATATTTTATACAAAAATAAGGTATATAAACTTACAGAATTAGACTTAGGTGCAGTTATCTAATATCTTTGAGGGCTTAACCAGATGTATGACAATGATTGGGGGGCTATTTTTAGATAGAGACGGAGTATTAATTCCAGAGCGTGGGGACTATAATTTTTTAGCTGAGCAATCTATTTTACTCCCTGATGTTGGCGTGGCATTAGCAATGTTAAAACCTTACTTCCAGCACTTTATAGTTATTACCAATCAAAGCGGGGTAAGTAAAGGGTTATATAGCCACGACGATGTGAGTATGATGCACAACTCTATTCAACGCCAATTGGCTGAATATGAAGTTCAAATTTCAGATTTCTATTATTGCCCGCACGCTGTGGCTGTAAGCAAATGTTTCTGTAGAAAGCCCGACGGCATAATGATAGAAAAAGCACTAAGTCGATTTCACCTACCAGCTAGCAAAAGTGTGATGATGGGCGATATGGAGCGTGACATACTGGCTGGACTGGCCGCAGGTGTACATACCGTGAAAATTACCAGCAATGATAGACTTGAAGACTTTATTCCAGAAATACTAGAAAAGATAAAATAATAAACCGAGATTTAACCAATCAGTGCCCACGACCTAACATTGCACCTGGACCACCTATGTGTGAACCCTTAGCCTGTGGTCTCAGTGTTGCGGACTCTTTTCTATATTGGGCTATAATTTCATCTACCCTAGACTCAGTTAAATGCTCGTGATATTTCTCCCCTACCTGCATCATTGGGGCGTAACCACACGCTGCTAGACACTCTACCGTTTTAATGGTAAACATACCGTCTGGTGTAGTTTGCCCAACCTCTATACCAAGTTTTTTTTTCAAATATTCTAGCACCCTATCAGCACCCATTAGTGAGCAAGGTCCAGTATGGCAAAACTCAAATACATAATTCCCTACTGGTGTTAGGTGATACATACTATAGAAACTAGCTACCTCATATACCTCTACAGGGGTAATTTCTAGCACTTTAGCTACCAAGTTCATAACCTCTACACTACACCAACCAAACTCTACTTGTGCTATGTGTAGTACGGGCAATAAGGCACTTTTATGTCTGCCCTCTGGGTATCTGGTTCTAATTTCAGCAATCTTAGCCATTTGTTCAAGGCTAAATTCTATTGGTCTATCTACGTGGTGTATATCAACTGTCTGCATAGCGGTGTATTAAGGATTGAGCATAGTTATATGTTTCAACCAATACCACAAAAATACAGGCGAATTACATTTAGGTAATTCACATATAGCATAAAATTAATAAAATTGGTGGCGGCTGTTTTGGTTCTTAAGATTTTGGAATTTGATATTTATTAAATTCAAGTAAATGTAGGAAATTTAGTTAGGCTGTAAATTAAGCCTAAGGGTTCGGTGGATTTATGGTCTTGTATTTCTTGCTAACATTTATTATTAGAATGAGTGATATCTTATAAATAAAAAATCATTACACCCTATTTGATTTAAAACTCAAAGTTTGACAGTAGTTAATATTCTTATCATTGGCATTAATATCATCTAACTAATTGATTATGTGAGCAAAACCTTTATAGTTGACCTTGCGTATGTAATAGAGTCAAATTATTTAAATAACATTAAATATTTGAAAGCAATTACACTAATATTTATTTATGCTTAGAAATCTTCACAAAAAACTGGTTTGCCTATTGTTGGCATCCTTTATTTGCTTTGCAAGTCAAAGCGTTTCAGCATCCTCACACAGAGAGGCCCTGCTGATTTCCAATGATCTCTTTATTTTCTGTATCGGAAAAAATAAAATTTACTAATTCCCATTTTAATAAAAAAACTACAACCCGCTGCTGACAGGGTTTTTCTCTATTGGGGTAATTCTACCGTCATCCTCTAATTGTAAAAAGTTTGAGCTGGCACTAATTTCTTTTCCGTTTTCCGACTCTTTTATTTGTACACTGCCGTCTGGTAGCATTAGTCCCTTACGAATGATATCATTACCATCTATTAACTCTCTGTATGAAAGGCATAGCCCATCTATATAGGTACCGTCATTAGAGTGTGTAGTTAAGAAGTAGTAGCCAGAGAAATTATTCCCCTCCTCAATGGTAGATTCCTTTAGGGTAACTAGGGTTATAAAGCCTTTATTTTTAACTCTGCCTATGGCAAAGTAACCATTGTTTTCTGCATCTGTCTGTATGTCAGCCACCTCTGCACCAGGTATATTGTGGAAATTTGCGTTTAAGAAGAATTGATTTATCTCTTCCTTGGTCAATTCTTGTTTTGCAGTGGTATCATCATCTTCTGGCAATACAAATTCTGGAGACAATGTATCATACTTCTGAACCAGTTTTTCCCAAGGTGTAGCATTTTGATTGTTTGCAAGTGCTAATGGATCAGGTTTCTCACTACTGTCACAGGCTGATACAAATAATACCAATGCACTAAATACAATTAAACAGTAACTTAACTTGAGTTTATTCATTTTAGTTTATACTTATTCGGGTTGGTGCGGGGAATATAGAAACTTATTTTGCTCAAAGATAATATGAACTAAGCAACATAAAAATGTAAGACGAATACGAAGCCAACATAGTTGATGAAAATCTTATATTCTCTTGAAATAATAAAGCTGCATAAATAGTATGCCTAATAATAAAATGGCATAGAGGCAATCTTTTAGCCAACCTGGTAATTGTGATTCGAATAATTTAGCAGTGAATAATGCACAAGGTAAACACGCTAATTGGGCGAAACCCAATTTACTACCACTTGCAATAGGAGACGCTACCATAAGAATTACCAAATACAAAAACATTAAGCCCCCTAAATACCGCTGCTGTACAATCTTAAACTCACGGTCACTCCTAAGTATTAGAAACCCTAATAACGAAAGCAAAAGCATATAGCTAATGCCTATTATCTGGTATAAATCTAAGTCAAACCGTCGTAGATCTTGATACACAAACAGGCGGTACAAACTTTCTAAATATTGTGGTAGTTGGTCTTGATAAAAATAGTAAATGCCAGTAAAATAATAAGGCAAAACTAAGCCACATATCAGCAAAATAATATCTGCCAACGCGAATGTATTAATCAGCAAACCAATGGCTAAAACTATAATAAAGTACGCGGTAGGAAAATAAAATAATGTGCCAATACTTAAGAACAATGATGTAAAAAACACTGATTGTCGGGTACGCTGTACTGCAGTCAATTCTGCTAAATTGAAGAAGCTAAGCACAATAAAAAGCTCACCAATAGTTTGCAAGTCTGCCGCCGCCCACTCCCCAAACATACTCATATAGCTTATATAGAAAAAAGCTGGCAGGTAGGTTGTCCTAGGAAAAATGTTGTGCCTGATTAGGGTATAGTTCAGCAACAGTGCCTGTGCTATGAGTAAACTTACGTCTAGTAATTGTAGCAAAGCTATAGGCAAATGTGCCTGATTTACCATATTAGCTACCTCTCTACCTATCATTGTATTCTGATAGGGGGGCACCCAATCTGGGTTATATATAAACAGTAAATGTAGAAACAACGCATAAACCACCAGCCTAATATAGACTTGCGGTTTATTGGTGCGAAATGATTCTATAATCACGTGTTAGGTAGCGATGGCAATGAATGGATAATGCCAAAAATACTAAAAATGCTATTTTGAAGTGACTAGTATTTACACATAGGTAAAGTCAAAGCCTGGTTCTGAGCCTTTCTCATACCCAGCCTCGTGCAATAATCTCCATATTTCGTCTTTCAATACATCTATACCCAGCTTTTGAATAGAACTGATGAATAGAACCGTAATATTCAAGTTAATAGTCTTTAATATTTCTTCTTTCAACTCATCATCTAGCATATCAGCCTTAGATACGGCCAGTATTCTATCTTTGGTTAGTAGCTCTGGGTTAAATTTTTCTAATTCAGACAGCAGTATATCGTATTCCTTGGCTATGTCTTGACTATCTGCTGGTATTAGAAATAGTAACAGGGCATTTCGCTCTATGTGTCTTAGGAAACGCAATCCTAATCCCTTACCCTCGTGTGCACCCTCTATTATACCGGGTATGTCTGCCATAACAAATGACCTGAAGTCTCTGTATGAAACGACACCTAGGTTGGGCACCAAAGTGGTAAATGGGTAATTGGCTATTTTTGGTTTTGCTGCACTTACAACACTTAGTAGTGTACTCTTGCCAGCATTGGGGAAACCAACCAAACCAACGTCTGCTAATAGTTTCAATTCTAATACAAACCAAGCCTCCCGTCCAGGTTCACCAGGTTGAGCATATCTAGGTGCTTGGTTAGTGGGGCTTTTAAAGTGCTGATTTCCAAGACCTCCCCTACCAGATTGTTGAAGAATTTTGCGCTCTCCGTGTGCGTTTATTTCAAACAATACCTCGCCTGTCTCAAAGTCTTTTGCAATGGTACCTGGCGGCACTTCTAGTATAATGTCCTCACCCTCTGCACCAGTTTTACCACTAGCACCACCATTTTCCCCGGGTTTGGCTATTATGTGTTTTCTATATTTTAAGTGGAGTAGTGTCCACAATTGCTTATTACCTACCAGTATTATGTGACCGCCTCTACCACCGTCGCCGCCGTCAGGACCACCCTTACTGTTCAATTTATCTCTAAAGAAATGCGCAGAGCCTGAACCACCCTTCCCAGATCGGCAATTTATCTTAACGTAATCTATAAAGTTGCTATCAGACATATCTGTTTATTTCTGTGTTGGGACTTTTTTATCTGCTTTTGATACGTCTATTTCATATTGGTTTAGGCTATACTCAACGTGTTCTATTACTTTCACACGCTTTCTATATTTTAAAAACCATTTCATCTTTTGATTTGGGATTCCCATATTAAACCACGCAAATACATAGGGGTGTGCGTGTATGGTTATAGTTCCCTTAGTCTTATTATCTAGCAGATTTTCTATTCTATGTTTTATGTCTTCTGCTATCAATACATTTTCTACTACGCTGCCAGTGCCATTACATACAGGGCAAGGCGTTTGTATGTCTTGCACTATTTCTTGGCGCACGCGTTGTCGAGTTATCTGTAATAGTCCAAACTTAGTTAGGGGTAGTATGGTATGCTTAGCACGGTCATTCATCATTTGGTCACGAAAGTGTTCAAATAGGGCTTTCCTATTATGCACATTTCTCATATCTATAAAATCTACTACCACTATTCCACCCATATCTCTCAGTCGCAATTGTCTGGCTATTTCATTTGCAGCCTCTAAGTTTGTTTTAAGGGCATTGGCTTCTTGATCTTCCTGCTTACTACGCTTACTGCCACTATTCACGTCTATTACGTGCATAGCTTCTGTATGGTCTATTATCAAATATGCACCACCACCTAAGTTTACTATTTTGTTTAGAAGGGCTCTGGTTTGGCGTTCAATGTCCATTACCTCAAATAGTGGTTTATCGCCTTTATATAGCTTTACTAAATCACTATGCGGTGTACCAGCTTGGTCTAGATATTGAGTTATTTCTCCATATAGTTTTTGATCATCTACCGTTATTTTGGTAAAGCTATCATTTACCATATCTCGCATTAACGACATAGACCTGTCCAATTCGCTGTATAATTTTTTATTACCTGCACGCATATTATCTAGCATCAGATTCCATTGACCCATAAGGTTACTAAAGTCTTTCTCTAAATCTTCCAGGGTGGCTTCCTCAGCATTGGTTCTAATGATGACACCAAAATGTTTAGGTCTAAGTCCCAACACTATTTGCTTAAGCCTATCTCTAGCCTCTTTGTGCTTTATTTTTTTACTAATGCTTAGACTCTCGCTGAACGGCATCAATACCACATATCTGCCAGAAAGGCTGATTTGCGAACTTAATCTAATGCCTTTAGTCGAAATTGGTTCTTTTACTACCTGTACAGGTAGTAATACGTTAGCACTTAGTACAGAGTCGATTTTGCCTGTTTTTATAATCTCAGGCTCCATTCTAAATTTCTCTAAAGCATTGCCCTGCAATTGTCCTTTAGCAATTAGTTCACAGAATTTAATTAGGGATTTAACCTGAGCCCCTAAATCGTGATAGTGTAAAAAGCTATCGCGCTCGTGATCAATGTCTATAAATGCCGCATTTAGCCCAGGCAATAGTTTCCTAACCCTACCTAAATAGATGTCTCCGACCGAGAAACTGCTTTCCATATTATCGTGGTGCAGTTCCATCAATCGCTTATCTTCCATCAACGCAATCTCAACACCTTCTTTAGAGGCGTGTATTATTAATTCTTTACTCAAGATTTATATTAATCTATAGTGGATGTAATCAGCAATCATTCCCGGCAGAATTAATATGGCTGAACCACTTGTGGTTAATATTTTGGCAGCGCCAATATGATTAACAACAATATAGATTCATAGTAAGATGATGATGTAGAAACAGCCGCTCATACCCATAGGTATAGCTGGCTGGTAAATACAACCTTAGCTTATTTCTTCTTATGACGATTCTTCCTCAGACGTTTTTTACGTTTGTGTGTCGCTATCTTATGTCTCTTTCTCTTTTTACCGCAAGGCATATTATTTTGTAACTATTAATTATTTTCTTAAAAAAGTGTGTAAAGATACCGTTTGTTTTGATAAAACTAACTATTTCTTTATTTATGTTTAGCGTGTTCCTTTAGTTTAGCCAATAATGCATCTGCATCCTCAGTCATTACCTTTTTCCCCACTACTAGTGCTTTATATTTCTTGTATGCTTCTGTAGCTAACTCGTGATTGTCCATAGCCTCATATGCCTGCCCTAAATACCTAAAGTAGAATGGATACTCTGGGTCACCAGTGGCTTTCATATTTGTTAGCTTTAGAAATCTTTCCTTAGCCTTAGGGTATTGCTGACTTTGCATACTCAACATTCCCAACAAATACACAGCGCGCCTGTATGTACTGTCTTTAGCCTCAATTTCTTTTAACATTCCAACACCTGTCATTACCTCGTTTTCAGAAGTATTGTATGGGGCTGTATATATATAAACAGCGGCCAACTCAGTCTTAGCAGCATAATTATTCGGTTCCTTTGCCATTACCTTACCAAAAGCTTCTTTGCTTTTACCACTTAAGTATAGCATAGTTTGCGCATTTTGTTCAGGGTTACTTACTTGGCTCATCGCCTGAAAATATTGCTGACCAGCAAGAGTCCAAGTTTTTATATTTTGGTCTTGCTCTGCACTCTGTCTATAGTAATATGCAGCTAGGGCAGCATTGTTCAATGTATCCCACATACTGGCTAGGTCTAAGTATGGGTTAGCCATTGGGCCTCTCCCCACAGTTTTACCCTTTAGTTTACTTAGTAGTTGGGCTGTATCTTTATTTAAGGCAAGTAATGCTTCCTTTTCTATGCCTTCATAGTCAAATTCTGCACCCGTGCTTTGTTTTTTGTTTGCGTTATTTAACGCATTAGAACCCTTGGAATCTGCAATACTAGTATTTCTACCACTAAAATATAGGGTAACAGCGAGTAATAATATACCCGAAACTACGGCAGGGAGTACCCATTTGTTGTTCATAACAATAACGAAAAGTGTATTAAGTAGCGTTAAAAAAATGGCTGTCCAACAATATGAACAACCATTATGTTATCAATAGCTGATTACAGTTATCTAATCAAATTATTTCTTTGATTTAGCTGCTGCTTTCGCTTTCGGTTTTTTGTCTGCGCTTTTTACTTTTGTTCTAATTTCTTCTACAAAAGTTTTAGCCGGTTTAAAAGCAGGAACCGTATGCGGTGGTATTTCTAGAGAAGTACCTTTAGCAATGTTACGAGCAATCTTTTTAGCACGATTTTTCAAAATGAAACTACCGAAGCCACGGAAATATATATTATTTCCTTTGCTCATATTGTCTTTTAAAACAGTAAAAAATTGTTCTACAACATCTTGGACAACTTTGCGATCCATACCAGTTTTGGTAGCGATGTCTGATACTACGTCAGCTTTAGTCACGTTCTATGAAAAGTTAAATGAATGAAATTAATAACTATACCAATAAATTATTGGTCGGGCAAAGGTATTGATATTTTTGATATTACAAAACTTAATAACCTGTAATTTAAAACTATATGTTAACTATTATTCCAAATAGACACATTTCACATCAAACACTATTGTCTTGGTACAATGAAAATGCTAGACCACTACCGTGGCGAACGGGCTTTCCGCGTGACCCTTATAAAACTTGGCTGGCTGAAGTTATTATGCAACAAACACGTATCAGTCAAGGACTTCCATACTATGAGGCTTTTATTGAAGCGTTTCCAAATTTTGAAGACTTAGCTAAAAGCGATGAGGAAACAGTGCTAAAACTGTGGCAGGGTCTAGGCTATTACACTCGCGCTAGAAATTTACTTAAAGCGGCGAAATATGCCCATCAAATGTATGGTAATAATATACAGCTTAGCTACCTACAATGGCAAAAGCTGCCCGGTGTTGGTCCTTACACTGCTGCAGCACTAGCCAGCCTAAGTAATAATGAAGCTTATGCAGTGGTAGATGGAAATGTAATGCGAGTATGTAGCAGATACACAGGTAATGACACACCTTTAAATGCGAATGAAGCTAAAAAAGTATATGCAGAACTAGCAACAGAATGGCTGTACACATCAGAACCTGGTAAATGGAACGAAGCAATGATGGAGCTAGGCGCACTAATATGCACACCGAAAAACCCAAACTGTGCCGAATGCCCGATAAGCAATGATTGTGTGGCAAATGCACTTCAGTTGCAGGCAGAGTTACCTAAAATGAATAAGAAAAAAGCAGCTGAGCAACGTGAGATAAACTACTTAATAATTAACCCTACTGCTAAAACTATAATACTAAGAAAAAGAATAGGTACCGACATTTGGAAAAGTTTGTACGATTTCCCTGAACGAATTGCAGATAAACAAGAACATAAGCTGTGGCACACCAAGCATAAATTAACCCACAGGCAATTAAGCATACATTTCTATAATGCTGGCAAAAACTCAGACTATGAGCATTCAGATTGCATTACTATCCCCATAGCTGATATAAATAAATACCCACTACCCAAACCAATAGTAATGTTTCTAAAACATCAAGAGGGTTAAATACATAGTAGTATCAAGTATTTTGAGCATTTTGCCTATGTATTTTTGCAATTATTGGCACTTACACTCTAATATTTTCAAACAATTAGCACAAACTATTGCGTCTGAATATGTGCACAAGTTTTTGTGTAAACAGGGTTTGGCATTGGTGGTGGGCTGGACTATTGACAGTATTTTTGTTATATAACATAAGCAACTATTTGGGGGCAATTTGATGTTTATTGGTATAAATGCTTACAATTTCACCATAGTGAAGGGGTAAGTTAGTTTAAATTACTTGCTACTAACAATTAAATGGAATATTCTGATAATAACGATGATTATAACTACAGTGATGACGAAGCAAAGTCATTGGTTAAGGAA
Source organism: Bacteroidota bacterium (assembly GCA_034440515.1). Classification (GTDB taxonomy): domain Bacteria; phylum Bacteroidota; class Bacteroidia; order CAILMK01; family CAILMK01; genus JAWXCF01. Next base: position 10,643 of record JAWXCF010000108.1, read on the forward strand.
TATGAGGCTCGATTAGAATTAAATCAAGCTATTTTATTTGGACCTGATGAATTTGAGGTAATTGTTACTTGGTATTTTGAGCAAGCTAGAATAAAAAAGGCTGATCGTGCTATGCAAATGGCAATAAATGAGTATCCCAATCACTCTGGATTGCTCTGTATGCGTGCCAACCTATATGTGGCAATGGGAAAGAAAAAATCTGCCCTGCATTGCCTAAAGCAAGCCTTAGTTATGGAACCGCAAAACATAGACGTGATTGAGTCTATGGCTGAATTGTTTCAGACATCTGGCAAACCACATATTGCATTAAAATATTACGATAAAATAAGTGACTTAGGCCACTACACAGACGAATTAATATACAGTAAGGCTTCTTGCCTGATAGCACTAGGCAGGTACAAGTCTGCCTTACGATTGTTAAACAACATCATACAAGAATTTCCAAATAAACTGGAGTGTTGGTTACTGATGGGTGAATGCTTCGAAGTGGGTCACCAATGGAATAAGGCTGCCGAATGCTATGATAAGGCAATTGAAATAAACCCGTATGACGCTAGGTCTTGGTTTAGGCTAAGTACAGCATACTATCAACAGTCTGACTATGAGAAATCTGCTTGGGCTGCGGAGTATAGCAGCATCACATCTAAGTCTATAATTCCTTTTGCTCCATCTCTATACCGTATGGTAAATTGCTACCTGATGCTAGAGGATTGGAAGCGTGCCAGCGAGAAACTAGAGGAAATAGTAGCTAAATACGTGGAAGATGACGATTCATTTGTACTATTAGGTGATTGCTATCGCACACAGGAAATGTATCACAAATCTCGCAAGGCATACCAAAAGGCAAAAGCAATAGACCCTAACAATACAGGAGCCTACTACGGATTAGGTTTACTAAGTATGATAGAGGAAGACCTGAAGAATTCTGAATACTACTTTAAGCGGGCTTGGACACTGAACGAACGCCCAGAATATGCTCACAGCCTTGGTCAAGTTTATTTGCAAATGGAGGACAATGAACTGTATGAACACTACAGCCGTAAGGCATACGAAAGTGACAGCGAGTGGGAGCAATATACCATAGACTTTGCCTATAGCCTTTACCTTAATGACAACACAGCCGAAGCCATTGCTCTATGTGAAAAGGATCTTGCTGACAACTCTAATTGGGCTGAACTGTGGGCACTGTTAGCGGGGTTGCACTATGAGGTACACCACGTTGACAAAGGTGATGATGCACTATACAAAAGCTTAAGGCAAAATGTAGAATGCCACAAAATATTGTTTGACTATTTCTGGGACTTCGAAAAAGATGAGCGATTAATGAACATCATTAATACCTACATTAATCAGACGGGCAATACACAGGCTAACTAGACACATTTAATCTAACTAGCTAAACCGAAGACATCTTTGCCCAAACAAATAAAGGTAAAAGGTATATTTGCGCCCCCTGCATATAATTACTTGACAATTTATAAAAACAAGAAATGAACTTCACGTTAAATAATCTGCCAGAAAGAACATTAAAACCAAGAAGTAATGGGATTACTATGGTGATGGATAAAGGTCTAAGCCTAAGAGAAGCTGAAAATTTTGCAGATGTATCTGCCGAATATGTTGATATAGTGAAACTAGGGTTTGGTACTGCATTTTTCACTCCTAATTTAGCTGAAAAAATAAAGGTGTATCAAAATGCTGGACTTCAAGTATATTTTGGCGGAACACTGTTAGAGGCGTTTGTAGTTCGCGGTCAATTTGATGATTTTATATCTCAACTAGATAAATATAAAATAAACTATGTAGAAGTGAGCGATGGCAGCATTCACATAGAGCACGACGAAAAATGTACTATGATAAGCCGACTGGCAAAAAACTACAAGGTACTGAGCGAAGTAGGTAGTAAGGATGCCGAGGTAGTATTTGCCCCGTATAAATGGATAGAGCAAATGCAAACTGAACTAGATGCTGGAAGTAGTATGGTGGTGGCAGAGGCTCGTGAAGGTGGCAATGTGGGTATATTTAGAGGAACTGGCGAGGTGCGTAGTGGTTTGGTAGATGAAATATTAACCAAAATACCATCAGAAAAAATATTGTGGGAAGCCCCAAATAAAAGTCAGCAAGTGTGGTTCATAAAACTATTAGGTAGCAATGTAAACCTAGGTAACATACCTGTGGCTGAAGCTATACCCCTAGAAACCCTGAGAATGGGATTAAGAGGGGATACTTTTTTCCAATTTTTACCGAAAGAAATGAAAGCAAAATTCACACAATTGAAAAATGCTGATGGTGAAAACGACTAATTAAAGTGAATATCTGAG
>JAWXCF010000109.1:0-3979 GCA_034440515.1 Bacteroidota bacterium
AGTTACCATTCTCTATATTAATGTTGACCAAATAATATATAAAACAACAAAAGAAGATGAAAACAAGAATTATAAGAAAAGGAATTGCGGTAGCGCTAGTAGCTGCCTTAGGTATGAGTCAAGTAAGTGCAGCAGCACCAATAAACCCAAACACTCAAACTGCGGAAAAAACCAAAAAGTCTCCTAGTGAAATGGCTGTAAAACAAGCGAAAAATTTGAAAAAACAGTTGGTCTTAACTGATGACCAAGAGTCAAGTTTAGTAACTATTTTTACTGACAGAAATACAAAAATACAAGATGCTCGCGTTGCAAGAACTGGAAAAGGTGATGGTACTAGTAAAACAGTACAAAACATTATGAAAGCCAGCGATGAAAAAGTGAAAGGCGTGTTGACAGCAGACCAATACACCAAATACCAAAGCATAATGGCTGAGAAAAAAGAAAAGATTAAAGAGAAAAAAGCTAAAAAGTAATTTTCTAATAGAGCGTTAATGTGAGAACCCTAAGGAAACTTAGGGTTTTTTAGGTATTTAATTTTATTCCTAAAATTTGATAAATTAGTAGTAAATTGAAGAGGAAAGAAAAAAAGAATACTGAAATGAAAATGCCAATGCATCCACCTAAGGGAAAATACATATCTAATCAAACGGCTAGGAAAGAGCTTAATACATTGACTGAACTGGGATATATAAAAAGTATGGTTAGGGGCAAAAAATATTTATATTTATTTCAAACCCAACCCTGATACCAGCATACTTATAGTTTGAATTAGACTTTAACATCTATTCCCGTATTTTTGTACCTATTTTTCATAGGTTTTCACCGCAAAAAAATCACAAATTAATAATATCGTGAATAAAAGAAATTCCGATTCATCACTATATCGCAAATATGATAAGCTGAACCTAGTAGAGACAGCAGATCACATTTTGAAGTTCTGGAAAGAAAATCAAATTTTCAGAAAAAGCATTCAGAATAGACCAGAACATAATGCCTTTATATTTTATGAAGGTCCCCCTTCGGCTAATGGTATGCCTGGAATTCACCACGTATTAGGCAGAACTATAAAGGACATATTTTGCAGGTACAAAACCCTAAAAGGTTACAGAGTTGAGCGTAAAAGTGGCTGGGATACCCACGGATTACCGGTAGAGCTACAAGTAGAAAAGCGTTTAGGCCTAAGAAAAGACGACATTGGAAAGAAAATATCTATCGCCGACTACAATAAAGAATGTCGTGAAGATGTGATGAAGTATCAAGATGTTTGGGCTGACCTAACAGATAAGCAAGGCTATTGGATTGACCTAGACAACCCATACATCACCTATAAAAAGGAATATATAGAATCACTTTGGCAATTGCTGAAACGACTGTATGACAAAGATTTACTATATCAAGGATACACCATACAACCCTATAGTCCAGCAGCTGGAACAGGACTAAGTAGTCACGAGTTAAATCAACCTGGTACGTATAGAGAAGTAAAAGATGTTAGTTGTGTGGCTCAATTTAAAAAGATAGCCGAGGAAAATACCTATTTCTTAGCCTGGACTACTACCCCTTGGACATTGCCTAGTAACACAGCATTAGCTGTAGGCAAAGACATAAATTATGTTAAAATTGAGACATTTAATCCCTACACCCATCAGCAAATACAAGTAATATTAGCTGAGGCTGCCCTAAGTAGATACTTTAATGCAGAGCTAGAAAACTCTGACAACAAGGACTATGAGCATAATGGTAAAAATTTACCTTGGCGCAAATTAGATTCGTATAAAGGATCTGAATTAGCAGGTCAACACTATCACCAATTGCTACCCTATGTACAACCTAGTGGTGATGCATTTAGAGTAATAGTTGGCGATTTTGTAACCACAACAGACGGTACAGGCATAGTGCACATAGCACCTACGTTTGGTGCTGATGATATGCGTGTGGCAAAGCAAAACAACGTACCCGCCCTTACAGTTACTGACCCAGATAATGTTGGTAAGCAAATACCATTAGTAGATAAATCGGGAAAATTTGTGCCAGAGGTAATAGACTTTGCAGGTAGATATGTAAAGGATTATAGAGACGAGGAACAATATAAAGATGTAAATGTCGACATCATAATAAAGCTAAAAAAAGAGAATAAGTGCTTTAAAAGTGAAAAATACGAACATAACTATCCACATTGTTGGCGGACTGATAAACCTATATTGTATTATCCACTTGAGGCTTGGTTTATAAAAACAACTGCCTACCGAGATAGAATGGTTGAGCTTAACAATACCATACAGTGGAAACCAGAGTCAACTGGCACAGGTCGTTTTGCAAACTGGTTAGAGAATTTAGTAGACTGGAACTTAAGTCGCTCTAGATATTGGGGTACGCCATTACCCTTGTGGTTAACAGAAGACGGCAGCGAAATAAAGTGTATAGGAAGCATAGAAGAACTTAGGGTTGAAGTAAATAAAGCACAACAAGCAGGACTAATGCCTGGGAGTGGTTTGCCTGAAGGTTTTGATCTGCATAGACCATACGTAGATGAGCTAATACTAATAAGTGAAAGCGGCAAACCAATGCATAGAACACCAGACGTGGTAGATGTATGGTTTGATAGTGGCGCAATGCCCTATGCACAGTGGCATTACCCGTTTGAGAATGAAGATAAGTTTAAGGCAAATTTCCCTGCAGATTTCATTGCCGAGGGTGTAGATCAAACTAGAGGTTGGTTTTTTACTTTGCACGCTTTATCTGTTATGCTATTTGACAGTGTTGCTTACAAAACTGTAGTAAGCAATGGATTAGTGCTAGATAAAGAAGGCGTGAAGATGAGCAAAAGGCTCGGGAACGTAATAGATCCATTTGAGACACTGAACAAATATGGACCAGACGCTACAAGACTTTATATGGTCGCAAATGCCCAACCTTGGGACAATTTGAAATTTGATATAGATGGAATAGATGAAGTTCGCAAGAAATTCTTTGGAACGCTATACAATACCTACAGTTTCTTTAGCTTATACGCAGAGATAGACCAATTTAAGTGGCAAGAAAATACAGTTGCAATAATTGACCGACCTGAAATGGACAGGTGGATATATTCCCTGTTACAAACATTGATTATAGACGTAGAGAATAGCTATGAAAGTTATGAACCTACACGTGCTGCTAGATCATTGATAGATTTTGTGAATGATCACTTAAGCAATTGGTATGTTAGGCTTGGCAGGCGTAGATTTTGGAAAGGGGAAATGAGTCTAGACAAACTATCAGCTTATCAAACTCTATACGAATGCCTCGAAACGATAAGCATTTTATTGTCTCCAATTGCACCATTTTATGCTGATTCTTTATTTCAAGATTTGAATAATGCAACCAAAAGACTTCCGCAGGAAAGCGTCCATTTGGTAGATTTTCCTAAAGTTAATGAAGATGCAACAGACAAAGAATTAGAGCGAAGAATGCAAATTGCTCAAGATGCTACTTCTATGATATTGTCACTTAGGAAGCAGGCAAAACTAAAGGTACGCCAACCCCTGCAGAAAGTTATGGTTCCAATATTGAACGATGATTTATTACCTGTATGGAATGCAATATCTGAATTAATTAAATCTGAGGTGAACGTAAAGGAAATTCAGTTGCTGACAGGTGAAGAAACCAGACAATTAATCAAAGCAATTAAGCCAGATTTTAAAGCCTTGGGCCCCAAATATGGTAAGAATATGAAAGCCGTGCAGCAAGCAGTATTGGCAATGACCCAAGATGAAATTCAACAATTGGAGGCTGAGAATAATATAACTGTGACCTATGATGGGAATGAGTATGTAATAGAAAGAGAAGACGTAGAAATAAGCAGCCAAGATATTCCAGGATGGTTAGTAAGTTCTGCAAATGGTTTAACGATAGCACTTGATGTGACATTATCTGATGATCTTGTTCAAGAAGGTTTGGCTAGAGAGCTAGTTAATAGAATTCAAACATTAAGGAAATC
>JAWXCF010000110.1:0-4085 GCA_034440515.1 Bacteroidota bacterium
CACAGTATCTTTTTGGTGTAAGCCCAACGATAATTGCATAATCGGAGTGCATTATGCCACTCTTAGTATCACTAACCCTGAGAGCAATGAAGAATATCAATCGTTTAATTTCCCTGTGAGAATTGTAGATTATGTTTTCGATCATGTTTCTAGACCATTCCTGTCAAACGTTCTCAGTGTTGCTATGGGTATAGGTTCACTAACATTGTTTATCCTAACAGTGCTAGGCAGGATTGATTCAACGTTAGGCATTGCAAGTGGTACTACGGCTGGTGTCGTAGCTAGTGGGGTATATATTCAGATGTTTGCTCACTTTAAGCGTAGCGGGATTAAGATACCGTAGCGAAGGGTATTTACAGTGTTGTAATGCAATGATACATTATTAGTAAATAAAACCAGCCAAAACTGAATAGATAAGGGAAATATGGAAAAGTTTGATATATAGTTGACCCCGTTGTCAAGCTCTCCGGCAAGTTTCGGGCTAACAACTCTAGCCGTTGTTTATACAGCCTGGATCTCAAAGCTAGTCGACGAGCTTTGCACTAAAGATGTCTGAGACCAGTTTTTGGGGTCAATTATAATTAGCCTTGCATGTCAGCCTCCATCATAAATACGCCGTACATTAATAGCGTTTAGTCCACGTGGAGTTTCTTCCGTTTCAAAAGAGACCATATCTCCTTCACGTAATTCAGCAAACGTGACATCTATGAGTGACTTGCTACCAAAAAAAACATCTTTTGGTTGTCCCTCTATTGAGATGAAACCAAAGCCTTTGTCCGTTATTTTTATGATTATCCCTTGCATTGCCCCTCTGGTACCTTTGGGGTACTGTGTACGTCTTTAGTGTAATAGTAAAAATCTAAGCCTTCAAGGAATTAGGTAGTAGCTGCGATGTGCAAACTTACCCTGCAACTGATTTGGCACATCACCAGAATTACAAATCGCCCAGATAATCGCTATTTGAACGTGCAGGAATTCTTGAGGGATCAATTCCCTGGCTTACTGCTTCTTTGGCCAACTGAAGTAGGAGATTCGCACTTTTGCGGAATGTTCGTATCTCATCTGCCGCCGTTTGGGGATCAATCTTTGATCTTCCAATCCAGCCGTTGGAAATAGAATTGACAATACTTTCCAACGTTCCTATCCCTCCATCCCACTGTGCAGTTTCGGTTATCTGCTTAATGTCATACTGGACACTCCACTTTGCATGTGCAATCGCAATCTTCAGGTCACGGTCTGTCATTTCAAATTCTCCCTTGAGTTACTGCCACTTGGTTGATGATGTTATTGCCACCGAACATGTAATATTGGGTGTTGATAAACAAGTTAAAGTTCCACTTGTAGCAATATAATTAAGCCTGTATTCCTTTAGGGTAAGTTTTCACGTCAATATGGCCGGTACCCTTATTGCTTAAGCATGGAGGTGCAGAACTCTTTCTCAATTGTTCTAGCTACAATAATAACAAGAACGGGTGTTGGTAACCAAACAGGGTAAAAGTTTCGCCTTAAATACAAGATGTTGTTGGCATATCAGAATACAATCAGCTTTTTCATTTCCCATTTTCTAACACTTTTAAAGTCAATATTTTTGGGAAGTGAAAAAATATGATTATTGTTGTAATTATGGCAGTATACGTTTTTACCGTGAAACATTTGCCCTGTTTGGTTACCAACACCCAAATTGTAAAGCAATAGTTATAAGACACAAATGCACCAAAACATGCAACCATTGATCAGCGATTTCACTTGTGTAATTAATCAGCTGATCGCTCCCGCCTAGTGCTCATGGGAATGAAAAAATATAAGGAGAGCAATAAAGCAAATAATCAATCATTCGTAAATAACCACGGCATCGGCAAAATAGTAGACATATCCGGTAAGTCTTCCTCTTCTTGAGTTAGGATGCTACCTTGTCTCATATAAAGGCACTCACCTTCTTCAGTCATAGTGAACTTGAAATATAATTCATCGTCTATCCATGCCGTGAAATCTACTCTTTGTTCTCCTGGTCTCTTAGTTTCTGCCTCGAATACCGTTTCATACGCGTTCTGCAATTCATGCAAAACACGAGCCTGATTTTTAGTCATAAGCCCTCCCCTACTGCTTTCTACAGGTTTAATGAGTTTTTATGTGGCTATTTCAAAATTGGGAAAGTGACGATACATAGGTGCTTAGTATCAAGGGAAGGTTTATAAAAAAGATAACCCTCTTGTGTAAAGAACACGTAACTGTAGCACTTACATGCTATCTACTAATCGATAAGGTTATCTATAAATCACGCTACATAGAGACTACTTTTTGAACCAACTAATGATGGTAGCAATGCTTTCTACAGCATTAGCAGTGTTTGTAGCGCCTTGTTGTGAACTAGACCCCGTCAATGCAGACGCTACTGTATGGTGAAAATCTTTAGCGGAGTCTCGCAGTTCTTGTCTGGTAGTCTGTGCGTTTTGTGCAAGCAACTCTTGCGCAATAGCTCTTGCCTCTTCATTTGTCATGTGTAGTTCTCCTTAATCGTAGGGTTATAAAGCTGGAAAACAACTTATAACTTTTCACAGTTGAAAAGCTATAAATCAGTATATTTCTTTCTATAAATTTGGTCAAATTAAACGATTATTTTTAGAAATAATGTATTTTTTATTATTTCTAAAAAAAAGTTGCAAAAGTATTTCTGCATCAAGGATAGGAAAATTATGCAACTATACTGATCACAGGAAACTGTACAGCAATTAGGCTTTACTATCCCAACCCTTGCCCCCTAACGAAGGTGGTGGTTTTTCTCTAAACCTCTCGCATAGTGTAAAGCGTAAGTATATTTATTAATCTCTTGTTCTGTGTGCCAATGGGAATGAGACAGATCTTCCCTAAAAATTAGGAAAGGATTAATAAGGCGCGATACATGGTCTCAAACACCCAGTTGAGAATAGGACCACCAGAGAGAAAGTGTGGTTATAAACAAAGACAAATCTGTTCAACAGCGCGCATTCTTCCCTAATTTTCATACCCGATGTGTCTCATTTTTATTGACAGATTTCTTGGTAATATAATAATATAAGCAATATAGCCATAAATGTGAAACTATGAAGCCATATCGATAAATACTTAAAAAGCAAGCTACTAAGCTGTCTACAACTACCACATAGCATAGAACGAAGATCAAAAGGAGCACCTATGATTCCTGATACAAAAAGATGTCAGTATTGTAGAGAGGCAATTAAGACGGAAGGAATAGAGTGTCAATTTTGTGGTCAGTTTTTAGATAGAAACACACGGTCTATTAATCGAATTCCCAGTCCCCTGCGAGATGAACAATATGAGACTGTGCTTAACTGGGGAAAGTATGGAAACCCATCACTTAGAGAGTTTGACTTAGCTAAGCGAGTATTATCGAAATTGAACTTACATCGTGTAGATTTAAGAATGGCTAACCTGACTAACACTAATCTGACTGGGGTTAACCTGACTGGGGCTGACCTGTCTGAGGCTCGTCTTCATGAGACTAACCTAACTGGAGCTAACCTAATGGGGGCAGACCTGTTTAGCGTTTACATGACTGACGCTAATCTGACTGGGGCTAACCTGACTGGGGCTAGACTATTGCATGCTAATTTGATTAGAGTTGACCTGTCAGGTCGCGACCTGTCTGGATGCGACCTGCGTTTGGCTAGACTAACTGGGACTAACCTAACTGGGGCTAACCTGTTTGGAGTTAAGTACAATTCTAAAACCAGATGGCCTAAAAGATTCAAAATACCAAATACAGCGACAAAGGAATAATTTTAGAAGCTTAAATCATGATCACCAATACAGAGTACCAGTGAGATTCGTGCGTAAATGTAGGTTACAAAATCGGCTATCTTCGATATTCGGATAGCATTTTAAATAAGAAAACTAACAGTAGACCTATATGAGGCGGAACTTTTACCCTGTTTGTTTTCCAACACCCAGTATATAGGGTACCAGCGAGATTAATCTGAAAACTTACACTAAGAAAGATCAAGCCGCTTTAACGGCCACCCTCTTTACCACCTTCTGCACCTGATATTCTACTTTGTACCCTTCTGGCAATCTAAGGCTGTCAGAAC
>JAWXCF010000111.1:0-47810 GCA_034440515.1 Bacteroidota bacterium
TATCATCTTTAGTACGAATACCAATGACTGCTTCCATACAATTAAATTCGGATAACTTAACCCAGTCATAAAAAGGGGGATAGAATACAAATGCAGAAAAAAATTTAATGGTACTGTTATCTTTTGAAATGAATTTAACACTTTAGGTCAGTCATATTTACTTTTAAGTTTAACTTTTTACTGAGATATACTTTTAGAGCCTCATAATGAAGTAGGTCTAGCCCTGGCCCAAGTCTATACACTTGGCTGTTGCTGCTAATTGTCTTGTAAATCTGGCGGTGCGATTCTTATCGTTAATGGCAGTATCCGCCTCCCCCACAAAGTTAACCTTAACATCCACGGCTGGCTTACCATTATAGCTTTTTAACATTTGGAAGCTGTAGGTATAGGTACCAAACTTAACAGGCCCATCCTCTTTGCCGCAACTGCCGACAAGGGTTACCAATGCAAGTAATAACAGTATTTTACTTAGCGCTTTCATAAATAATAAAAGTTTTACTGATGCTTGTTTTAAAATTTAATTGCACTGATTGCATTTATTTAATAATTTATACACTTAATATGACGATTTATTTCCGAAATATAATTTAGTATTAAAGAATATGTTATTTTGTTAACATTGGGCGTTTTAAAATAGTAAAGTATCTAATTCCTAAGTTTTTTACACTTAAATATGGTTATTTTATTGCCATTTGCAGCCCTATACGCTTGGCTTGCTTTTCCAATTGCAGTTAAACATAGTACGACGGTATTTTTTGATTATTTTTGATGCATTCTTTAGAACAATCATCTACTGTTTACAGTTACAATTTCACGATGGCATCAAAACAATTACTGTTAGAACATATTAATGTACCTGGCATAGCCGAATATCAAACCTATAGACGGCACGGTGGGTACAATGCGGTAGATAAAGCACTAAAAACTATGAGCCCCGATGAGGTTATGGAGGAAGTAAAAACCTCTGGACTACGTGGTAGGGGTGGCGCTGGATTTCCAACTGGCTTAAAGTGGTCATTCCTAGATAGAAAGTCTGAAAAGCCTAGATACTTGGTTTGTAATGCTGATGAAAGTGAGCCCGGTACATTTAAAGATAGGTATATGATGGAGAAAATACCACATAGCCTAATAGAGGGTATGATAGTGGGCAGCTATGCCTTAGGTGCTAACACTGGATATATATATGTACGAGGAGAGTTAATGTACGTCATTAGAATATTAGAAAATGCCATAGCTGAAGCCAAAGCCAATGGTTGGCTAGGTAAAAATATATTAGGGTCTGGCTATGACCTAGAACTTTATGTACAGTCAGGAGGCGGTGCCTATATATGTGGGGAAGAAACAGCATTAATAGAATCGCTAGAAGGTAAACGTGGTAACCCAAGATTGAAACCACCATTTCCTGCAATCCAAGGATTGTGGCAATCACCAACAGTAGTAAACAATGTTGAAACTATAATAGCGACTAGTCACATAATAAATATAACTGGTGCAGAGTATGCTAAGTTAGGAATAGAGAAAAGTACGGGTACCAAACTTATATCTGCCTGCGGCAACATAAATAAGCCAGGGGTGTATGAAATAGAATTGGGCGTACCGGTTGACGAGTTTATATATAGCGATGAGTATTGTGGAGGTATAGCTAATGGCAGAGAGCTTAAGGCAGTAGTGGCAGGTGGGTCATCTGTACCCATTTTACCGAAAGAATTAATATTAAAAACTATAGAAGGACAAGACCGACTAATGACCTATGAGAGCCTAAGTGCGGGTAGTTTTCAGTCTGGTACTATGTTAGGTTCTGGTGGTTTCATTGTATTTGATGATACCCAGTGTATTGTAAAAAATACTTGGAACTTTACCCGATTCTATCATCACGAAAGCTGTGGTCAATGTAGCCCGTGCAGAGAGGGAACAGGTTGGATGGAACGTGTATTACATCGACTTGAAAATGGACACGGTCGTGAGGAAGATATAGATATGTTAGTTGACATAAGTAAGAAGATTGAGGGTAATACCATTTGCCCACTAGGCGATGCCGCTGCTTGGCCAGTAGCTAGCGCAATTAGGCACTTTAGGCACGAGTTTGAGTACCACGTCAGATTTCCTCACAAGGTATTTGAACCAGAACACGTCTTTCAACCCGGAATGACGAGAGAACCTGTACTAGCTTAGTCTATTGAAATACGGTCTAAGGAATATTCAGATTTGAATTATCCTACAAAATGTTGTTCACTTTTAAATGAGCAACATTTTTATTGTTGTAATATTAGACTAGAAGCAATCCAATATGATTAATTAGTCAGAATAATATAATTTCTAAAAGTAATATAAAGGCGCTTATTTGTCTAATTCGCCAAATACTTTTTGTAAAAGTGCAGAAACTCTATCAAGTGGATTTTTTCTAATGCCTTTTTCCTCTTTACTTAGCATTACAAATAAGCCATCTAGTGCTTTGCCTGTAGCGTAATCTTTTAAATCAGGATTAACCTTAGTTACAAATGGTATTGAATTATAGGTAGTAAATACTTGTTCCCATATTTTTACTGCACCTACTTTGTCGAGGCTTTTTTCCACTTTTGGTGCAAATACATTTTTTAAACTTACGTAAGTTCTGCCACGTAGATATGTTGTAGCTGCTATGCTGTCACCAAACAGGATGTTACTTGCATCTGTGATGGTAATACCAGTTATGGCATTTACAAATATTGGTTTTGCCTCAATTGCAGCATCTTCAGCAGCACGATTCAGTTTCAATACAAGATCATCAACTAAGGCACCAGCACCTATACTTCTTAGCGTACTTTCTACTTTAGCGGCTTCCGGTGGAAGCAATATTTTTATTAATTCATTCCTAAAGTAACCATCTGCTTTATTGGTTTGGCTAACACTAGTGTCTGCACTTACAGTAAGGGCTTGGCGCAAACCTTCAGCTATTTCAGCCTCAGAAATGGGTTGCGTTAGATCAATCTTATCGCAAGCAGCGCTGCTAAACAAAACGACTATAAGTAGAGCTGTAAATAATTTAGCAGCAGGAGATGTAAATAATAACCGTTTCATATAAATTGATCTAATGAAAGTAAAAGGAAATAATTATGCCAAGTTAACAAAAAAACTGCTGGCTTAAATTCTAATAACAAAATAGAAATTGTCTTGTTACTTTTGATTCAATATATATGACGATGCAAAAAGATATAAGGATAGGTTTATTAATTATAGGTGATGAGGTTTTAAATGGTGATACTTTAGATACAAATTCAAACTATGCTGCAAAACAACTGTCTGCAGCTAATATGCCAGTAAAGAGAATATTGACTGTAGGCGATAAAGAACCCCAAATAGTAAAAGGTTTAGATTATCTTTTTCAAGAGTGCAACATTGTAATTAGTACAGGTGGTCTTGGACCAACCAGAGACGACATAACTAAAGCTACAGTAGCCAAGTATTACAATACAAACCTTATTCAGAATGAGCAAATACTGGAAAACCTAAGGGAACGCTATAAACAACGGGGTCGGACTTTAAATGAATTAAACCTGCAGCAAGCTATGGTACCTGCAACAGCAGTGATTATGCCTAATGACGTAGGTACAGCACCTATAATGTGGCTAGAAGAGGAAGGGAAAATCCTAGCAACCCTGCCGGGAGTACCCTTTGAAATGCGACATAACCTAGATGTATCCATTATACCTAAACTATTAAGTATGAAGGGGGACGATAAGGTAGTAGAACGTATAGTTATGACAGTTGGGATACCAGAAAGTGATTTAGCCATAAAACTAAAGGAAATAGATGATGCTGTAGATGCTGCCAATAACGATAGCTATTTCTACAAATTAGCCTACCTACCTACATTGATGGTAGTAAAACTACATCTTACTGCAATAGGTCCTGATGAAACTGTGCTGGTAGATAAGTTAAATGGATTCGTAAATAAAATACTAGATATAGCTAATGAATTTATATACAGCACTGAGCGTATAAGTCTATTTGAATATGTAGGCAAACGACTAATAATAGAGAAAAAAACAATAGCCTGTGTAGAAAGTTGTACCGGTGGCTATATGGCACATCAATTTACGGCAAGTGAAGGCAGTAGCGCCTATTTCTTAGGTGGAGCTGTTACGTATGATAATCAGGTAAAGGAAGACTTAGTTCAGGTAAAGCACGAAACACTGATGAAATATGGTGCTGTAAGTGAGCAAACTGTAGCAGAAATGATAAGTGGTGGTCTAAAACAATTTAAGACTGACTATGTATTGGCTACCAGTGGTATAGCGGGACCAACAGGCGGTGGTGAAGACAAGCCTATTGGTACTCTGTGCTTTGGTATTGGTAGTAGTGATGGTCGCATCATTACCAGAACCATTAGGTTTAACCTTAGGCGAAATGAAAATATCCAATTATTTTCTCTAGTTACTGTTGATCTGTTACGCAGAGAATTAGATAAACTACCGCAAAAGGTCTAATTTTATTTCTTTTTCACGCTAGGTTTGGCTTTTTTTATCGGGGCTTTATTGGTGGTTTTACTACCTGCTAAATAGGGTTTCAACTCTGCTGCAGTAAATTCTGTGTTTAGTAAACCATTAAATTCCTCTTCGGTTTTTTTGGGTAATGCAATTATGCCTATACCTTTATTATCAGTTAGATAAATCTCGTTACTAACAGGGCGAATTAATCGGGAACTGCCAAACTGATTTTTATTTCTTTTATAATAATACTTATTTAATTCTGCCCAAGCTCTGGGTTTAAACATTGTATTGTTTAGTTGGATAACTTGTTTGGTCTTTTTATCTATGGTTATAAACTTGACTAAAAAATCTTTATTACCTTGAAATATTTCACTATACAGGCAATAATAGTATTGTACATATTGGGCATTTTCAAAATAGGGTATTACTACTTCTAGTCTTTTACCAAACTCGTGTACTTGATCTTTTAGATTTTTTTCTTGCAATATGTAAGAGTTGTATTTTTCTATTATTACATTAAAATATTCATATAAAGCCAGATTAATTTTCATTAAATTGAAATGTACATATTCAGGTGAAGTTTTAGGATTTATATATCTAAACATAGTGTCTTGTATATAGGCACAATGACTTACAGCATAGTCTCTTCCGTTTACCCTATTATGATTGAACAAGTTATATTGATATGATTTATAAGTATTTGTGTTTGTTTTAGTAAGCGGAACTGTAATGTAATGCAATTCTTCAACACTTCCTTCTTCATCTAGCATATAAAGATCATACCCATTTGGATTTGCTATTAATTTAAGTATCCAGTTCTGTTGATAATCATATGCACTTTGTGGCATTAACAAGTCCATTTGACTCCAAAGTATTATTGTGTCTTCATTTACGATACCCGCTAATGGTATTTGCACACTGTTAGTTACAGAAAATACGGCAATGCAGGTGTCAGCATTTTGTAGCAGGCTAATTTGATACTTTGCATCATCTTTTTTACCCTGATAGTAACTGTGATTTAGCCTTATTGATTTTACATTTTGAATTTCTTCTAGCTGTTGACTGCATAATACCAGAGGAAATAATGCCAATATAAATAGGGTTAGAATAGGAGTTTTCATAAGATGACTATTGCCAAAGTTCTAATACTGGGTTTGTATTTGCCTTATTTAATAGCAATTTAAGTTTCTGTTTACTCAAATATATGAAAATTGCATTTGAGGTTTGCCAATTACTAATTTCAGACATATTATATAAAAATATGATGCCCTGTGGTAGTATGTAGAAATTCTGAGGTAAGCTAAAACCTTGGTAAAAATATCCATCTTCGCTAAAGCGATTTCCTGTCTCTAAGTTTTTTTGTTTTTTAATTTCTAGGCTTATTAAAGATTCGAGTTTTGTGTATGAACTTGTATCAAATATTTGCTCGAAACCCAATACCCCACCGGTGCACATATCAAAATTCAAAACTTTCTTTCTCTTTTCTATGTGTTTCAAGTCATTGTAGTATTCAAAGTTATTTTCCAGTACCAATATTTTTTCACTTTTAAATACAGGCAACCAGTAGTTTCTAAAAAATAATACTTTTTGCCTTTCTAGACTGGGTTCAACTTTAAATTTTTCTGACGCGTCTGTTAAGTTCTTTTTTAAAGCATCATCGTAATCATCCTCATTCATTCCTACTGGAGTGTAGGGGGATATAAATTGGTTATGTAGCTTTAGGCTTTTATTTAGTCTGTTACTGATTGCAGTGTCAGCCAGATCATTCAATTGCCAAATACTTTTATAATAATCTATTGGTATGCCAATGGCTGATTTTCTATTAGAATAATAGCTAGATTTATTGGTAAAGGTTAGACTGTTTTGGTTAGATGTTGCATCATAAATACTTAATTTTTTAGTTCCTAGGTTTAGAATTTCTAGTTTTATTTTAGAAAAGTTTTTTGCCTTGCTTCCTTTTACTATAGTACTTGGTTTTTGTGAATTATTATATTCTATGCAGTATATTTTGTCTTGATTTACTCTACCGTGGAAATAATGGAGTATCATATCTGAATTTAGATAGTACACGCCATTTATGCTATCGCCTATATAAGTCAGTCCTAGATTAATCTTATTGGCTTTATTAAATCCAGAGTAGGTGGTTAACCCATCTGCTGATTGGCCAGAGCAGGCAAAAGTTAAAAGTGTTGCGCAAGTAATTAATTTAAAGAAGCTATGGTGCATAAACAAAAAAATATCTAAACTCAAATAATTGTTTAAAATTATAGAATTTAGATATTACTATATAATACAGTTGTGGAAACTATGCTGCCTCAGCTGATAATTCTTTCTTAGCTACAGGTGCCTCTACTATTACACCTTTGGTATTATCTGCACGAAATGGTCTAATGTTCTTAACAATGCCAATAAAAGAAAAGCCTTTTAATATATAATAAGTTAAATCATACTCGTACCATTTGTAACCTTGACGACAAGCACTTTTACAATGGTGATGATTGTTATGCCAACCTTCTCCTAAAGTAATGATGGCCAAAAACCAATTGTTTCGACTGTGATCGGTAGTTTCAAACCTACGTTTGCCATATACGTGAGATAAACTATTGATGGTATAAGATGCTTGATAGCAACATACGATAACAAATAGATAACCCCAAGCAAATGCCGCTAATGGTGTGATGCCTGGAATGTCTAGGAAATAAAATAATGTGGTGATAAAAGCAGCTTGAACTACTGTAGGCACCCAATGATAATTATTTAACCACCTCAATTCAGGATATTTATTAAAATCTTGAATTTTCTTTACGTTGAAACTTTGACTTTTAGGGTCAAATATCCAACCCATATGGCTGTACCAAAATCCTCTTTTAACAGGACTGTGTAGGTCTAAATCTGTGTCGCTGTGTATATGGTGATCTCTATGGTTTGCAGCCCACCATAATACACCTTTCTGAATACTAGCCTGTGCCATCCAAGCCAGAAAGAATTGAGCAACTCTTCCTAATTGGAAACTTCTATGGCTAAAGTATCTGTGGTAACCAGCGGTAATGAAAAACATACCTGCTGTGTAATTAAAGGCCCAAAGAGCCACAAGTTTCCAAGAAAATGGAACGATAAATAAGAGTGCAATTCCGCCTACATTAATAATTGTATAAAATACTAACGATACTGTGATACGCGGACGTGATTTTGCAACAAGGGTTTCAGTCATTTACAAATAAATTCAAACAAAGTTAAGCAGAAAAAAGTAGTTGTTTGCTGTAATTTCATAATCTGAAACTAATACAAATTTATTACTACTATAATTTCAATACAACAAAAATAAATATTCTATTTAAGCTCGATACTGATTAATAATATCTCTTTTGATATTTTTTACTAATATTTTATATAAATCGTTGGTTTGAAACGGTTTAGTAATGTAATCGTTCATATAATTTTTTAATACTTCATCCTTAGTTTCAGTATTTGCACTAGCTGTAAGTGCAATTATAGGTGTGAATTTAGAGAATCCCTGTCCAGACCTTATTAGTTTACTAGCCAAGTATCCGTCCATTATTGGCATTTGTAAATCCATAAGAATTAAATCGTACTTCTTATTGGTAGCAAGTTCCACAGCTTCTTGACCATTTTGAGCAATATCGCAATTCACACCCCATTTACGCAAGAATGACGTAGCTACTTTTTGATTAATTTTATTATCTTCTACTAAGAGAATATTAGAATTATTCAAGATGGTATTGTTAGCATTTAATAACAATGGTATTTCTACAGATGCCACAGGATTAGTGATTGCTTTGCCCTTTTTGAATATTAAAGTGAAACTAAAGTCAGAGCCTTCTCCTAAATTACTTTCTAATATTATTTCGCTATGCATTAGTCGTACTAGTTTTTGACTAATACTAAGACCAAGTCCAGTACCACCATATATTCTTGTAGTTTCCTCAGATGCTTGGGTAAAGTTTTCAAATATGACACATTGTTTGTCTTTAGCAATGCCAATACCTGTATCTATAACATTGAATTTTATTTGCATAGTATCCGCATTATTTTCCATTATATGATATATTATTTGAACGGATCCTTTGCTAGTAAACTTGACTGCATTACTTAATAAATTGGTAAAAATTTGTGTAAGCCTTGTCACGTCTCCTATTAAATAGTTCTTTACACTGTTATCATTTTCAAGTGAAATTCTGGTGTTATTCTCAGATGCTTTAAGCCTAAACATATTAATTATGTTTTGAAGCATTTCATCAAGATTAAAGTCTATTTCTTCAAACTTTATTTTACCTGCGTCAATCTTATTAAAGTCTAAAATATCATTAATTAGCGTGAATAGGTGATTGGCAGAATGATGCATAGTATGCAAGTATTCCTCTTGGTCTTGTCTAGGACTTTCCATAATTATGAGTTGTAGAAATCCAATTATTGCATTCATTGGCGTCCTAATTTCGTGACTCATAGTACTGAGAAACTGTGATTTGGCTTTACTAACATCTTCAGCTTCTTTTCTGCTTATTTCTAATCCTATGATGTAATTTCTTATAGTAGTATAGTCTTGTATGACACCAATATAATGGAGGTAGTTGCGATTTTTTATCTTAATTAACTTACCAGTAAAGTGAAGAATTATTTGCTTACCTGTATAGGTAATACCGGTATATTCATTATTTAATTCTTCGTCATTTTCAATTGCATATTTGAAGTCTGAAATCAACCTAAAGTATTCACATTTAGTAAAGAATTGTTTGAAATTAAGAATGTGTACATTAATGTCTTCTGGTATTTCAAATAATTTAAGGACTTCTTCATTCCAATCTATTTCACCTGTATTTACATTGTAATCATAAGTGCCCATTTGTGCTATTTTTTGGGCTTCTGTTAGCATTCTATCTTTTTCTACAAGGCGTCTGTTTAGTTTTTCATTTTCAATTATCTGTTCTTGAATTTTTTTCTGTCTGTTGTTTAACTCTATTTGAGTATTCTCAAGGTTAATGTTTGAATTTTTCAAGTCAAATATTCTTACCTCAAGTTCTTTTCTTATAGAATTTTCTAACCTTATATATTCTTGCATTTTTTCATTCATTGGTGCAAAAATTAGGACTACTTGGGCCAAGAGTAAAGCAAAAATGAGAAAGTGCATCAGCCATTCTAGCTTCTCTAGCTGAGAAGTGTGTTTAATATTTACATTAGATATAGCAAACTGTATTTGCTCTAAATAAGATAGGTAAATTTTGTGTTGAGAATTTATTTCCTCTATGTAAGGAAATGTTACATTTTCATCATATTTTAATGGATTACTACGGGCTAAATATAAGTAAGCGTTGTTTAACTTGTCATAGTGTGGTGATATGCCAAGTAATAGATTTTTTAATTTTGGTTCATCATAAATTGATTTTATATCAAGAGCCCCAGAACCGTACACAATCGCATTGTGCTGTTGTCGCCATTCTGGCAATAGTTTTGCCAATTCAGCTATATATAAAGTTTTCAAACTTTTGCTTTCAGTATTTTGAAGCATTAGTGCAACTTTCTCTTGATTCTGTTCTAATTCCCTAAGCTTGTCTACAGTAAGTATGACTTTACCGTTGTTCTTTTGCTTTACTACAAGACTATGAAATAAATAAAAATTAATTCCCAGTAGCAGCGTTAACGATACAAACGCAATAATGTAGCCCTTGCGGGATCGTGCTAGTAGTTTATGTGGGTTATTAAACATTTTTTTAGGTTAACTATGATACTAACCAAGAACTGTAACTTTTAAAATTAAATTAAATTTAGTTCCAATTTAGCTTAGATGACTTGTGATATTTTCATTAAGTCTACTTCGCAAATGATTCAAATTTTCTATTTAATTAGCAAGCTCGGGTTTTCTGTTCTTGTCTTAGTACCACATTAACGCATCAAAATTATGTATAGTATGTGGCACCCCAACACTACTAGTATGTAGTATAGTGTAAGAAATGATACGAAAAAGTCAAAAAAACTACATAGGGAAATTCAATTTGGAGTCGAAGTTCTTTTTACGTTTTAATTCAAAATTTTGACCTAAATACACCTTTCTTACTTGTTCGTCTGCGGCTAATTCCTCTGCAGTACCACTTTTTAATATTTTACCCTCAAACAGTAAATAGGCCCTATCTGTAATAGATAGAGTTTCTTGTACATTGTGGTCTGTTATTAATATGCCAATGTTTCTGTGTTTTAGTGCCGCAACTATAGATTGTATGTCCTCTACAGCTATGGGGTCGACACCGGCGAAGGGTTCATCCAGCAATATAAATTTTGGGTCCACTGCTAGTGCTCTTGCTATTTCTGTACGGCGACGTTCGCCACCGCTAAGTAGGTCACCTCTGTTTTTTCTAACTTTTTCTAGTCTAAATTCTTCTATAAGCCCTTCAAGTCTATCTCGCTGTTGCGTCTTGCTCAGTTTGGTTAGTTCTAGTACGGCCTTTATGTTATCTTCAACGCTCAACTTTCTAAATACGCTAGCCTCTTGTGGCAAATAGCCTATTCCTTTTTGAGCCCTTTTGTACATAGGTTCTCTGGTTATGTTAGTGGACTCTAGAAATATTTTTCCTTGATTAGGTCTAATGAAACCAACTATCATATAGAATGTAGTGGTTTTACCCGCACCGTTTGGTCCAAGCAGTCCAACTATTTCACCTTGAGATACCTGAACACTTACATCGTTTACTACTTTACGTTCTCTATACGATTTTATTAAGTTTTCAGCGCGCAGAATCATATTGTTTGTATTTGATGTAATCTAAAGTCCTTTACACTTATTAGGGGCATAAACATACCTCTATGTTCATTTAACTCTACCGTAAAACAAATGTCAAATATATTATCGTAAATGTGTTCGCTAATGTTGGACAATCCATATCCAATAATTCTGGTTAGGTTCCCTTGTTCATCTACTACAGTACAACGTGTGTGTTTTCCGCTGATGATTTGGGGTTTGTCATAGCAACTTAGTCGCTTGATCACAAAAGTTGGTTTGGGATTATCTGGACCAAATGGACCAAATCTCACTATATTTTTTGCAAAACCTAATGTTATGTCAGTCAATGAAATCTCTAAATCATACTCTGACAGTGGCGTAAGTATGTCCGTATTGATAGATTCACTTACTACTTTTTCGAATTGTAGTTCAAATTCTGATATGTTTTCAAGCTTCAAGGTTAAGCCAGCTGCTGCCTTATGCCCACCCCATTGTTCTAGTAGCCCCTCTACTTGTTGTAGCGCAGCATACATATCAAACCCAGGTATGGCTCTAGCACTACCTATTGCGTGACCATTGCTTCTAGTTAAAAGCACAGTTGGTCTGTGGTATTTTTCTATAAGTCTGCTAGCAACTATACCAATTACACCTTGATGCCAATCTTCTTGATACAAAACGATGCTTTTCTTAGCCACTAGGTCATATTCCTTCATTATGGCAAGTGCGTGGCGGGTAGTAGTTTGATCAACATTTTGCCTATCAGTATTTTTTTGGTTAATTGTTTCTGCTATTTCTATTGCATTTTCTAGGCTTTCCTCTACCAGCATTTGCACTGCGAGTTTACCACTGCTTACTCTGCCAGCAGCATTTATTCTAGGACCAATTCTAAATACCAAATCAGAAACATCTATTTTATGTTTAATCTTAGACAATTCTATCAACGCCTTAATTCCTGGTCTAGGGTTATTGTTAATTAATTGCAGACCGTGGTAAGACATAATTCTATTCTCACCAGTCATAGGTACTAGGTCAGCAGCAACAGATATCGCAACTAAATCTAAATATTTAGCTGGGTCAAATCGAATGTTGTATTTCTCTGCATAGGCTTCAGCTAGTTTATAACTTATGCCACACCCACTTAATTCTTTATAAGGATACTCGCAATCTGGGCGCTTAGGATTCAATACTGCAATAGCGTTAGGCAATTCGTCACCTACCGTATGATGATCACCAATTATAAAATCAATTCCCAGTCCATTTGCATAGTCTATTTGTTGGTTAGACTTTATGCCACAGTCTAAACTGATAATAAGTTTAGCATTTAATTCTTTTGCAGCGTTTATTCCTTCTTTTGTTATTCCATACCCTTCTGTAAATCTATCGGGAATGTAGTAAACAACCTTATCGTGAATATTTATTAGAAAGCTGTACATCAAAGCCACAGCAGTGGTTCCATCTACATCATAGTCACCATATACTACTATTGTTTCATTTAATATTATAGACTGGTGAATTCTGGTCAGTGCTAAATCAATATCTTTCAATAGAGATGGGGAATGCAACGCATCTAGGGTTGGCAAGAAAAAGTTATAAGCCTCTTGCAGGCCAGTAACCCCTCTACGTGCCAGCAGATCTAATAGAATTTCATTGGTTTGAAATTCACTCTTAAGTTTACCAAACACAGTTGGTGATGGATCAGGACGTCTTTGCCAGCGCCTACCACTCAATGATATATTATCAGCTTTTATATTGAATTGGTTAGCGTTATTTTGCATTGTAGTATTGATGCACCTGCAAAATTTCACCGATAAACTGTTGAAAAAGCAGATGTGACAAATAGTAACGAAGGCGAAATTTAGCTATTCGAAATTATTTGTATTACTTACAAAATTAATCATATTTAAAGGCTTTGGACTGTGTACAATCATATCAATTAAGATATAAATACTTTTGCCCAAACTATAGTATAAATTATGAAATCATTTAGGGTTGTGTTTATGGGAACACCAGAATTCGCCGTGGCTACATTAGATGCCATAAATAGCAGCAATCACAAGCTGGTTGGGGTAGTTACTGTTGCTGATAAAGCAGCTGGCAGGGGACTTATATTAAATGAAAGCCAAGTGAAGCGGCGTGCTTTGGAATTAAACCTTCCTGTACTACAGCCAACTAACTTAAAAAATGAAGCATTTTTATTAGAATTATCAGCATTAAAAGCGGACGTATTTGTTGTAGTAGCTTTTAGGATGTTACCTGAAGTGGTATGGAATATGCCTCCGATAGGAAGTATTAATTTGCACGGTAGTTTATTACCCCAATATCGTGGAGCGGCCCCTATTAACTGGGCAATTATAAACGGTGAAAGTGTAACGGGTGTTACCACCTTTAAACTACAGCAACAAATAGATACAGGAAATTTATTGATGCAAAAAGAGATAAATATACCGCTAAACTATAGTGCTGGCGACCTGCACGATGAAATGATGGATATCGGCGCAAAGGTTATGGTTCAAACTCTTGATAGCATTGCCAATGGTACTCAAAAAGAATCTAAACAAGTCATTTCTTTAGAATTGAAACCAGCCCCTAAATTAAACAAAGAAAATACCAAGATAGATTTTACAAAACCAATTTCACAAATCTTAAATCTAGTACGTGGTCTAAGTCCATATCCAGTAGCCTACACACAGTTAAACGGGAAGCAGCTGAAAGTATATAAGGCTCAAGTAAAATATTCTGACACTATTGAAGAACCAGGTCAGGCAGTTATTATTGACAATAAGCTTGCTTTCACGGCATTAGATGGTTATGTATTCCCTATAATATTGCAATTAGAGGGGAAAAAGAAAATGGAAATTGCCGAATTTATGAATGGCTATAAAGCTATGATAAAGTAACTGATATTCTGTCTAGTTCATCGCTAAGCCACTGTGCGGCAGGGCTCTTGGTGTAGGTTTTAGATTTGTACTTTTCTACCCACCTTATACCTTTTATAGCATTAGTTAAAAATATAGATTCTGTAGAAAATAGGTCTTCTATATCAATTGATTCCTCTAAAATGCTGTAGGTATCAGAGTTTCTTAATTGATTTATTACCCATCCTCGCATCACACCAGCTATACAACCTTCTGTAAGAGGAGGCGTTATGATTTTTGTTCCTTTACATAGAAATACGTTGCTGTCTATACTTTCTATAATCCTGCTTTTAAAGTTAATAAGTAAGCAATCGTCTAATTTATGTTCACTACGCCTAATTGCTGCTAACACATAAATTAAGGCATTGCAGGTTTTTAGCGTACTAAACCTACCAGTAGGTTTCTCAAAGTCGGTATATAAATCTATTTCAAATCCATCTTCATTTAGGCTGAAGTGACTCTCTGTCATTTGCCTAGATTCAATGGTATATTCAGCCTTATTAAACTCTGGCAAATAGTAACCCCCAGCTGTTCTGAATATGCTTAACCTAATTCTTGCATTCTCTGTCGTATCATTCGCTATTAGAAGTTCATTTACCTCTTCCAGCAAGTTTTCCTTGCTGAAATGGTCTGGTAGTTCCATTTTTAGCAATTCACAACCCGCCATAAACCTGTCATAGTGTAGGTCATACATTGGCATTCTGCCATTTATCACTCTGATACTTTCAAACAATCCATCACCATATCTGAATGCCCGATTGTCTATGCTAAATATAGTTTTATTTGATTGGTGAATGTTGCCGTTGTAACTGAATACGCTTGGCTTGTTTTGTGATTGTGACATACCTATTTTGGCTGAAAGAAAACTTGGTACAAATTTGATTATATATTCTGCAATATGACCACGACTGAGCAGGAAAAAATATTTTACCATTCTAAGGCTTATAAAACTACTGATAAGTCTAGGTCCATTTTGGTAGATTACCTACCAGGTCCGCTAGCAGTATGTTTATCTATATATGCTGCCGCAATTTTGTATATACTTAGCCGTCACGATCCTATATTATTTCCAGGCACAATAGGTATTATACTTAGTATTAGTGTTGCCAGACTATTTGCAGAAAATAAAGCCAGAAATACTTGGGTAGAAATAGGCTTTATAGACAATTATTTTTATGTGCGCAGCGCTTGGGAAGTGCATCAGCATAGCAAGCTAAAGATGTATCCTGCTGCTTACGCTTCAGAATCTATGTCAGAGTCTGGCTTGATGTTAAACTATGTAGATCGCAATATTAAATTAACAGATGCAGATTGGGGCAGCAACCTATATGAAATTAAGCATCATTTGTACATCCGCTCTTGATATATTGTTAATAGGTCAAATATGTTACTATAGGTATTTTGCTTAGCAAATTCTATATCATTCTTATTGCACCACTTTACTTGAACTATGTCTTCCTCTTGTTGAGGTTTGGGTTCTTTACTTGATGCTGATTTCATATAGTACCATTGGGTTTCTTTTAGCACCCATTTGCCAGATTGTTTAAATATGTGATACGTACAACCAGCTGATTCTACTATTTCTAACTCATCTACGCCAGTTTCTTCTATTACTTCTCTTACAGCGGCATCTTTTGTTTTTTCACCTATTTCGGTTTTCCCTTTAGGAAGATCCCATTTGCCCCGTCTTAAAATCATAAGCACCTCATTTTTTACATTCGTCACAATTCCACCAGCAGATTCAACTATATTTATTTGACGGGCAAGGTCTGCCAGTGCCATTTGCGGATGGTTGCTTTCATAAACAAATTGAAATATTTTGCCTTTTGGTCTAGGCATCATTACCCAATTAGTAATGTAGTTTTCAATGTCAGAAAACTCAGCATCAGTTATGGTGTAGTCGGCCTTGATGTTAGAAACAGAATCTGATATTATCAGTCTGATGGCGTCACTTATATAAATTTTATAGCTTTGATGCATGATTATGAATGTGGAAGTAGCACGGCAAGTTGCCGAATATTTGTTAGAAATTAAAGCAGTAATACTTAGACCCAATCAACCTTTTACGTGGTCTATGGGCTGGAAATCTCCCATATATTGTGACAACAGAATAACCCTAGGGCAGGTGAAAGTACGCAATTATTTAATAGAATCTTGGGCAAAAATACTGAATTCTGAGTACCCAATGGCAGATAGTATGGCTGGGGTAGCTTCAGCAGGCATTTCTCACGCAGCATTATTGGCAGATAGACTTCAATTACCTATGGCTTATGTAAGAAGTAAGCCAAAAGAACACGGCACTGGCAAAATGACAGAGGGACAACTTCCCAATCAAGCTAAATGTATCATAATAGAAGATTTAATAAGTACGGCTGGAAGCAGTATAAATGCTTTACAAGCATTGAGAGCAGAAAATACTAACCCCCTATGCATATCAGCTATATTTAATTATGGATTTCAACAGGCAACAATCGCCCTTGCTGATAATAATATCGAGGCTTTATGGCTATGCGATTATTCCTCCTTGATAGAAGTGGCAAAAGAAAAAAACTTTGTTAGTGAAAATGATTTGACAGCACTTCAAGAATGGAGATTGAGTCCAAGTACTTGGAAGCAATAATAAGAGGGTAAAACGAATAGGGAATAAAATAAGGATTGCTATTTTTTAGCTAATTTGTTAATTAATATACTCAATATGAAATCTATATCTGACTCGTATGTCAAAACCGAACGGCGTTATCTATATTTCAATGTTACTATTGATTTCCTTATCTCGATTGATTAATGTAGGTCTCAAGGCTAGCCTATCGTGATAAGACGAACCTAATCATTACCAATAATTTTGAGTTTGATAAAGCCTTACAAGTTGTGATAGACCACATTGCTACTAAACTAAAAGGCTAAGGATAACCACATAACTCTATTTCAGCAGTAATGTCCGCCGAAAGGGTTTAAATGGTGAAATATCAAAGGTGTCTTGACTGTAGATGAGTTTGTCATTCTGTTAATTGGTAATATCTAATTGCACGTTAAGGATTTGTTCTGAGTACCCGCTACATAATAGAAACTTTTGCTTAATAGCATTTAATTAATAAACAGTAGTAAGGCTGTTTATTGAATATATTTTGTCTAATAAATTGAGCCTTTCGTACTGTAAATATGGTAGTTAGTGTAATAAATGGAAATTTTATGTTAAGTTATTATTAATAAAAATAAAGGACTGCGTATATTTCCGAAATATTTATGATTGGTAATGTACCAAACAAACGTGACACCTGAAAGTATAGAAAAAAATATAATGTTTCTGTCCTCTAATAAGGAGTACATTTCGTGCTTTAATGAAAGATTAGATAATAATTTTCCTAAAGTTAGAATTCACGTATTTACTGATGGCGAAGATGGTATAAGATGGCTTAGAAAGCGCTTTAAGTATAGAAATGAAAGTAAATCGGAAACCAAAGATTTCCCAGATCTTATAGTACTTGATATGAAATTAAATACTATGGATGGTTATGATTTTATAGCAGCATACAATTCCTATTTCAATTTATCTAAATATTATATTCCTTTGTATATTGTCATAAAATCAGAGAACGAACAAATAGTTGCAGTTGAGCGAATTTATGCAGGATTTAAAGGCTTTTTGTATTGTCCATTTGATATTAAAAATGTGCAAAACGCACTGAATCAAAAGCCAATTATTATAAACCCAGAACCTAAGCAAAGAGGATTTAAGTTGTGGTAATTAAAGAGTGTATTAAACATTCGAAATCCGATAATTAACTATTTAAGCCAGTAACAGTTCATCTCGGTATTGCAAATTTTTCTGTGACTTTGCCATAGCTTAAATTAGCCGTTCAGAATTAGAAATGAGAAATCTACATAGATTTTGCCCAAATAAATATACTCGCCCTGCTACTATGTTGCAGTGGGGAATGAAGCATATAGACTGGATATTCATTCTGTTTTCAACCATTCTAGCCAATATTGTCAGGCTTGCCTTCATTCAAAGCTATTTAGCCGATACCAAATTTACACTAGGCCAACATATTATTGCAGCATCGTTTACACTATTTGTAAGCATTTTTTTTTGGTTTACTCTTAAGGCTATAAATACAATACTAAATAAAGTATATCCCTACAGCAGAAACATATTTGGTCGTATGCTGCTGCAAATGTTTGTTGGCATATCTATACTCCTTCTCTTTAGATTTACAATGTATATAACCTTTGAGAGTGGAGAGCGAAGAAATTCGATGCCATTTGTAGATATACTTAGTTTTATAGTGAATATACTAATGGTAATAGCTGTTAATCTTGGGTATTTTGGAGCCTATTTCTTTGAGCAGTTTCAGCACGCTCAGTTTAATTCTGAAAAACTACTCCGTGAGCAAAGTGAGGTAAAGTTCAATAATCTAAAAAATCAATTGAATCCCCATTTCTTATTTAATAGTTTAACATCTTTAAACAGTTTGATAGATATAGATCAAAAACTCGCTCAAAAGTTTCTACAACAATTAAGTAAGGTATATAGGTACGTACTTAGCAATAAAGAAAATGTGGTGGTAAGTTTAGAAACAGAGAGTGAATTCATAAGCAACTACATTAGCCTGTTAGAAACTAGATTTTCTCAAATGTTTCAGGTTTTATGCTGTATTAGAGATGAAGATAGAGACAAGGGAATAATACCAGTTACCCTACAAATATTAATTGAAAATGCTGTAAAACATAACTTAATGAGCGAAGCTTACCCACTTATAGTTAAGATATATACTGATGGTAAGTACTGCATAGTAGAAAATAATGTACAACGTAAAAAAATAGTAGAAACCAGTAACAAGATAGGTCTCAACAATATGGTTGCCCTATATAGTTATATGACAGAATTACCTGTTGACATTCAAGAAATATCAGATACATTCAGAGTAAAAGTCCCATTAATTGAAATATAATGAAAGCAATAATAGTAGAAGACGAAGCATTAATAGCAAAAGGATTACATCAACTAATAAAAACTAATGCACCAGATATAGAAATAGTAGAAGTACTAGACAGTATTGGCAAGGCAAAAGAATACTTAAAGACTAATGGTCAACCAGATTTAATGTTTTTAGACATTCAGCTGAGTGACGGCGTCAGCTTTGATTTGTTTGATGAATTTGAAATAAGTTGCCCTGTCATATTTACTACAGCATATGATGAATATGCTATTCGTGCATTTGAAGTAAATAGTATTGGATATCTACTTAAACCAGTTGATGCTGAGGAGTTAAACAAAACCCTAGCTAAACTTAGAAAAATAAATGAAGTGCCGGATATGTACGTGCAACAGCTACAGAATATGTTAAATACTGTAAAAAATCCAAACTCTGAATCTGAAAGCTTTAAGGAGAGATTTATGGTGCACGAAGGCAAGAGCTTAGTCCCTGTCCATATTTCCAATGTTGCCTGCTTCACCAAATCGGAGCTAATATTCCTGATAACTAGAGAGGGAAAACAACATTTAGTAGATTACGATGCACTTGATGCTTTAGAGAATTTATTAAATCCTGATACATTTTTCCGAGCTAACAGGCAATATATAGTACATATTGATTCAGTTGGAGTTATTAAGCCGCACTTTAGCGGAAAACTGCAAGTACAATTAAAAACACCCAATCCAATTACACTCGAAATAAGCAGAGAGAAAGCCAGCCAATTCAAGGCTTGGTTAACTGCGTAATTTCGATGCAGAATATTAATTAGTTTTGTGCTATTGCAATATTTGCAATCAAATAAAGGACACATCACGAATTAAACTTATTCATCTATGTTACACCTTACAGAGGTCAGACCAGCTCGGGCTGAAGATCTGGAAGATATAATTCATTTGTACATACTGTGTAGAAATGATTTACTAGGTAAAAAGATTTACCAATGGGATGAACATTACCCAAGTAGAGAACTAATTAATGAAGATTTTCGACTGGGCATACTTCACGTATTGGTGTTCAAGAAAGAAGTGCTCGGAGTTATGGGGCTAACAGAAGAGAAAGAAGATGAGTATGATGAGATGACTTGGCACAATAAGTCTGCGAAAGCAATTTATATGCATCGTTTAGCTATTCACCCCAGATATCAAGGTAAAGGATATGGTTTGAAAATGCTAAAATATGCTGAAGTCTTTAGCATTAACGAAGGATATCAGGCAATGCGGTTAAGTACCTACATTACCAATATACCAGCACTTGAATTTTACAAGAAGCAAAAATATATGGAGGTTGGTTCGTTCTTATATGCACCTTGGGAAGAGCCATTCGTTTGCTTTGAAAAAATTTTTGAATAATTAATGTCATTTTAATAACAATTGCGTGTAGCTGCAGGGTATTTTGAAGCAATTATAATTAACTTGCGCCTTTATTCTAAAACTGTCAAATTGACTTGAAAATCAATTTGATAATTAGTCAAATAACTATTAAACTGCTGATAAATAATATGAATAACGATATACTCAAAGAAAGATTTGCTGTAAAAGCAGTAGAAATTAAAGAACAATATAATGCGTTAAAAAATGATCATAGCGAATTTGTTGTTGGAGAATATAATGTAGGTCAAATCATTGGTGGAATGCGTGGTATGACAGGGCTATTATATGAAACCAGTATATTAGATGCCGAGGAGGGAATCAGATTTAGAGGCTATAGTATTCCACAACTAAGAGATTTATTACCTAAGTGGGGTGGGGGAAGCGAACCATTACCAGAGGGTATTTTCTACCTAATGCTTTTTAATGAAATTCCAACTGAAAACGATGTTAAATTAGTTACTGAGCAGTGGACACTAAGGGCAGACGTACCGCAACACGTACTTGATACTTTAGACAGTCTACCTGCTGGTACCCACCCAATGACTCAGTTTACAATTGGGGTTATGGCTTTGCAGAACTACAGTAAGTTTGCAGCAGCATATAGGGACGGTGTAAATAAAAATAGCTATTGGGAATTTATGTACGAAGACGTAATGGACCTAATAGCTAAACTACCAAGAATTGCAGCCTACATATATCGCAGAACGTATAAGAATAGTGAGCACATTGCTCCAAATGATAATTTAGACTGGGCAGGAAACTTTGCCCATATGTTAGGCTTTAGTAGTGACGAATTCTGTGACCTAATGCGTTTATATCAGACCATACACGTTGACCACGAGGGTGGAAATGTATCAGCACACACTACCAAGCTGGTAGGTTCTGCTTTAAGTGATGCTTACCTAAGTTTTGCTGCCGCGCTTAATGGTCTAGCAGGTCCTTTACACGGATTAGCTAATCAAGAGGTAATCAGATGGATATTAGATATGAAAGAGGAAATGGGCGATAAGTTTACGGATCGCGATGCCATTGCTGATTATATTCATAAAACTTTACAAGAGGGCAGGGTAGTACCTGGGTATGGACACGCAGTATTGCGTCAGACAGACCCAAGATTTATAGCACAAAGAGAGTTTGCACAAAGACACAATATAAATGATCAGGTAATTCAGGCTGTAAATGCAATATTTGAAATTGCCCCTGCTATATTAAGTGAGACAGGTAAAATTAAAAACCCTTGGCCAAATGTTGACGCACATAGTGGTGCATTATTGGTATATTATGGATTAATTGAGTACGATTTTTACACAGTTCTATTTGGTGTAAGTCGTTCATTAGGTGTATTAGCATCACTTATATTAGACCGTTACTTAGGCTTACCATTAGAGCGTCCTAAAAGCGTAACTATCGATTCGTTATTAGCTGAGATAAATAGCAAGGCTAGAGTAACTAATTAGTATAAATTAAATATTACAACTAAATATGGCCTGAAATACAGATGTGTTTCAGGCTTTTTTTATAACCATTTGATTTAAGTAGGAAATGAAATCTATCGTAGTAAAATTCACATTTAATCCGTTTCAAGAAAATACATACCTAGTAGTAGATAATGGCACGAAGGAATGCATAATTATTGATCCAGGATGTAGTAATCTAATAGAGAGAAATGCTTTAAAAAACTACATTACACAGAATTCATTAAATCCTAAATATGTCTTGAATACACATTGTCATCTAGATCACATATACGGTAATGCTTGGGCTTGTAGAGAGTACGGCATTCAGCTGTATGCAAACAGTTTAGAGCAAACTGTACTAAATAACGCAGAATTGTCTGCGAAAATGTATGATATGCCCATACCCGACCCTTGCACAATTGATTTTTTCTTAGAAGATGGAGGTGTTTTAAAAATAGGTACCTCTTCTTTTAAAATATTCCATACACCTGGTCATAGCCCTGGCCACCTTGTTTTTTATAATGAAAGCGACGGATATGTCATTAATGGAGATGTTCTATTTCGAGAAAGTATTGGTCGTTCAGATTTGCCTGGGGGCAATCACAATCAATTAATAAATAGCATTAGGAAATTTTTATTCACATTGCCTGATAATACTTTGGTATATACTGGGCACGGAATAGAAACAACAATTGGCTATGAGAAACTAAATAACCCATTTTTAGCTTAATAGAGTAATATGTATCAAATACTATCCTACTTCATTATTTCTGCTCTACTACTTTGGGCAGTGTATGTTATAGTCAGACTATTTGTCGGCAAAAGAAGTAAAGATTCCCACGGAGATTGTGATTCTTGTTCTCCTATTAAGGATAAGGCAAATACCCTTAGCCGGTAACTGTATATACTAGTGCAACGGCGTGTGCGGCAATACCTTCTGATGCTCCAATAGCTCCAAGCTTTTCATTAGTTGTAGCTTTTATGCCAATCTGGGAGGTTTCTATACCCATTGTATTAGCGAGTGATGTTTTCATTTCTGCTATGTATGGGTTTATTTTAGGTGTTTCGCTTATTACAGTCATATCCACATTTCCTATTTCATATTGTAGTTCTCGAACCATAAGGCAGACTTTGACCAACAGTATTTTACTATCTATACCTTTCAGGCTTTCGTCAGTATTTGGGAAATGGTGACCAATGTCTTGAAGACCAACAGCACCTAACAATGCATCGCATAGTGCGTGAATTAGAACGTCTGCATCGCTATGTCCCTCAGCCATCAAAGCACTTGGAATTTGAACGCCACCTATGGTAGCAAAATCTCCAGGGATAAGTCTGTGAATATCAAACCCAAAACCCACTCTAAATGGTGTTCCCACTATTAATTTTCGGGTAAAGGAGCTGGAGCATTAGGTGGAGTTTTAGCTTTTTTCTCATTATCTAATGCAAAAGAAAGGGTAAACCTCAATGTATTTGCTAATGGACTTCTGGTCAATGTCTTAGCGCTGTTAGTGGGTACTATATAGCTTAAGTCAATACCTAATATATTGTATTTAATGCCTATACCAAAAGTAGCGTACTGTCTATTTCCTTTACTAGGTGCTTCGTAAAAGTAACCACCGCGCACTGCAAATTGCTTATTATACCAATACTCAATACCAAATGATGGGTTAATTTCTCTAATTTCTTCACTAAATCCGTTTGGTGCATCAGTGAAACTATTTATAGCTCCTGCCAAAGTGCTTTGGTCAGGACTTTTACCCCTTTCTATGATAGGTCTTCCTGTAGGATCTCTAAGTAAAAATCCGTTAGAGTCCAATGCATAAATAGGTTGAGATGGAACCAATAGTTTATTAAAATCAAGAGCAAAACCAATTTGGTTAAACTCGTCAATATCAAGATTTAAATAAGAACCTAATCTCAAGTTAGCTGGAATGAAATCTCTATCTAGATTAGAAGTATAGCTTATTTTACCACCTAAATTGCTGATGTTAAAGCCTAGTCCGAGGATCGCATTTTTATCAGTTATTTTTAGAGGTGTTTTATAATAACCAGATATATCACCTGCGCCTGTAAAAGCAGGTCTCGTAGTTTGATTGCTAGCCGTGGTAGTTCTACCAGCTAGGTTACTATAAATAAATCTACCTACTATTCCAATACTAAATTTAGAAGATAGCTTTTGAGCATATCCACCATCAAGGGATAATTCGTAAGGACGAACAACCTTCAACTGTTGACCGAAATCATTTGTAAATATGATATCGCCTAGACTGAAATAACGCATAGCAAAGCTAAAACCCGACAAATTGTTTATTTTTTGAGCGTAACTTAGGTATGCTAAGTTTATGTCTGGCACCAGCGTGCGTAACCAAGGCGTATAACTTAAAGCACCCATTTTGTCGTGGTCTAACCAAGCCAATTTAGCTGCATTCCAATGTAGTGAATTGGCATCGGCAGGTGTAGCAACGCCTGCGTCGCCCATTGCGCCACTGCGACTATCTGGTGTTATGGTTAGAAAAGGTACGGTGGTTGTTATTACTTTACCTTCTTTACCAATTAATTGGTTGCCACCTATTTGGGAATAGGCGGTATTCATAGTGAAAACAACAGCGACTGCTGTCATTAGAGTCCATTGACTTTTTACCTGCATAGGGTGATAATGATATTGCAAAACTAAATAAATAAACGCTTACACTATAATAACCTTAATTGTGATAAAGGTTCTATGTGCATTAATGTTGTAGTAGTATATCTATTAAGTTTCTTTTAAGTTTAAGTTTTAAAAAATATTACAGTATCATTAGTTTCGATGTGTAGCTGGTTACTTGTCCAGCTGCGTTTCTTACAATTAACTTATACAAATATAAACCAGTTGCTACTTTCCCGTTGCTATTTGTGCTTCCATCCCATTTGAATGATAGGTTTTTTGTGCCAGCATTGTTAAATTTCTGACTAATTTGTTTCACTACAACTCCTTGTGTACTGATTATTTCTAAATCCACAAATAAATCAGTATTAGGCTGGTTGTGTTCAAAAGAAAATGTAGTCTGGTCACTAAACGGATTAGGGAAATTAATTATTTTATCTATGCGAATATTTTCTGACCTAGCTACTACAAAGTCAAGATTAGCCTCTGAACTATTATTAGCTACATCCCAAACTCTAAGCTTTAAACTGTGTTGTCCATTGGTCAAATTGTTAAACGGATAGTTTATTTTTCCACGTTGATAATTATCTAAGTCTGCTTGATAAAAGTCATTAACATTTATTTCTAAATTACCATCTAGGTAAGCAATCATATCGTGCCCTATACTGGTACCCAAATAGTTCAATCCCGATTGATCATAAACTTTAGCTAACATAGTAGGATTCTCGTTTGTTAATCCCATATTTCTAAAGTTTGTGTCATTCATATATAGGGCGATAATTGGTCCTTTATCATCTGGTATTGCAGATTTATTTGCCCCACCTATTTGAATTGTATCGTTGTAACCTGCAGCATCTAGTGTATTATCGCCCATTTTATAGGCGTATAAATTGGCTTTGCCCGTTCCTATTTGGAAATTTATATCTAACGGTGCTACAAAGTTTATATCAAACTTGCCAGCCTTTACAGTTGCGCTACCCTTATAAACTACATTATCCTGAGTTTCAAAGGTTATAGGGTAGTTGTCAGGGTCATTGGCTAGTGTTCTACGTATTTGAACTTTGTCATAAAACTCTAAATATACTACACCATCAAAATCTGATATTATGGCACCATTGCGCCTTACTTCACCTGATATTTTTACTTTGCTTAATGCATTGATGGTGTCAATTGTTAAACTGCCTCCATCTGCATCTATTTCTGTTATTACGACTTCCTCTTGGGGTAGTGCCAACCTTAATGCTGGGTCGCCTAACAGACTGAAATTTCTACAATTATCATCAGCAGTTAAGTTTTTTGCTTGCCTTACCACATCACCTAGACGCTTACCTTTTCCATTCACATCTCTATCGAATATATTATTGTAATACAAATTTTGTAGTAAGTAAAAATTGCTGCTGCTAAATACTACTCTAGTGGTAGTTAACATAGCAATAGCACCACCATTTGGGTTTAATAAGCATAATTCACCAGCACTGGTATAGGCGGGGTCGTCATATCTGCTAAACTCACAAGTAGCAGTTACTATTACAGGAAGATTATTCATATTCTTCCAACTATTTATTTGCGGAATTTCTAAAATTCTCTCGTGTGCCAATCCTGCCTCTCTACCGTGACCAATATAATTTAATATTAATGTACCCCTGGTTACTGATTGATCTATAATAGTATTAACATCGGGATATCTATTACCACTAGCTACAGATACTTGCTTGTATGCGTCTAAGAATACTTTACTACCGTTAAAGTATGGGTAATCTTTTTCACTCTCGTTACACAATGTGTTGCTTTGTTGCATATAATCATTGCCATCCTCATCATCGCCTACCCAAGTAATTTTATTTCTCCAGGCACCACGCGAACTAGGTTTATAGTAAGCAATCACTTTATCTACCATAACATCAGCTTGCTGTTCTGTATTTACTGGAAATCGACCAATGCCTAATGATATAAATTCACCATTTGTGACAGAATATATTTTACTAGACCAATTTCCTTTTCCACTTTCAAAAGAGCCATAAAAATCATCGCTACAAAAACTACCTATTGGATCTATTGATTGTGTGGTTTGATATGTAGGAACATAATTGGTGTTGTTAGCTTGTTTATTTTTCAAGTCATAACTGCCATCGCCGAATAGAAGCAAATATTTAGTTTGTTTTAGGCTTGGGTCAGCAATACCTCTCTCATATTGCATTTTCATAAACAATCTAAATGCCATAGGGTCCGGAGAGCCGCTGCTAAACTCGTTGTAAATCTGTTGGGGCGTAACTACTGAGGTGGTAAAACCATCATTTTCTAAGTGAAATTTAGCCAATCTTTCAGATGCTTTTATAAACTTCGGATGACTAATTATTACCATATCAGTGGGCAGTAGCCCGTGTAGATTTTGGTTGTTAATAGTACCGAAATCAATTGGAGCCATAAAATCATTGCCACTGTACATTATGTATTTTCTTATATCATTGGCTGAGGCACTGTATCTTGCAGTATTTCCGTTAACATCGAATTCTTGAAGGCTCGCATTATGAAAATCTGTAATGTCCCATATTTCTAAGTTATTTCCAGTCTTGCTAATATCTACAGTGTACTCATTTGTTTTACCAATACTTTTACTTCTAGTGTTCAAGTAAATTATCTGCCCTTGTTGCGAGGCTAATTTACTATGATTTGTTAATTCTATATAGTCTAGCCAACCTGTAGAAATAGAAGTTGTCTTATTATAAACCAGTTTTACTCTAGTTTCCGAGCCAAAATACGTCATTTGCCCTGATACATTAATTACATCAGCGTAGGGACTTTCTTGATCTTGTATTCTAACTTGATCTAAGGTAATTTTTTTTGAAAAATTCCCGTTTATATAAATGTCTAAAGAAGTACTTACATCTGACCGGGCTGCGAATACCATTTTATACAAACCGATATCACCACTTTTAGCACCAGGCGTATTTATAATAAATTCTCTTTCTACCTGTGTAGTTCCGTTTAACGAGCGAAACTCCTCACCAAATAATTGTTTGCCGCTAAGTAATTCTTTAGAAATATCTGTTATGTTGTCCACCTCGTGTATGGCAGCATCATCGTACCAATTTACGGTATTGGTACCTAAAGGCCCAGCTGGAATTGATTGAATTCTTTTACCAGAGTTATCAGCACGAGTCAAAAAGTAATAGGCTGTGTCGCAATAATATTGTGGTTTGTGTATCCTTATGGAATCGTCATCTACCCAAAGTGTTGGACCAGCGGCATAGAAAAGCACATAGTCGTCGCCGTCCCATACTCCGTTATTATCTACTACTTTTATAGCATTCTCTACTAAATCATCGTCAAGCAAAGCGCCATTTAATTCTGGTAATGAACCACCTGGTTTGCCATATACTTGAAAATTCTTTAAATCATTTGAATTGTTAACTAATCTAGATTTGGTTAAATAGCCGTAGTCAAGTTTAACAATTCCAGATTTAGTTACCCCAACTTTATTCCATTTACCTGAACTCAGCACACTGTTAGAAGTTGCGTTTTTTGCACGAGCACTATTAGAAGTTTTTACAGTAAAAAGTTCTTTTGAGATATTTAAGTCAAATGATTCCACTTTATAAATTTCTCCAGTTTCAGTTTTAAAGAATGGATCCATATATATAGAAACTTGGTCTTTATTTATTCTGCCTATTTCAATTGTTGGAGTATTTCTATGTACGCTGATATGCCTTAACACAATTGTGTCAGTAACTAAACTTGATTTCTTAACAGTTATTGAAGCGGTAGGAAAATAACTGTCTGGGCAAGCGATTATGTGCTGATATATTGACTTGTATGGATTAGTATTATTAAGGAATGCCCCTCTAAAACTAATAAAGTTTTGATTTGGTTTGTTGTATTTAACTGGAATTTTAGTATTTTGCCAGTTAATGTTGACGTTTACTACTAGATTATTTGTTATCTGGGCTACTAAATCCAAACTAATAAAAGTAAGAAAGACAATAAAAATTAAACTAGAACGTTTCAGCATAGTAAGCGTCGGCATATTAATTAAGACAGTAAAAATATAGAAAACGTTGCAACGCTAACAATATATTTACAGTCTTGTTTGATAAAACGGAATTTTCTTACTAAAATTGTAACTTGATTAAAAAGAATCACGCCACCCGGATGAAGCGTCTATTAACTCTACTACTGCTACTAACAGTGACAGGCAATGAATTATATGCTCAGGACCCTGAGTTTAGTCAATTCTATGCTAACCCACTTTATTTGAACCCTGCTATGGCCGGCACTGCTGCTGGACCTAGGTTCGCCATTAATTATCGTAACCAATGGCCAAGTTTGGCTAATAGTTTCGTAACTTATTCTGCCAGTTATGATGAGCATTTCGATGCCATCGGCGGTGGAGTAGGTGCGCAAGTTTGGCGTGACCAAGCTGGTGACGGAAAATTAAGCACTACATATATGAGTGCTTTCTATTCCTACCACTTAGATGTTAGCCCGAGAAACGCTAATCGTGATTTCTTCGTATTAAAATTTGGTTTACAAGCTTCTGCTTTCCAACGTTCAATCGATTTCTCTAAATTAACATTTGGCGATCAAATTAACCCGAGGTTAGGGTTTGTAAATCCAACAAATGAAAAACTACCAAGCAATGGTACTTTCAACACCAACTTGACTCCAGATGTGAGCACAGGTATAATGGGTTTCACTAAAAAGTATTATGGTGGTATTGCCATTCATCACTTAATAGAGCCTACTCAGTCTTTCTTTGGTAACCCAAACAGCAACTTGCCTCGTAAATTAACAGGGCACTTTGGTATGATGATTCCAATTGGAAGGAATAAACGAATGACAGAAAACTTCATTTCACCAAATATCTTAATTCAATCTCAAGGTAAATTTACACAATTTAACTTAGGTGGATATTTTATCAAGAACTCTTATATGGGTGGTCTATGGTTCCGCCAAACTGCTAGTAATAGTGATGCCCTAATTATGATGATTGGAGTGAAAAAAGGTCCTCTACGTATTGGTTATAGCTATGACCTTACTGTAAGTGGCGTGAGAAGTGCAGCAAGAGGTAGCCACGAGGTATCTCTTATTATCGAAGCTCAGAAATACAACAAGAAAAACAAAAGAAAGTGGAAGGACTTGAAATGTCCAAGTATGTAATAGTTGCCAAAACTATTTATTACCCATTATATACTATCAAGTAAAAAGTACAGTTTATATACTAACTACACGAAGCGCAACACTATAAAATGATTAACAGAAAACTACTTTTTGTAACCGCTTTAGGTCTAATGACCGCATTTAGCGCCTGCAGCAAGAAAGAAAAATCGTCAACTACAGGCTGGCACTACAACGATAAGAAGTGGGGCGGCTTTGAGTTACACAAAACCCCAAAACAAGAAACAGGTCCTAACTTAGTTTACATTCCTGGCGGTTCATTTACCGCTGGTATGATGGAACAAGATATGTTCTATGAGGGGGATGCAATTCCTAGAAAATTTACAATTTCTGACTTCTATATGGATATGACAGAGGTTGCTAATAAAGACTACTTAGAGTACTTATTCTGGTTGAGAAGGGTATTTGCAGATATGCCTCAAGTAGAAGAGCAAGCTAAGCCAGATACTTTGGTATGGAGAAGCAGACTAGCATATAACGAACCGTATGTACGTTATTATTTCCGTCACCCATCTTATCAAGATTATCCAGTAGTAGGTGTTACTTGGTTACAGGCTACAGAATACTGTAAATGGAGAACCGATAGGGTAAATGAAGGTATTATGATTGAAAAAGGATTTATCAATCCCAATCCTGACCAAGCTGGTAACGAGAACTTCAATACAGAAGCGTATTTACTAGGTCAATATCAACCATTAGTTAAGAAACAGAAAAAAGACATTCAAACTGGTGGTGTACGTAACATTAGAATTGAAGATGGTATCTTGTTACCAGACTACAGACTACCATTCGAATCTGAGTGGGAATAT
Organism: Bacteroidota bacterium; assembly: GCA_034440515.1. Lineage (GTDB taxonomy): Bacteria > Bacteroidota > Bacteroidia > CAILMK01 > CAILMK01 > JAWXCF01. Next base: position 30,549 of record JAWXCF010000111.1, read on the forward strand.
GCTGCCCTTGCTACACAAGGTAATGCGAAGTTTGAAAATGAAAACGAAAGAAGAATGTACCCTTGGGATGGTTTAGGCGTGCGCAGAACTGAAGGCAAATACGTAGGTAAAATGAGAACCAATTTTAAAAGAGGTAGAGGTGACCAAGAGGGAATAAGTGAGTTACCAAATGATGCTGCATACATTACTGCTCCTGTAATAAGTTACTGGCCAAATGATTTCGGTCTTTACAATATGGGTGGTAACGTAAGTGAGTGGGTACAAGACGTATATCGTCCACTAAGTTGGGAAGATGTTGATGACTTTAACCCATTCCGTGGTAACGAATTCACTAAAATTTTGAAAAACGACGACGGTACAGTTGCAGACAAAGACTCATTAGGTAGAATTAAATATGTACCAGTTACTGATGAGGAAAATGCTAATCGTAGAAACTACAAAAAAGCAGATAACCGTGGTTATGCTGATGAAATGAGCTATAACAATGGTAGCCAAATGTATGACTATGGTAATGCTACTCTAGTAAATGACAATACTCGTGTATTTAAGGGTGGTAGCTGGAATGACCGTGCATTTTTTAACTCACCAGGTGTAAGAAGATACCTAGATGAAACTCAAGGTTTATCTACTCTCGGGTTTAGATGCGCAATGGTACGTGTAGGTGGCAAGAAATACGATCAAGACGAGAAAAAATAGAGCTTAAACAAGCTGATTTATATCAAAGCCGATATGTACTTAGGTATGTATCGGCTTTCTTTATTTTAGTACTTATTATAAATCTGGAAATGAGTGGATGGGTATGATGCCCAAGTTTGTAATATTCTACTTTAGGCTCTGTTGTCTAAGTATGTACTTGCCAATTATATCAAACTCTAGATTAACCATTTCTCCCATCTGTAGATATTGAAAAGTGGTGTGATGGTATGTATAGGGTATAATAGCCACATTGAATAGAGAAGTACCACAATTAAAGGCTGTAAGGCTAACTCCATTCACGCAGATTGATCCTTTCTCTACTAATAATAGCGCGTATTGAGATGGGTAGTTAATGGTGTATAACCAGCTACCATCTTCATCTGTTACTGAATCTATACTACCAACCGTATCTACGTGCCCTTGTACAATGTGACCGTCCAGCCTGTCGTTCAACTTCATACATAGCTCAAGGTTTAGTTTATCATTGACTTTTAGTTTACCTAAATTGGTCTTTAGCAGGGTTTCAGCTATGGCTGTAACTGTATATGTAGTTTCTGTTAATGCAACTATAGTAAGGCATACACCATTATGTGCTACACTTTGATCAATTTTTAACTCTGGGGCAATTTCTGATTCAACTGTAATACTTAAATTAGTATCAGTTTCTGCCAGTTTTACTATTTTGCCGATAGTTTCTATTATTCCGCTAAACATATATTTAAATTGGTAAGTAAATAATGGGGTTAGATGGAGAAGCATCGCTGTCTATATTCAACACTTGCATTTGCAGTAGGCACAGTCCACTTATGTTTTTATCAGCAATATAATTCATTTCAGTAATGGTTTTTTCGGTGAGCCAATTATCATTTTCTTTAAAAAAAGTGTGGTGACCTATCATTTCTTGATCATTTTCTGCATCAATGCTCGGCAGGTCTAGCAATAAATGTTTAATTCCCTTGCTATTTAAGAACTCAATCAACTCAAGCGATAAGTAGGGTGGCTGGGTGTTAGAATATTGGGCATTTCGCTTATCTACATAGTCATTGGTACTGATTATAATAGCAGAGATATTCAGTTTTAAAGCATCGTCAGTCCAGTTTAGGTCACTTACTTTCAGGGCATAATTAGTTGTGTCTTCTGGTAATTGAATTTGTACTAAATAAGCAAGTAACATATATTGTGTCATACTGTCCTTCAACGTATGGTGTTGCAGACTTATGTGCCCGCAGCACTCTGTATGTGTGCCATTACCGTGCGGGCTGATAAAGAGGTTGTCAACATTACAATTTGAACCTAATGCTACACTACCAGTCCATCTGCCAACTATTACAGGGCTGATATGGGTAGGGGGTAGGTTAAAGCACTCACGATTAGAATTCTCTACGGGCAGGCCCATTAGTATAGCTTGCTCTGTGTCAAACACTAGAGTATTGTGATTATGAGGAATAGATATTTTCATAAAATATTAAACTATAAATAATTGTGCGGCTATGCCATCACTTTGAAACCTATATTTTTGTGAAATGTAATAATGTCCATTTTGCATTTCAAGTTTACCTATATGTAGTAAACCCTGAAACTCGGACATTGTGCTGAATACTTGTTCGCCATACTTTTCATTTAAGTATTCTAAGCTAATTCCCTTTATAGTTCTTAATGCGGTCATTATGTACTCATTATACTTGTCTGTACTACTTAATTGTTCTGTAGTATTGGGTAGGTTTCCACTTGAAATAATCTTAATATATTGGGCATTATTACTAATGTTCCAAGCACGAGAGTTTCCATCAAAACTATGCGCCGATGGGCCTAACCCAATATAGTGTGTCTGTGCCCAATAGGCTGAATTATGTTTGCTTTCATAGGTAGGTATGGAATAATTACTTATTTCATAAGCTGAATAATTAGAATTCTCACAAAAATCTTGTATCAGATTAAAGTGTACAAAGGCTAAATCGGGGTCAACTGCTGCAGTTTTTCCGGTGTTTATGTTTTTTTGCAACACTGTTTTTTCCTCAACAGTTAATGCATAAGCTGAAAAATGGGTCACACCTAACTGTTTTATTTGCGCCAGATTTCTACTTATTATTTCTTCATTTTGGTTTGGTACTCCATATATCAGATCAATAGATACATTAGTTATTCCCAGCTCTATCGCCAACTTTACAGAATCTATGGCTTGGCTTGCATTGTGAATTCGCCCCATATAGTTTAGGTCAGAATCATTAAAAGACTGTACACCAATACTAAGTCTATTTATGCCAAGCTGTTTCCATTGCTTAAGTTTTTTTGTGCTAATGTCATCTGGATTAGCCTCTATTGTAAACTCTTTTAATCCTGCTAAGTCAAAGTGATTATGTAATGCTTCAAACAGATGCCTTAATTGATTATCTGTGAGTAAGCTTGGAGTACCTCCACCAATATAAATGGTGTCTATTTGTGTTTTAGGTAATAAATAAGTCTGCCTCAGTTTTATTTCTGCGACTATGGCATTAACCAGCGCATCTACATTAGATAAATTGGTACTAAAGTGGAAGTTACAATAAATACAAGCCTTAGTGCAAAATGGAATGTGAATATATATGCCCGCCATAAACTGAGTAAAGGTAGCCGTATAAATTTAAGCAATACCTTGCCAAAGTTAAACAGGTTCGGTATTTTAATATAGTTTTGCTGTTTACGATGCGATTTAGGCAGATATTGAAATTATTTACGGTGGTTGGTTTGTGTTTAGCACCTCTACTGTTATTTGGGGCTAACGATACCTTAATTCACGAATCTGATAGATGGTTTTCTATATTTTCTAGCCAAATCAGTAGGCAACCAAGTTTTATATTTATCGTATTGTTGGTCAGCACTATTTTGCTGGCTGTGATAAGGGTTATCAATCCAGATGAATACAGTCTTTTGGTTTTTGCCTCAGCACGCACCAGAAACCTCATTCAACTATTTAACGACAATAGGTTTACTTTTTCAGTATCGCAAATATTACTTGATGTAATTAGCTGGTTAATGTGGTCAATATTAATAGCTTATACTTTGCAACCTGTAGGATTTGACATTTCATATACTTTGTTTGGGTATTGCGCCATAGCGTTTGTATTTAAAATGATTCTAATTCAGTTCTTTTCGGTCATTTTTTTGGGCAGTGTAGAGGGGACTGTCTATTTGTTAATGCAATTGCTGTGGTACAGAATATCTGGATTGGTATTATTGCCAATTTTATTTTTTGGCATTTATCAGCAGGTATATTCTACTGCTAATGTAATAAGCTTTGCTTGGTTGATAATCGCTATATTATATGGTGCTTGGTTGTTTAGATTATTTGTTACTTTAAGTAATATTGGTAGGCATAGCTATTTATATTTATTATTCTATCTTTGCACTTCGGAACTATCCGTGATCCTTATCCTCATAAAAGAATATTTGGTTCAAGCGTAATGGAATCAAAGAAGCCAGATTTGAAAGTAAAGAGTATATTAATATCTCAACCGGAACCTACAGATGGCAGGTCTCCGTATTATGAATTGCGCGATAAATATAAATTGAACCTTGCATTCAGAAACTTCGTGTCTGTATTGCCCGTTGCTGCAAAAGATTTTAGAAAAGATAAGGTAAATATATTAGAGCACACTGCTATAATATTGACCAGTAGGGCAAGCATAGAACATTTATTTAGATTGGTGCAAGAGATGCGTATAGAAATGCCCACTGATATGAAGTATTTCTGCGTATCTGAAACCATTGCCCTGTATTTACAAAAGTTTACTACTTACCGTAAGCGCAAGGTATTCTTCCCCAAAGACTCTGATCACTTAATTAACGACCAAATAATTAAGCATAAGGTAGAGAAATATCTGTTTCCGCAAAGTAATTCTCAGACGAATGAACTGTATGATTATATGCGCAAAAACAAATTGCACGTTACCCCAGCCAGTATTTATAAGTCAACGAGTAGTGATTTAAGTGATTTAAAGGACGTCTATTATGATGTGCTAGCCTTCTTTAGTCCCACTGGAATTCAGAGCCTATTTGATAATTTTCCTGATTTTCAACAGAATAATACACGTATTGCCGCATTTGGTTCTACTACTTGTCAAGCTGTACTAGACAAAGGTCTTAGGTTAGACATAACAGCACCAACACCAGAAGCACCAAGTATGAAAATGGCGTTAGAGCTATACATAAAAGGTGTAAATAACGGTAAATAAACAGTTTAGCATATTTACCAAAGGATAGGTTGGAACTTTTTTAAAAAAAGTTTAAACAAAAAACATAAATTCTCGTTGAAATTCCCTTTATTCGTACTTTTAATAAAAACTATAACTGCGCGAATGAAAAAAGTTTTACTGTTGGGTGTGGCTCTGCTGGCACTCAGTATTACAAATGTGTATGGACAGCAGGAGCCTCAATTTACTCATTTTATGTTTAATAGGGCTGTATATAACCCAGCTTATGTAGGTAGTACTCAAGCATTATGTGCAACTGTTGTGCAACACAATCAATACACGAGATTCAAAAGTCAATCTATAGATGGCGATGGTGCACCAGTTACTCAAACTTTAGACGCCCACGCACCACTACCTGTATTAGGTGGTAATGTAGGTGTCGGCATTATTGCTTATAAAGATCAAGAAAGTTGGATAGGAACTACTGGTTTTTCCGGAGCAGGTAGTTATAGATTTCAAAATTTACCCTTTGGTGGTCAACTTAGAGTTGGTCTAAACTTAGGAATTGTAAATAAATCATTAGACGCAAAGTGGAAGCCAAAGACATTAAGTGATCCTAGACTTCCGGGTAAATCTAGCTCAACCGCATTTAATGTAGGTGCAGGTCTTTACTACACCCGTACCAATTGGTATGTAGGTTTATCTACGCTACACTTAACCCAACCAACCATACAGTGGAGTGAGGGTAATGCAGGTACTGAATACAATTTTGCCCGCGCTGTATTTGTAAATGCAGGGTACAACTACGAATTAGGTAGTAAAAAATATCAATTACAGCCTTCTATTTTATTAAAAACTGACGTTGCTAAAACTTCTTATGCATTAAATGCTATGTTTTTATATAATGAAGCAATCTGGGGAGCAGTCAATTTCAGAGCTGAGCGTTTAAATGCACTTTCATTGATGTCAGGTGTTTATTTTGGCAAACGTACTACTAATTTTAAATTAGGTTTAAGCTATGACATACCTACTGGTCAAAGGAAATCATTCGGCGGTTCATTAGAAATAATGGGTGGTGTTTGCGTTAAATTAAAGTTTAACGATATAATTATGCCTCCACCAGTTGATCCATTAAAATTAGGAAGAGATAGAGATTTGTAAATTTTTTACGAACTTCGCAACGTTTACGTAATAAAGACTATAATTCTGCGTTATAGCCATACTACACAAGATTTTTAAAGCTACATACACTACAGATATTCAAGTAACAAGAGAAGTTGCTATGCTAACAATGAGAAACATGAAATTCACATTAAGGAATACATTTGGTTTGCTATCTATAGCTGCCATCTTAGGTGCCTGTACAGGGCAAACCACAGGTGATTTAACGGGTGTTGAAGGTCGTAGACCTTGGTATCACCCACAACCCTACGGTACTATATATGTACCAACAGGTACATTTCATATGGGTCAATCAGAGCAAGACATTGCAAACTCATTGACTGCAAGACCAAAACAAGTATCAATTCAATCATTCTATATGGATGACACTGAAATCACCAATAACGAGTACCGCCAGTTTGTTTACTGGGTTCGCGACTCTATTGTAGCTAAAAAGTTAGGTGATGAATATATGGTTGAGCACGAAAATGCTGAGCCTACCATTGACTGGGAAAAAGTAAGAGAATTAAATATGGATGATCCTGAAGTTAAAGAGCAGATCAAGCCATTAATGTATAGTAAAGAAGACAACATCTCAGGTTCTGACAATATGGACTGGAGAAAAATCAAGTACAAATACAAAAGATTTGATTTAGAGGAGGCTGCTAAATACAATAACAAAATCAAGTATTTTAAAGACCCTAAAGATACAAGCATCTCTCGTCGTAAATTTATACACGAGTATGAGCAAGAAATCTATCCTGATACTTTGACTTTTGTACGAGACTTTGCTTACGCTTACAATGAGCCAATGACTCAAACATATTTCTGGCACCCAGGTTATGATGATTATCCGGTAGTAGGTGTTAGTTGGACACAAGCCAATGCTTTCTGTTGGTGGAGAACTTTATACCTAAATGCAGCTTATACTGAAATAGGTGATCCTGAAGTCAACCCTTTCCGTTTGCCAATTGAGGCAGAGTGGGAGTATGCTGCTCGTGGTGGCCGTAGATTTAGTGCTTACCCTTGGGGTGGACCATATACACGCAATAGCCGTGGATGTTTCTTAGCCAACTTTAAACCTATGAGAGGGGATTATATCGGTGATGGTGGTTTCTTCCCTGTTAAGGCAACAGCATATTTCCCAAATGACTATGGCCTATACAATATGGCGGGTAACGTAGCAGAGTGGACCAGCAGTGCTTATGAAGAGTCTGCTTATTCGTTCGTAGATGACAAAAACCCTGACTTCCACAGAAATGTAGAAGACGATCCAGGTAACCCAAAATATTCTGCAACAACTAAAAGAAAAGTAACACGTGGTGGCTCTTGGAAAGATATAGCCTTCTACATTCAAAATGGAACACGTGCATACGATTACCAAGATACTGCTAAAAGTTATATCGGATTCCGTTGTGTAATGTCATATATGGGTCGTAGTAACAGAGACAGATAAAACATATCACTTGCCAAAATATCATAAAGAGGTATTACTAAATTTTTTATAATAACAACAACGTACTAATCACAACGCTTAACACAGAACAAGATGGCTAAAAGTAAAAGTTTCTTAGAAACAAAAGCATTTAAATTAATTATGTCACGTATATACGGCCTAGGTGCTGCCGTAGTAATTATAGGTGCATTATTCAAAATCCTTCACTGGAAATTTGCAAATGAAATGTTAATGGTAGGTCTATTTACAGAGGCCGGTATATTCGCTATTTCAGCATTTGAACCCGTACACGAGGAGACAGATTGGAGCCTGGTATATCCAGAATTAGCTGGTGGTGCTAGTGCTAAAGGAAAAGAAGATCCAAAACAGAATATGATTGATAAACTCAATGATATGCTTGAGAAAGCTAAAATTGAGCAAAATACAATTGATAAATTAGGTTCTGGTTTACGTTCACTTGGTGACAATGTAAACAAAATGTCATTATCTGCTGATGCTGCCGCTGCAACTAGTGAGTACACTAACAAAGTAAAAGAAGCTGCAACTTCAGTACATAAATTGAACGATTCATACTCAAAAGCTATTACTGCAATTGATGCAATGGGTACTACAGGCGAGGCTTCAACTGAATACAATCAAAAGTTACGTGTAGTTACTGACCAATTGGGTAAAATGAATTCAGTGTATGAGTTAGAACTAAGTGAAACTCAAAACCATATGAAACAAGTTAGCGCATTTGCTAGCAGCTTGACACGTACTATTGAAAATCTTCAAGGTACTGAAGAAGCTTCTGTGACTTTGAAATCTGAATTCTCTCAATTAGGTAAAAACTTAAACACGCTGAATACAGTTTATGGTAATATGCTATCTGCTATGGGCAGTGGTAGAGCCTAATTCTTAACATTCATTAACACTTTAATTTAAAGGCAAAGAATGTCAGGTAATCCTCAAAGACAGAAAATGATTAATATGATGTACCTGGTACTTACGGCGCTATTAGCGTTAAACGTATCAGCAGACATCTTAAAAGCCTTCGGTTTGGTAAACCGTGGTCTTGGTAATACCATTACTGGTTTAACCAGTAAGAATGATTTTATTATGGGCCAGTTTAAAACGCTAAAGGATAACAATCCAAAAGCTGCTGAACCGTACGATGACGCTATAAAAGCACAACAAATCTCGGCAACAATGATTGCTTATTTGGGCAAAGTAAAAGACGACATTGCTAAAGAAGCAGAAGGGTGGGACTATGAACAATATCCTGGAGAGAAAGTAACAGTATTGAAGGAGAGTGACCTTGAGGCCCCTCACCGTTATTTCATTGAAGAGAAAAAAGGCCAAAATGGTATTGATTTGCTTGCCAAATTGAAACAATTTAACGTTGATATGGCAAAATTAAATGGTGGTGTTATCGCCATTGACACTGTGTCTTTGAAATCAACATTTAAAGAGAAAGACGGTACTAAAAAGAAATGGGCTGAGTACTATTTTGAAGGTAAACCTTCTATTGCTGCCATTACTCTTTTGACTAAGTTTCAAACTGACGTTAAAGCATCCGAAGCAGACGCATTGCAGTTCAACATTAAAAGAGTTGGTGCAACTGATTTTAAGTTTGACCAAGTAAAACCAATGGTTTCTATTAATACTCCATCACTAAACGTGGGTGGTAAATTTGAAGCACAAATTTCACTAGGTGCTTATGACTCTAAGTCTTCACCAATAGTTAAAGTAGGTGGTCGCGTTATCCCAGTTAAGGATGGTGTTGCTATTTATAATGAAACTGCAAATGGTATGGGTACCAAGAACATTAATGGTGAAATTGTAGTAAAATCTCCAATTGCTGGTGAGAAAGATAAAGTTTACAAATTTGAAACTTCATATCAAGTATTTACAGGTGGTGCAACTATCTCTGCCGATAAAATGAATATGTTGTATGTTGGTTTAGATAATCCTATCTCTATATCCGCGGCCGGTTTCAGACCTGACCAAGTTAATGCTTCTGCTACTGGAGCTGCATTAGTTAAGAAAGGTAACGGCGCTTATGTTATCAAACCATTGAGTATCAACACTCGTGAAATTGTTATCAATGTAGCTGTAAATGATAATGGAACTTCACGTCAAATGGGTAAAGCCGTTTACCGTGTGCGTAACGTTCCTAAACCAGAGATTCTATTAGGTTCTAAACAACCTGGTCCAATCAGTCGTGGTGAGTTAACCATTGTTTCACAAGTAAATGCTGGTTATGGTGAGAGTTTTGCCTTTGAAGGTTTGGGTATCAATGTGACTAGTTTCACTTTTGTACACGCAAAACGTGCAGGTGGTACACCCTATTTTGAAACTGTAACAGGTAACCGTGTTACAGGTGGTATGAGAAATGCGTTTCAAGGTGCTAAACCTGGAGATGTAATCGTTATATCAGAGGTTTCTACAGTTAGTGCTGGTGCCAGCAAGAAATCAAATGGCGGTTCTTGGACCGTTAAGTAATTCATAATATAATGAACAAGATAATAATTGCTATTCTGATTTGCTTTATTGGTGTAAGTACGCTAAGTACTGCACAGAAGCAAAAGAAAGAGGATGAGAATAAGTATCTAGACTACACATACGAGAAAAAGAATGTGAAGGAAAGAAGAGTTATTCCATATCCTCCACTGCGTGAGGCTGATGTAGTTTACTCTAAGAAAGTGGAGCGTGTAATTGATACAAGGGAGAAAAAAAACCAGCCTATGGCTTGGCCTAAAAATCCTTTCAATAAAATATTATACACTTTAGTAACAACATCAGGTGATGAGAATAAGCCAGGAAGAATAAAAGCTTATCGTAATGATACTTTTATAAAACCTTTAGCCGTAAAAGATGTGAAGAAAGTTGGTGGTTTCTGTGAGATAGTTGATAAGCAAATTGACCCGAATGACCCGTATCGTACCGAGCAGGTTGAGGTTTGTTCTCCTTTTGATTACACACAGATTACCAGATTTAGAATCAACGAAGAGTGGATATTTGATAAGCAACGTGGTATGTTTTTTCCACGTATCATCAGTATCTGTCCACTATATATTCCAAATATTGGTGGTCAAACTTTCCCCGAGTCTCCTATGTTTTTCGTACGCTATGAAGATTTGAGACCCATTATGATTCAAGAGGAGTGTTTTAACCGTCAAAATGATGGTCAACAACCTACTTACTATGATTGGTTTGAGAGTAGAATGTTCAGCAGCTACATTACAAAAGAATCAAATGATAAAGATATGTCCATTAACGAGATGCCTGAGTTTAAAGATAATCCTATGGAGGCTCTTTATGAATCAGATCGCGTGAAAATGGAACTGTTCAATTGGGAGCACGATTTGTGGGAATACTAGTCACAAATTAAGTTTGTATCAATAAATAAGGCCCTGTATAGATTTCTATGCAGGGCTTTTCTTATTCAGTTTAAAGAATGAAATTATTCTAAGCCTTAATTATAGTTTGGTCACGCTCTGGGCCAGTGCTAATTAACTTAATAGCTTTATTACAGTATTGTTCTATGTAGTTTATATAGTCTTTCACTGTTTCTGGCAGTGCATCGTAGTCTGTAATAATGCTAGTATCTTCTGACCACCCCTGCATTTCAATTGAATTAGCAGTAAGATTGTGGTCAAAACTTAGTTTGCTGAAGTTGCAAGATTCGTTATCAGAATTATAGTAATGTGTTGACACACCAATTGGAGTAATCCCGTCTAACACGTCAAGTTTCATCATAATTAAATCAGTTACCCCGTTTAGCGTTATCGCATACTTCAGTGCTAACAAGTCAAGCCAACCAGTTCTACGCGGTCTCCCAGTTGTAGATCCAAATTCGTGTCCTTTCTGACGAATAATCTCGCCCATTTCTTCCAGTAATTCAGTTGGGAATGGTCCCTCACCGACTCTTGTTAAATAGGCCTTAAATATTCCGAATACTTTTCTGATGTGTTGTGGTGCAACTCCTAGTCCAGTGCACACACTTGCGCTAATGGTATTGCTACTGGTCACATATGGATATGTACCAAAGTCAATGTCAAGTAGAGTACCTTGTGCTCCTTCAGCTAGTATCAGCTTGTTATTTTCTAGTGCTTCATTTAAATAATCTTCACAGTCTATGAAATTAAGTTGTTTTAGATACTCAATGTTTTTCAGCCATTCTGCATCATCTACAACTACATCAGCTACGCCAAGTCTATTAAGCATATCTAAGTGACGCTGCTTTTTTAGTTCGTATCTAGGTAGGAAATCTTTTGTAAATATTTCACCTATTCGAAGTCCAAAACGCCCAGTTTTATCTTGATAAGTAGGACCTATACCCTTTAGGGTTGTACCTACTTTCTTATTATCAGGGTTTTGTTCGTTTTGTGCATCTAGCAACCTGTGTGTTGGTAGTATCAGGTTAGCCTTTCTACTAATGAGTAATCTACTCTTAACCTCTATGCCTTCACCCTCTAGTGATTCTATCTCTTTCCGTAAAATGTTTGGGTCTAATACTACGCCATTTCCTACTACATTTATTACTCCTTTTCTAGTCATACCGCTAGGTATTTGGTGCAATACGTATTTCTTTTTACCTATTATGATGGTGTGACCAGCATTTGGTCCACCTTGAAATCTGGCTATTATGTCGTAATCTTTACTTAGCAGGTCAACTATTTTCCCTTTGCCCTCATCGCCCCATTGTAGGCCCAGTATTATGTCTATTGGCATTTAGTCTTATTTATTTACAGTTAGTTTATATGTTACTTTGGTTGTCAGTTATTTTAATTTGTCTATTAATAAGTAAGCCGCAACTGTTGCAATTCCCCTCATCGTTGGTTTGCGGTGCGCCGTACAGTGTCATATTGTGTTTTACAACATCAAACTTTAATATGTCTCCCATCATAGACCTAATTTGTTGTAATCTAGGATCGCAGAATTCATACACCTTATTACAATAGTTGCATATTAAGTGGTCGTGTTGTTTATAGCCATAGCTACGCTCATACAGCGCAGTATTATTGCCAAACTGATGTTTTACAACCAGTCCACTTTCTAATAATAGGTCTAAGGTATTATAAACTGTTGCTCTGCTAACGTGATAGTTCTTATTCTTCATTTGCAGATACAGCATTTCGACATCAAAATGATCATTTCGACTGTAGATTTCTTCTAAAATTGCAAATCGTTCAGGGGTTTTGCGTTGTTTTTTCTGTTCTAAAAACTCTTTGAAAAAATCCCGTACTTCATCGTAGGGTTGCATAATATTAATATAAAATACAAAGATATGAACTTAAGGTTGAGGCATTAGCCAAATACTAGGTTTTTTAGCTATCGCAGCTGTTTTTAAGCAGCGTTTTGGTCTTGAGATACAATAGTATTTAGATTTTCATCCACGTTAAATCTTATAACCTGATCTATACCGCCGATGCTCATTAATTTGTCAATAATGTCTAGTAAATGCTCTGTACTGCTAATTTCTAAGATAATGTTCCCCTCAAACGCACCAGCCTTACTACCAATAGTAATCCCCTTAATGTTTACTTGAAGTTCTTTAGATATTATGTCCAGCATTTCACTCACTATTCCCATACCGTCTATACCTGTAAGTTTTATCCCAGCTAAAAAATTCTTTTGGAAATTCAGTTCATCGTTTGCCCATCTTGCTTTTATAATTCTGTAACCATAGTTGCTCATCAGTCTGATTCCATTTGGGCAACTGGTCCTGTGTATTTTAATACCTTCACCAACGGTGATAAATCCAAAAATATCGTCGCCTGGTATTGCGTTACAACATTTACCAAATGAATAATCTAAATCGTTGCCGTCGCCAATTATTATTTGTTCTGGTTTAGACTTAGGTATTTGGCTAAGAGGTATTTTAGTCTTTTGTTTAGGCGCTATTGCGTGTAAGGGATGGGGATTGTCTGTTATGGCATTTCGCTCATTATTTATGCGCTCTAGGTTTTTCAGTAAACCTATTATGGCAGTTTTATCAACTTTACCGGTACCAATACAAAAATATAGCTCTTGAATTTGGGCTATTTTAAAGAATTCTGCAACACGCGTGATGTTAATTGTATTCCAAGCAATATTGGCATTTCGAAATTTCCTCATTAGAATTTCCTTACCATCTAGGGCAAATCTTCGCTTTTCATTCTTTAAGGCAGCCTTTATTTTACTTTTTGCCTTACCCGTAATTACGTAGTTTAACCAGTCTTCACTTGGCTTTTGTTTTTTACTGGTTAGTATCTCTATTTGATCGCCGTTTTTTATTTTGTAGTTTAGGGGTACCAGTTTGTGGTTAACCTTTGCGCCTAGGCATCTTGCCCCTAATTGACTGTGAATTTCAAAAGCAAAATCTAAAGCTGTAGAGTTATTAGGCATCGTGAATAGGTCACCTTTAGGTGTAAACACGTAAACTTCATCATTATATAGGTTCAGTTTAAAATCGTCTAGCCAATCAACAGCACTTATCTCCGGATTCTCTAGCATTTCTCTTATCTGCCGTATCCATTCCTCTACATTACTCTCATTGTGGGTATCCTCTTTATACTTGTAGTGGGCGGCATAGCCTTTTTCGGCTATATCGTCCATTCTCCTACTTCTTATTTGCACTTCTACCCATTTGCCTTGTGGTCCCATTACAGTGGTGTGTAGGCTCTCGTATCCGTTAGCTTTAGGTACACTTATCCAATCACGCAGTCTGCTTGGATTAGGTGTATAGTAGTCTGTTACGATGCTGTATATCCGCCAGCAGTTAGATTTTTCCAACTCAATGCTACTGTCAACTATTATTCTTATGGCAAATAGATCATAGATTTCCTCAAATGGTATTTGATTTTTCTTAATCTTATGATAGATGCTGTATATGCTTTTTGGTCTGCCCTTTATGTCATACCTTATGTCCATATCATCTAGAGCCTCCTGTATGGGATGTATAAACTTACGTATGAACTGGTTACGCTTGCTTTTAGTGTCTTGTAGCTTTTGGCTAATCTCCTTATATTCAGTCGGCTCAGTATATTTTAGACTTAGGTCCTCTAGCTCACTTTTTATGGTGTATAAGCCCAATCTATGTGCTAATGGTGCAAATAAAACCAAAGTTTCACTGGCTATTTTCAATTGATTAGTACGAGGCACAGCATCAAGCGTACGCATATTGTGCAGTCGGTCAGCTAACTTTATCAGAATTACCCTGACGTCTTCTGCTAAAGTGAGTAGTATTTTCCTAAAATTCTCTGCTTGTAGGCTGTTTGTTCTACCAACTACGCCACTTATTTTGGTTAATCCGTCTATAATGTTGGCTATGGGTGTGCCAAACTTTTTTTCTATATCTTCTAGGGTTATATCAGTATCTTCTACTACATCGTGCAGTAGGGCACATACTACTGATGTTTTCCCCAGACCTATTTCTTTAGCACAAATGGTAGCAACTTGTACTGGGTGAAAAATATATAATTCTCCACTTTTCCTGCGCATACCTTGATGAGCCTCCATCGCCATAGAGAATGCGTCCCTAATTTGTTTCTTGCCAGCTGCATCTAAATGGTGATCTTTAAGTGCCTTGAGCAAGTTTCTATATTCTTTTAAAATCTCCTTTTTTTCGTCCTCCGGGTTCAATACCTGCATATCTTATCATACTATGGTAGCAAAAGCGTTACCAATTGTAGAATGAAAACTGTAATATACTAAATAATTAATTATAAGATTAAGTTTTAGAGAGTCTTAAATAAGTATAAAAATAAATTTCATCTATTGGAATAAATAGTTTTATATTTGCACCTCATTTCGTCGCGGGTGTGGCGAAATTGGTAGACGTACCAGACTTAGGATCTGGCGCTTTACGGCATGGGGGTTCGAGTCCCTTCACCCGCACAGACTGTAAGCCTTGTTATCAATAACAAGGCTTTTGTCATTTAATATGCATATGCATACGCTGAGTAAATTATACTGAAAGGATATGTGCATTTTTAATTATATTTACTAGGTGATTTTAATTCTACAAATCGAAAAACAAACCAATTTAGCTAGACAATTCAAATTATTGACTCGCTTAATAATATATTTGAACATAAACTAAATTTACTATGAAGAAAGTTTTCGTTTTAATTCTAGTTTGCTTAAGTGTCACTTTATCAGCACAAGCACAATATGGCAACGACGAAATTCTTTATAATAAGAATGGTTTTAAAATTTCTGTAGCTTTTAAGTTTTCTAAAAATAGTTGTGAAAATAATGGAAAACCAAACCGCTATCGATATACCATAACAGGAACTTCAGCTTTATACAACCAGTATTTAAACTGGAGTATAGATTATTTAGATTGCAATGGCAATCAATATGAATGGCGCAATAGTTTAGATCTAAATGGATTAATAGCTGGTACTATAGAATCGCTTGATTACATCTTTACTGGCGTAAAGCAATCTGCAGCTTATAAAAATTCTGTAAGTTTAAGTGATGAGAGTGCCAAAGTACTTAAACCAAGCCTAAAGACTACCTTGCCTAAAGGCATTAAAGGAAAAACTAACATTAATCTAGGTGATACTACAGAGTTATATGTAGATGGAGGCGTATTAGGTATAGGAGCTAATTGGGTATGGTATAGTGATACGGGTAGCACTAAAATAGGTGAGGGAAGGTCGATAAATGTATTTCCAAAAAAAAATATTACTTATTATTTGAGGGCAGAGGGTACTAAGCTTTTGTCTAAATTTTTTGAGCATTCTATTGCTGTAAATAAAGAAAGCATAGCACCAGAGGGTATATCAGGTAGTGCTGAAGTATATCGAAATGAAAAAGATACACTAGTAGTAAATGGTGGATATTTAGGTGAAAATGCAGAATGGGTATGGTATAATAATGAATGTGGGGGAATTGCTGTGGCAAGGGGCAAACGAATAATAATAGGATTGAAAAAAAGCACCACACTATATGTACGAGCCGAAGCACCAACTAACAAAACCACCTGTTTCAGTTTAACTATTAATGTTATAAAAAGACAAAGAACAGAAGACGAAAAAAGAGTAACTAGAGAAAGAAATTCTCAACTAGCTCAAATATTTATGAATATATTACAAAGCTTTTTTATTAGGTAAGTTCGGGAGGAGGATGAAAGATTATTACTTTTTTTATAATGGTATTAGCTAGGAATATTTTTATTTGTCTTTGCTTTTTTAGTTTGACATCTTTCGTTAACAAAGTTGAGCAAAGCTTTGATATTGAAATTGAGCAAGACGGTAAGATAATTACACCAGAACGGGGCATTTTTAAACTGCATAAGCGAAAGTTTGCCTTCATAATTAAGTTGAATGGAATAGAAGGGGTGTTTTTGAATGCGAGTTTTAAAGATACATTTTATAAAAAAACAGCTAGAGATCCAATTGATGATTTTGAAATTATCGGGGGTAAAGTTTTAGCTGAAGATGTTAATAATTCTAGCCAAGAATTGATGATGTATGATGATGCTTATTCATTTTGGTTTGATGATCGTAATGACGATTTCACCAGATTTGATGAACGAGTAAAAGTAATTAATGATTACGTAATTGGAACTAAGACCATTAACGTATTATATTTAGAATCAACTAGAACCACCGTAAACATTGATTTAGTTGTGCAACCAATTTATTTATTCTTCTTCAGTGTAGAAATTAAAGATTTCAAAGTAATTAAGGAATTAGATAGAAAAAAGTATAAAATTGAGTGGTTAGAGTAGTAGGGTATAAGATTTAAAACAGAAAATTATTGAAAGAATAGTATATAATGACTCTTGAATTCATCATATTACGA
>JAWXCF010000112.1:0-9739 GCA_034440515.1 Bacteroidota bacterium
GTGGTAATTGAAGTGGTAATTTATATTGATTTTATTACGGATATTTGATGCAAGTATTGAAAAAATGAAAAAAACTTTACTAGTCTTAGTTCTTATGCTGTCGATGTGTATCGGTGCTTATGCGCAATCATCTACAGCATCTTATGCAGTTCAATTGTCTGCAACAGTAAATAAATCTGGAACAAAATATCAAGTTAACCTGCGCTGGCGTAAAAATGTTGACGTGTTTAGCCCAGGATACAAAATATATAGAAAAGCTAGAAATGCAGGCGCTTGGGGTCAAGCAATTGCAACTATTCCTCAAACTGACACCACCTACACTGACCTAAATCTACTAAACCCTGCTCAAGCAGTTGAATATAAAATAGAGGGTAATCTAGGTACTTCAGCTTCTACTAATACATTTGGATATGCTATTGTAGGTGCAGAACTAACAAGTCCTGCTGATAGGGGAATTTTGCTATTGGTAATAGACGATACATTGAAAGTTGCCTTAGCTTCAGAAATAACCAGACTTCAAAATGATATACTAGCTGACGGCTGGAATTTTAAAACAATATATGTCCGTAGAAGGGATTTAGTTACTGATGTAAAAAAGTTAATAGCAGCAGAATACACTGCACAACCTACTCGTGTGAAAAGTATATTCCTATTAGGACACGTACCAGTTCCATATAGTGGCAACTTTAATATAGACGGGCATACTGACCATAAGGGAGCTTGGCCTGCAGACGCTTATTATGCTGATATAAACTCAGAGTTATGGTCAGACATAAGCATATATGAAGAAAGTCCGGCCAGAGCTGCGAATAAGAATATACCCGAAGACGGAAAATTTGACCAAACCATATTACCTAGTGCATTAGAAATGCAAGTGGGCAGGGTGGACTTTAGCAATATGCCTGCATTCGCATTAAATGAAATTGAATTGACTCGCCAATATTTAAATAAGGATCATAATTTTAGGAATATGGGCTTTACTGCTA
The DNA here is from genome assembly GCA_034440515.1 of Bacteroidota bacterium. Lineage (GTDB taxonomy): Bacteria > Bacteroidota > Bacteroidia > CAILMK01 > CAILMK01 > JAWXCF01. The sequence continues at coordinate 987 of JAWXCF010000112.1, forward strand.
GAGAAAAAGGTTTAGTGGTAGATAAGTTTGGCCCAATGGGTGGTGAGGCATTTGCCGCCAGCGCATTAAAGTCTTTTTCAGCAATATTTGGAAACAATAATATAAATCTATCTTCAGATTATCTAGCTAATGTTAAGAATCAATCTTGGCTATTTGCTTATGGTTGTGGTCCAGGTAGTTATACCAGTTGCGGCAACGTGAGCAATACCAGCGACTATGCTAAAGACAGTACTCTCTCAGTATTTAATATGCTATTTGGCTCATACTTTGGCGATTATGATAATACCAATAACATACTACGTGCTGTAATAGCTGCAAAAGGCTACACTTTAACCAATTGTTGGAGTGGCAGGCCACAGTGGGTATATCATCATATGGCAGTTGGTGAAACTGTTGGTTATTCGACTTGGGTTAGTCAAATGGACTATGGCAAATACTTCAGATATTTGATATTTAATGACACTTCATTCAGAGTAACTACACCAAACCTGATGGGTGACCCCAGCCTAAGATTACACATAAATGGAAAAGCGATAGAAACTGCATCTATAAATGCTATTGGCAAAACAGTTGTATTAACTTGGGCTCCAAATGCAAGCTGGTCAACTGACATAGATAGCGTTGCGGTATTTAGATCTGTAAATGACGGAACTTGGCGCCTAATTGCAAAACTACCAAAAAGCATAACCACCTATACCGATGCCAATACTGTGTTGGGAAATTGTAAATATATGATGCGTGGGCAAAGCTTAAAAACTACAGGCAGTGGTAGTTACTACAACTACACACCGGGCAACATTAAAAATATAAATGTTACAACTGCAAGTATATTATCAGGTAGTCAGGTTAGCCTAAATTTGGCAGCATACCCTAATCCTGTACGTGAAGAGCTAAACGTTACTTGGAATAGCAATATAACGACACCAACTACATTAAGCATTAGAAATGTAAAAGGACAAGAAGTTTATTTCGCTAATTGCAAACACTCAAACATCAAGATTGAAACTGAAATATTAGATGCTGGTACCTATTTCATTCAGGTTACCAATCAAAATCAAACAAGCACTATCAAGTTTGTTAAACAATAGAAAACCACATATAATTAATATGAATGAGCCCCAATATCACAAAATGGTATTGGGGTTTTTTATTTAATCGCATATATTTATTAGTTACGATAATTCAAAATTTTCTGCGTAAATAATGGCACAATTAATAACTTTACGCCAACATTAACAATCCAAGTCTATAAAAATGCTACCTAAATACATTACAATTACTGGTTTTTTATCTTACAAAGACGCTGTCGAAATCGATTTTGAGGAATTGATGCAAGACAATCTCTTCGGTATATTCGGAAATACAGGAAGTGGAAAAAGCGCCATAATCGATGCGATAACCTACGCCCTATATGAGAAATGCAGTAAGGGTGATAGTAAAGAATTGGTTAATTTAAGTAGCGAGGAACTCCAGGTTTGCTTTGGCTTCCAAGGTTATGAATTAAATTCAAATGAAAAATGCAATTATGAGATTATAAGAAGCATAAAAAGGAGAAAAAAAAAGAATGAAGAGTTTGAGCCAGGAACAGTTAAACTGTATAGATTTGATAACGAAGGCAATAAAATTGCGATATATGACCATAGAAAGTCTGTTACAAATGCATCAATTCTCGACATATTAAAGCTAAGCTATGAAAATTTTACCAAAATAATCATTTTACCGCAGGGTGAGTTTGACAAGTTTCTTCATTTAGAAGGCGCCAAAAGGGCCGAAATGATGGCGAAAATATTCGACTTAGATAAGTATGATGTTACCCCACAAGCCAAGGCTAGAAAATTAAACCTTGAGTCTAGTATAAACCTAAATAAAAGTCTAATAAGTAAACTGGGCAATTTAAATGAAGAGGAATTTGAAACTTGGGAAGAAGAATTAAGGCTAAAGAACATTTTGCTGAAAAGTTTAAATGATAAGCAAACCACACTAAATCAAAACTTTGGCAAATACACCCAAGAAGATTTAAAATATAAAAGCCTTTTAGCGGCTAAGTTAAATTACGATGAACACTCAAAATATTTAACTATAAATGAAGATAAAAGAGCTAACATAGAAAGATATGAGAAGTTAAACGCCATATTTCAAGTTCCACTTAACGATTATAACAAAGCTGTAAAAGCATATAGTGAAATTACAATCGCAGCAAAAGGGTCTCAATCAAGTTTAGATGCCTTTAACGAAGTAATAGAAAAGCTAAATATAGAAAAGCCAATAATTGAAGGTAACTACGATAAAATCCTTTCAATAACACAAAAAAATAGCCAGCTAAATAATTTAAAAAAATATTTGGATCTTAATACTGAATTGCAAAAAGCAAATGAAACAGCCGATATAAAAAAGAAAGAATTAAATGCAATAGCCAAGGAATTGGAAGTAAACACAAATAATAGAATCACGCATCGTCTAGAACTAGAAAATTGGCATCAGCAGTTAATTCCAAATAATATATGGGAAGAATTAGTAGAGTACAATTCTAAATTATCAACTTTAGCTATCAATATTCAAAATATCGAGAATAATGTTGCGAAAACAACTACTAAAAGAATTGATGAAATAAAAAAACTAGAGCAAGAATTACAAGCAGTTAACATAGTCTTTACAGAAGATGTACAAATAATAAATACAGCGATAAATGAAAAAATACAGAAATGTGACAATCACATACTTGAAAATAAAAACCAATTAAGAATTCATCAAATAGAAGAGGGCTTGCGACAATACCGCGAGAATTTAGTTGATGGTGAAGGATGCCCACTTTGCGGATCACTACAACACCCTGGTACTTTGCACGAAATAGCTGATGTGAAACAAGAAATAAAAAAATGCAATGAAGAAATAGACAAAGCAAACAAGCGGAGGGATAAAATTAAACATATAAATCTAATTTCTTTTAAGAATTCTTTAGAAAATCTTGATACAGAAATATTAGTATGTCAAACCCATATAAAAAATCACCAATCATTATTCAATACCTATTTAGTTGATTTGCCTAGTGAAATAACAATTCTAATTAATCAAGATTTCACAGAATTAAAAAATACAAGAAAAGAGGTAGAGAATAAGATAGATAAATTAAACAAAAGCATAACTGACTTAACCAAATCAATAGAAACTGAAACTGATCATCAAGGAAAAATAAAGGACAATGCTGCTGAAAATAACAAACTACAAACTCAGCTACAAACACAATGTGACGGACTTACAGCGCAATTTAACAGCTACATACAACCGTCTGATTTAAAGAGAAACCCTGAGGAGATTGACATTGAAATACAGGGAAATTTAGAGAAAATATTAAATTCTAAAACAAACTATGAAAAATTCAACAAAAAGTTAAAAGAAACAACCTCTGACATAGATAATGTAAAAGGATTGCTACAAGGTCAAACTGAGCAAGCTAAACGAGCAAAAAATGAGAACCAAAAATATGAAGCTCAACTAAGTAAACTATTGGCAGAAAATAATATAGATTCAATAGCTGACTTACAAATAATACTTGCAGTTGATGACAATAGAAATGCTGTAAAAAATAGCCTTATAGAATACTTTGAAGAATTAAATAAGCAGCAAATAATATTGGCTGGTATAAATAAATGGAGAGAAAGCTCAGACTACCAACCTGAATTACTGATTAGCGTACAAGCAGATATATCAAAAAATAAAGAAATTTTAGATAAGGAAAATGAAGAATCTGCCAACCTGAAAAATAAAATAACAGTTTTTGTTAAAAATAAAAAGGAGTCTAAAAATTTAAATGAAAATATTGCTAAAACCAGTTCACAATTAGCTGTGGTAGATAGTCTGTTAACAACGCTAAAAGGGGGGCAACTGCAAACCTTCATTAGCTTATATTACCTGCAAAAGATTATCACAATTGCCAACGATCGACTTATAAAACTAAATGTAGGTCTGTTACTTGAGTTTGAGGGAGATAAACTTAAGATTAAAGATTTATTGAATTCTGGAAAATTACGACCTGTTTCTACCCTTAGCGGAGGGCAAACATTTCAGATAAGCCTATGTATGGCATTAGCACTGTCTAAAATTGTACAATCGCAATTGGGAATCGTACAACAGTTTTTTTTCCTAGATGAAGGATTTGGAACCCTAGACAATTCTGTACTTGAATTGATAATGAATACCCTAAATGATTTAAGGACAGAGGGTAGATGTGTGGGCATTATTACCCACGTAGAGTCTATGAAGGAACAGATAAATGTACACCTCACTGTATTGCGTAGTACAACGGGAGTAAGTAACATTCGCTATAGCTGGCAAACAAGTGATGAAGAGCTAACTCAGGCGCTTGCCTTGGCTACGACCAACTAATCTTCTCTTTATTTAAGAATGCTGCTATTCCACGTTGGCAGTCTTCTGTACCCCTAGCCAGTGCATTTTGTTCGGCAGCAAAGCTAGGACCACTGTAGGCATCCATATTTTGAATATCTGCCATCATTTGTCTGGTCATTCTGATACTCGCAGGTGATGTCTGTTGGGCAATTTCTATTGCTTGCTTTAGTACAATTTCAGTTATCTCATTCGCTGGGCATATATAGTTTATCATACCATATTGCATAGCCGTATTTGCATCTATTAGTTTACCTGTTAACAGTAATTCACGGGTACGAGACTCCCCAATTTTTCGCAGTAAATAAAACATAACTATGGCAGGTATAAATCCTATTTTTACTTCTGTATATCCGTATTGTGCACCTGGTACGCTATATACCATATCGCAAACTGTAGCCAGTCCACAACCTCCTGCTATGGCGTGACCCTCTACTTGGGCTATAATTACCTTTCTATGAGTATATATTAATTGAAACAGTTCCTTTAGCTTAGTACTATCCTCTAGGTTTTCTTGATAAGAGTTGTTTTGTAACTGTTGCAAATAGACTAAGTCTGCGCCGGCACTAAACGCCTGACCTACAGCAGCCAATATAACAACGCGAACAGTTTCATCATCATTGGCTTCTGTTAGCGCTATATTTAAATTTTCTATTAATTCTGGGCTTAAGGCATTTCGCTTTTCTGGTCTATTTAACTTAATATACCTAATGCCTGTGGGGCCGTTGTCTACCAATACTGTTGTCATAGTGCTGTGCAAAGTTTCGTTACAAATGTAGTTTCTGCGCTACTAAAGTACCACGCAAAGTATCTGCATTTAGGCAAACAAAACCATTATAGGTTGCCGTATTAATCTTGATTATTTCATTAGATTTTCCAATTTTATAGTTACCTGCTGCAATAATGCTCAGCTCAACTTGCTTTACACGTAAATATTGGGAATTTGCATAGGGTAGTATGTATCTGGTTAGTGTAGCACTATCAATTGGCTTGGTGCCATATACCAACATTTTCTTGCTGGTGTTGACTATTATCAATTTGTTCTCAAAGGTATTTTGATAGCTAATTTTTATTGTTCTTGCTGAATCTATCATTAGAAAAGTATGTACTATGAACATTACAGCTAGTGCCGTATAACTAATTTGCCAGTAGGCAACACGCCTTATACGCCCGCTCATAAATAGAAATACGATGAATACCCCCAATAAAACACACTCTACACCAGACAAATAAATACCCTGCCACACCGACCAAGTGGCTGATGCTAAATAAGTAAGCGGAATAATTATTATCTTAATTAAAAGTCCAATAGGAACCAAGACAATCTGAACCCAGCTAGATAATGCTAAGGTTACTGGTAGTAATATCAATAACAAACTACTCAGAGGAATGACCAACATATTAGCAGGTATAAACAACCAAGGAAATTGATGGAAATAGTATAAACTAATGGGTAAAGTAGCTAACTGAGCTGCAATACCTGCAGCGCTTAAATCTCTAATCCAGATGCCGACACTATTGTGTGTGGGCCAGTATTTAGATATCGGCTTAGTCCAAACCAATATACCCCCTAATGCAGTAAAACTTAACTGAAAGCCTAAATCAAACAGCTGTGTATTGTCAATGAGTAATATGAGCAAGGCTGCCAAACATAATGAGTTCAGACCCTGTGTTGGCTTATCAAATACCCGAGCCAATTCTATAATACTAAACATAATAGCCGCCCGAACTATGGGAGCTGCAGCACCTGTAAATAATGCAAATGCCCACAATATGCTGATTATAAGCAGACTCTTTAGCCATTGCAATCCTGTTAAACCTCGAAACATAAATTGCAACAAAATGAGTATTACTCCAAGGTGAAACCCAGACACACTCAGCACGTGTACTGTACCTGTATTGGCAAATACACCATAGGTTTCGGCATCTATTCCAGAGTCATCTCCTGTGATTAAAGCCTTTATTATGGCAGAATAATTTGAGTTTATAGCCAATTCATCTATAAATTTATTTACCGCTAGTTTAGACTGAATAAATACCGAGTAAAACTTATTAGCCTGATTCCCAATTAATTCGTAGTCAGCTTCACTAATATTAATTGAATACCTTATATTTCTATTTCTAGCATATTTGGCTTGATCAAATTGTCCAGGTAGAGATTTAGAGATTATTGGCTTAACAGGTGTTTGGGTTTGAATTAAGTCTCCATATTTCAGTTTTTCTGCTGTTTGTTGATCAGTGTATAGTTTTAGTTTAATGCCATATCTGGTAATACTAGTATCGTGAAAGTTGGCAATTAGTTCTGCATTGATGCTTGCCTTACCATTCAAATAAACATTTGGCAAATCGGTAATGCGAATAACAGATTCACAATCTTTGCATAATTCGGGTAAATATTGGCTCTTTTTATTATGTAATTGCGAAACTGAAACTCCAATACAAATAAATGCAATTATAAGTAGATAATAGTTTCTAGTCCAAGTAAGTTTTAGTTTGTCTGGGGCAATTCGGGCCGTTAAATTCCAATATACAATTCCCAATATAATGCAAAGAATTAATAGGGAGTATTCTAATTGGTATATAGGAGACAGACTATTGCCCAGTAAAATGCCAGCTATAAGTGCCAGAGTCGGGTATAATAATGGAGGCCTGCGCATTAAAGTAACATTTCCTCAAAATATGAATATATTATATTGCTGTCTATCAATATATTGAGATTACAAAAATAAAGAAAATAGCGATTTGAAAGCGTAAGATTTGGAAAATTTTTAACAATTTTACTTTATTCACTACCAATACATTTGAAGTATGCTTTATGAAAATAGAGCATCAAAGTTGGCAGTTGTAGTTTTGATATTTTGGCAATTGAGAAGGGGTATGGCCGTTGTGTTGACCCCTTTTCTTATGTTTATATCTTAACAATTTTACGGTTTATTACATCCATATATTCCATATTTGCATTTGAATTACAGCATAATTGATTCGGCAATAGTGCTTCTTTAAATTATATTTTAATTACCTCTGCATTATGGGACGCGCATTTGAATTTAGAAAAGACAGAAAGTTAAAAAGATGGGATAAAATGTCGAAAGCTTTTACCCGAATAGGTAAAGAAATAGCTATTGCTGCAAAGGCTGGCGGACCTGAACCAGATACTAATCCAAGACTTAGGGCTGCAATTGCAAATGCTAAAGGGGTAAATATGCCCAAAGACAGAATAGAAGGCGCCATAAAAAGAGCAACTAGCAAAGATGAAAAGGACTATGAGGAGACTCTATTTGAAGGCAAGGGACCACACGGTGTTGCCCTAATGGTAGAGTGCGCAACTGATAATAACGTACGTACAGTAGCCAATATTCGCAACCACTTCAATAAAAAGGGGGGCGTATTGGGAAATAGTGGTTCTCTTGCCTTTATGTTTGATAGAAAAGGAATATTTATGTTACCACTTGAGGGACTAAATATCGAAGAGATGGAGCTAGAATTAATAGATGCAGGCGCAGATGACTTTAAACTACACGAAGACGCGTTTGAAGTTATTGTTCCATTTACAGAATTTGGTGCAATGCAAAAGGCACTAGAGGAACGAAACATAGAACCGACCAGCAGTGAATTACTTAGAATTCCATCTACCCTGGTGGAATTATCAGACGAGCAAATGGAGGAAGTTTATGCCCTAATAGAGCGATTAGAAGAAGATGATGATGTACAAAACGTATATCACAATATGATAGAGGAATAGAGTTGAGAAATTGTGGGATAGTAGAAAGATGTATTAAAAGCAATAAATAAATGAGTAATTAATAATTTAAATCAAATCTATATTCAAACCTAACTTGTACTAGTTGCATTAGTTTTGCATAAATTGCATTAAAGATATACACATATCCACATTAATTTAGTATTGAATTATGACACAAGCTATCACTGCATCTAAGTATTTTATGCTTTTCTCTAGTGTGGATCAAAGAGGTATTTCACACTTAATGCTCCAAAAATTACTATATATTGCCCAAGGCTTTCATTTGGTAATACATAATATTGCCTTGTTTCCCGATGAAATTCAAGCTTGGCGATATGGACCTGTTGTTCCTAATATTTTCAAACTTTTCAAGACTTATGGACCAGTTTCAATACCTGCTGACGATATAGTTTGGCAGATTTACGATAATAATACAATCAGCCGAATTGAAATAAATTCAATATTAGTAGTTTGGGAAACATTTAAAAATTTTACTGCTTTGCAATTGTCAAACTGGACCCATAAGATAGGTTCGCCTTGGAAACAAACGTTTAAGGAAGATAAAAATGTAGTAATTTCTCTTGAAAAGATTCGTGCCTATTTTGTCGAA
>JAWXCF010000113.1:0-3345 GCA_034440515.1 Bacteroidota bacterium
ACTACAGGCTTCAATACTTAACTCAAATATTTTATTAATTTTATTTTCAATCAATGTTGTCATAATAACATTTAAAGGTTTAGTTAAAAATTTTAATGAGAAATTTTCAATATCAGAGAAATAGTACAAAACCCTTTCATCTTTATAAAGTGCAATGACTCTATTTCCACTAGACTTGATATATCCAATTGAACCTATTGGAAAGCTTTTTAAATCCTCTTCTGCAATTGTCTCAGAGAAAGTATGTGCTCCTATTATGAGCTCTTTAGTAAGAGTGATTGGTGCTTCGGGAGGAAATTGTTGGTTTGTTGTCAGTATTGAAAAGTTATCTTGTTTTATGGGTAAAGCTTTTGCTTTTATTTCTATTCTTAGGTTAGTTTGAAGAGCTCTTACATTTTTAAGATTAATTTTATCTTTAACACTAAAACTTTTGTTAGAATTATTTGAAGAAAGTGCTTTTGGCCATTTTGCAAAATAATTTTCGACCCTAATCTTATTGTGAAGTAATGACTGTATTATTGTCCTGTTAATCAGTTCTTTCTTTAAACTATCATTTTCAAAAAAATCTAAAAATACAGATTGCCCGCCATCCCACGTTTTGTCCACACCTTTCTAAATACTCCAACCCATTTCTTATATAGTATTAACTTTTAATTGTGTTTAATGTGGTAGAAGTTGTATCAAATTATCTATTGAATTACTTCCTCCCCTGCAAAGTGGCAACATATGGTCTGGAGAAGGGAAGAATGTCCATACACCCTGATGGTTAAATTGCATTGGGATATTTGGCATTTTTAAAAATTGGAAATGAGTCAGTAAATGCAGATATCAGAATTAAGAAAGGTAAGGTAAATAATTTTAAGCCAGAATATTGGCATTGATATCAGTCTTTAGAGAATAAATAGTCACGCTCTATTTCATCATAAGAAATTCTAAAAAATCGGACAATGGGAATAGCACTATTTAATATTGGGGTTCTATTGAAATCCAAAAAGTCTATCTCTTCATTCAAATAAGCCCTCGCGCCAAGTCTGATTGGGTATTTGTTAGAAAAGCAAAATGATGCATATTCGTAATTTTGCGATTTTATTGCTTAATGAACACTTTTCTGCAACAGAATTTACAACTCAAATTGACATTTAAATTCAAAATTAATAATTAATGAGAATTCCCATATTAATAATTATTTCAAGGCGATTTGATTAATTTGGGAATAAATATCCTATACTAACTAATCATATTTAACTAATATGAGAATAAATAAGCCATATAAACAAAATATCCGTTATTCCATAGCTAATACAGGAAACTGAAGACCTTATAAACTACCTACTTTATAAAACGATGAATTGGGTGTACCTTTGCGCCCGCAATGCTATCAGTTAATAAATTATCCATATACTTTAGTGGAAGGTTCCTGTTTGATGATGTCTCATACCTAATTAATGCCGATGACCACATAGGTCTGGTCGGTAAAAACGGGGCTGGTAAGAGTACTATGCTAAAAATATTAGCAGGTACGCAAGTAGCTGAAAGTGGCGAAATAAGTAAACCTACAGACTTTAATCTAGGATATTTGCCACAGGAAATGAATCACCGTGATGGGTTGACTGTAATGCAGGAAACCTTAACTGCGTTTGATGAATTGCAAAAAACCTCAAAAGAAATGGATGAGGTTGCTCACAAAATTAGCACAACCACAGATACCTCCTCAAACGAATTCTTAGACCTATTAACCAGACACCACGACCTAGAGGAGAAATTTAGGATAGGTGGCGGTTATGAAATGGAGGGAGAAACTGAAAAAATACTTTTGGGTTTGGGATTCGAACGTAAAGACTTTGACCGTTTCACGCAAGAGTTCAGTGGTGGCTGGCGTATGCGTATAGAGTTGGCTAAAATATTACTTAAACGTCCTGATTTAGTACTATTAGATGAGCCTACTAACCACTTGGATATAGAATCTGTACAGTGGTTAGAAAATTTCTTAAAAACCTACAATAGTGCCATAGTAATGGTGAGCCACGATAAAATATTTCTAGATGCTGTAACTAACAGAACTATAGAAATAATAAATGGCAGAGTAGAAGACTATAAGTGTGCCTACAGTAAATATGTAGAGCTAAGGGCAGAGCGTAGAGCAATGCAAGAATCTGCTAAAATTAATCAAGATAAGCAAATAGCTGATATGGAGCGATTTGTAGAGCGGTTTAAGGCTAAGGCTAGTAAGGCAACCCAAGCACAAAGCAAGCAAAAGCAAATAGACAAGATAGAAAGAATAGAAATAGACAATGACGAAGTAACCGCTATGCGTTTTAGATTTCCAGAGCCACCTAGAAGTGGCCAGGTTGCCGTACACGCAGTAGATGTTGAGAAAAACTTTGCTGACCTACAAGTACTAAAAGGACTAGAGTTTGATATAAATAGACAAGACAAAATAGCATTTGTAGGAAGAAATGGTGAGGGTAAATCTACACTAAGTAAAATATTAGCTAATGTAGATAAAGCTAGCGGTGGTCTAATAGAATTTGGGCATAATGTTCAAATAGGATACTATGCGCAAAATCAAGCTGAAGAACTAGATGGGAATAAGACCGTACTACAGACCATAGATGATGAAGCAGTGGGAGATATGCGACTAAAAGTAAGAAGCTTACTTGGGGCATTCCTATTTAGTGGTGATAGTGTAGAGAAGAAAGTAAAAATATTAAGTGGTGGTGAAAAAGCAAGATTAGCTTTAGCCAAGCTATTGCTAAGACCTGTAAACCTATTGGTAATGGATGAGCCCACAAATCACCTTGATATGATGAGTAAGGCTGTACTAAAAGAAGCCTTAAGCAAATACGGAGGTGCATTAATACTGGTAAGTCACGATAGAGATTTTATGCAGGGATTAACCAATAGAGTATTCGCATTCAGACACGGGAAAATAAAAGAATACGCTGGCGATATATATGACTACTTGCGTGAGAATAAAATAGAAACTCTCGATGAGCCCAAGGAAAAGAAGGCAGTAAAAAAGGAAAGTGCAGAGGTAAAAAAAGAATTGAGCCGCGACCAACAAAAATCATTGGATAATCAACGTAAAAAGTTAGATAAAAAGATAAAACAAGTCGAGGATGAAATTCAAGTGATAGAAGCAGAAAAAGCTGCAATGGAGAAGAAAATAAATAGCACAACGAGTGCGTTAGACCAAATAGATTTATCTCGTCAATATCAGCAAATAGACCAAAAACTTAACATTAAAATGAATGAGTGGGAGAATGTGAATGAGGAATTAGAGTCACTCAAGTCATAAACACTTAATATCAAAAGTAATAATAGTAACCATATTTACTATTTAAC
>JAWXCF010000114.1:0-9464 GCA_034440515.1 Bacteroidota bacterium
AAAGAACACTATTTACAAAAAATCAAATAAATGAAATCCTTCGAGTTCAAAAAAGGTGTAGATCAATATTAGGTTTTAGAAATTAGGGAGGGAAATAGAAACATTGTTATAAGTTAAAAATTTAGGACAATTTTGATAATTTATTAATCTGTAACCAGTTTATACTCTAAAAATGTTGGCTAGCATTTAGTTTTAATTCTCGTTTATAAATTATAATAAAATGTGAAATAAAAGTTTGATTAATGTGATACTAATTGATTGAAATTAATAATATTCAAATCTCATAAAGCAACTTCTTTATTTCATCTTACCCTATACTTTCTACAGCGGTGGTACTGTCGCCCTCTATTATTTTAGTACTGTCCGATTGGGGTTTTGGTGCGCGATACCTATTTTCACAATTGTGGGGTTTTGTTACATTTACAGTTGGTTTTGGGAAGAATCCCATCGTTACGCCAGTAGTTCTATCTTTATACATTCGCTCTATAAATGCACCAAATATGGGCAAGGCGGTTTTACTACCCTCTCCCTGTTGGCCACTGCGAAAGTGGACAGCCCTATCTTCTCCACCTACCCAAGTACCTGCAACCAAGTCTTTAGTGACACCCATAAACCAACCATCGCTATGATTGCTGCTGGTTCCGGTTTTACCACCAATGTCATTACTCATAAATATTTTACGCTGAAACAATGCCTGACTGGTACCCCCTGCTTCTCTGGTGCCGCCCAATAACATATAAGTCATTAACCAAGCATTTTCCTCACTCATTGCACGGGTTCGCTTAGGTCTGGGTTCGTATATTACCCTACCATATCTGTCTTCTATTTTCACTATAAATGTTGGCTCTATGTGCACGCCTCCATTCATAAATGTGCAGTAGGCATTTACCATTTCAAATACATTTACATCGCTACTACCTAGTGCCACACTTGGTACAGAGTCTAGTGGACTGGTTATGCCAAGTTTATGTGCCATCTCTATCACATTTACCCAACCTACTCGATTAGACATTTGTGCAGCTATACTATTTATAGATTTAGCCATAGCTTGCCTTAGCGTATTCCAAGCACCTGTAAACACGCCATCAGCATTATGCGGATTCCAAGTTTTTACTTCATTGTGCTCTATATATCGAACAGTAACTTGTCTATCACGAATGGTATCGCAAGGGCTGTAGCCATTTGGGTGTAGGGCATCACCTTTCTCTAGTGCAGTAGCGTATAATATTGGCTTAAATGTACTACCTGGTTGGCGTTTGCTTTGCTTTACGTGATCAAATTTAAAATATTGGTAGTCAATGCCACCTACCCAAGCCTTAACCTGCCCACTGCGATAGTCCATTGCTAAAAACCCAGCATTTAGTAACTGCTTATAGTAACCCAAACTATCCATACTACTCATTTCTACCTCTTTTTCATTAGGCTGTTGATCATTTATATCATTAGCCTTATTATTGGGGTTCCAGGCAAATACTTTCATTGGTTTTTTCACATTCAGTGTAGCCATTACCCTTACTTTATCACCATTGAATTTCTTCATCAAGTGCTTATAATAGTCCAGTCGCATTATAGCACTGTCTAGGAACCAAGTTATTTCTTGACCACGTTCATTTACCCAAGGTTTTCTACCCCGCCAGTGTGCGTCAAATTTCTTTTGCAGGTCTTTCATCTGCTCTTGAACAGCCTGTTCTGCGTGTTTTTGCCATTTGCTATCAATGGTAGTGTATATTTTTAAGCCACTAGTGTATAGGTCTTTACCTAAACCCTTACATATTTCTTTTAGCTCGTTATTCAATACTCCTCTGAAATATGTGGCAGGTCCATCAGCCGGATTTTCTATGTGAATTTCTAGGTCAATTCCACTTCTTTTGGCCAGCTTATATTGGGCATTATTAATTTTTTTATACTTTAACATTTGCGCCAAGACTATATTTCTACGCTCTTTACTACGGGCACTATCTAATATCGGACTATAGGTTGTCGGTGCCTTTAACAATCCAACTAGTGTAGCACATTGCCCAATGGTCAGGCTATCTGGGCTTGTATTAAAAAATGTCTTACAGGCTGTTTTTATTCCAAAACTATTTGCACCAAAATCTACTGTATTTAGGTACATAGTTATCAATTCATCTTTGCTAAATCGACGCTCCAATTTTATAGCTGTTATCCATTCTTTTAGTTTACTTAAGCCTGTACCCAATACTGGGACATCGCCGAGTAAGCCCATACTGGCACCCGTTCTGGTTCGGTACATATTTTTAGCCAATTGTTGAGTTAGGGTACTTGCCCCTCTGCGGTCACCCTTCAGCTTATACAATACTATACTGGGAAGTGACTGAAAGTCTATTCCAGAATGCTCATAAAAACGAACATCTTCAGTAGCTACTAGTGCATTAACTAGTGATGGACTTAGTCGTTTATAAGTGATTGGGCTTCTATTTGAAGTATAGTATTTACCAAGGCTTTTATGGTCTATGGTATATACTTCGCTGGCCAGTTCTAGTTCAGGATTCTCTAGAGCACTTATTGAAGGTGATTTACCAAAAAGCCAAAATAAGTTATTATCTATAGCTAAATACAATCCAAGTACTACAGCCAACATAATGCCCGTATAGCTAAATAACTTAAGGATTGCATTTAGCCAATTTATAGATTTGGAAGGGACTGCTTTAACTGAATTCTCAGTTTGATACTGATAGCCTTGGGGTATGTGCGATTTGTATAGGTTTGCTTTGTTCTTAACTAGTCCCAAGCCCTTCATTAAATCTCTTCTACCCTGTATCACGCTTATTTTAAAATTTTGGCTGAGGCTTTATTGAATTGCATCAGCCTGCAAAATAAGGCAAATATATAAGTAAACGGAACAAGTAAATGGAGTATTACGCAGTCAAATCGTGGTGCAAATGCCGCTCAAGCGCTGATAATTGATCATTTATCAATTGAATATAAAGGGCATTTGTTATTCCATTTTCACTAATGTTCCTATGTATTGCAGCTAATCTTGGTTTATAAGGCAAGACATTAGCCTTATAATAATGAAGTACATCAGTTAAATGACTTAGTGCCAATGCACCACCCATTACGCCAGTGCTTATTCCAGTTAAAGCTATAACCTTATCTGATAGTGAAGTAGGCCAGTTTAAACCATCAATAAACGATTTTAATACACCAGGGAATGAGCCGTTATATTCTGGTACTACCATAATAACAGCTGTTGAGTGATTAATTAAATCAATAAAAGGCTGCATATTTGGACTGTTTCCGTCTGGGTGAAACACAGATGTATAGGCAAAGTCTGCGGGCAAATCACACAAGTCAAGTATTTGGTGAGCCATTTGTCTTTCTTGCAACAATTCGCTGTAATAATTTACTACCCTTCTGGTATTGCTTTCTGGTCTATTGGTTCCTGCTATCAGGGTAATCATAATAATCTAATTGTAAGTATAACTGTAAAGAGTTTAAATATTTTGTATGCAAACTCTGTACTAATATCTCTATAACAATTTAAGTAACTATTGTTTTCCCGCCAATTAACTATTTTTAGGGGGTAATTCCTTAAATTGCCAACTAAACTGAGTAAATAAATTTTAATCTGATGATACGTAATCTACTAATTGTTGCCATTATTGGCGTAGGCTTAGCCTTATCACCATCTTGTAAAAAAGAGGATACTACTATAAAACCAACTACTACTGGGGGGGTTAATGCGAGTGACACCACTGGTACACTTGAGTTCACTGTAATTAATGCAAATAACGACGCATTAGTTGAGGGTGCGCAGGTAGCCTTGTTTAAAGACCAATATGATTATACCCAAAACATTAACGCATTAAATATTGGCATAACTGGTGCAAACGGAGTATCTACTATTAAAAACCTAGCACCGCTAAAATATTATTTCCGAATTACAAAAAGTGGTTTGACCAATAATGCAACTGTAAACAGATTTAATGGTGAAATTCCAATAAAAACAACCACTAAAGTTTCAGTGAAAATAAAATAGTAATAATTACTTTCATACAAGTGCCTAAGCAAGAATGATTGGGCATTTTTTTGTCCATTTCTGTAACTCTTTCCCAAAGAAATTGTCCACAACAAGGTTCAGAATGTAAAACCTTGTTTATATCTATTTGTAAGTTGCCTAGACATTTTGCAGAAAAATGCAGCAACTGCATTTGTATTTTTGCAACAATGTTTCGTTTATCACAGGGATTCCTGCTTATTTGGGTATTATTTGCTACCTCAGGGACACTATTGGCACAAATTAACTTGGTGCCCAATGGTGATTTTGAAGATTGCTACGGTGAACCAATGAACGATGCTGACTACACCAAGCTAAAGTATTGGCGCAGTGCTGCTCCTGGATTTTTCTTCCCAAGTGCGACCCCAGACTATCTTAGTAAGGAGGGTACCAATAAGGCTGCACTTCCGGAGAGTTACTTTGGTAAAGTACAGCCCTATACTGGTAAACGTATAGCTGGCCTGTTGATGTATAACAGGTATGTACCTAACTTCAGAGAATACATTACAGTAAAACTCGATAAACCTATACAGCCAGGTCACTACTATGCATATAGTATGCAGGTAACTAATGGTTTGAATGACTACTATGGCAAGGCTGGTATAAATGGTATTGGGGTATATTTTAGTGAAGGGCCACCTAGTCAATTAATTCACGAACCACTACTTTTAAATACACCATACCGAACAATAGACCCAGTATTTACCAGATATTGGCGGCAATTCAGTTGGAATATAACCAACAATTCAGACAAACCTTGGCACTACCTCACCATAGGGTGCTGGATACCAGACGATTCACTATTAGAATTTATATACGCTGGGGCGACTCAGGCACAACCAATGGCGTACTATTTCTTTGATGATGTACAATTACGTGAAGTAAGTAGCCCATATTTACCCGAACACTTTGCATTATATGAGACCTCGCCAGATGCCATAGACTACATATCAATAAGTAAAGAACGCGTGAAGCTGGATAGTGAAACCAAAGAAATAATACCTATTGAAGTATTGGGCAGGAGTGTAAAGGTAGATGCAGAGTGGCAAAGCCAAAGCAGAATAGTCCGACTGAAAATATATGACGATAAACAAGAGGATCGGGATCACATTAGCCTGATACTAAATGGAGAATTCGTTCTGAAGAAATATAGGGTACGTAAAAAACCTAAGGATATATATATAAATCTGCAACCCGGATGGAACTACATAGCCTTGCACGCACTTGATTTAGGCGAAGTGCCACCAAACACAGCACACCTAACCCTAATAGACGAAAGCCTGCGCAGCCGAGAAATTGACCTGAGCAGTACATTGAGCAATACTGGAATTATTAAAATTTGGGTGGAGCAATAGTTTAGCTTAATAGAAACTAATCTTTGAAGCTCTTGCCCTCAAACTGCTGATACATTTCTTTAAAAACACGTTCTTGTCTGCGACCATAGTTTTTAACCTTATCACGTACTTGTTTCAAATCTTTCTCTACAAAAACTTTAGTTGGGTTTTTACTAAACCACAGGTCAGCATAGCTAATAATTTTATCTGGTAAGGCTTCACACAATATGTCTTTGTGAGGTAGTGGCATTTTACCCTCTATAATTTCTAAGGCTGTTAAGCCACCTACACCTAAGTGGTTTTCTGCAACACGTGCGTGCTCAGGGTAGCCTTCCTCTATCAGTATTCGCTTACCTTCTATTATGTGCTGAACGTATGGTAATTCCCCGTGGCAACCAATTTTTACAGAATTCACCTTAACTATACCAATATCGTGTAACATACAGGCTTCCTCTATAAACTGAATTTGATCTTCAGGCAGGTTTAGCCTATGCGCTATTTCTAAGGCTTTAGCCGTTACCCTAACTACGTGAGGCACGTATATGCAGTGACATAAACTGGTGGGTGGAATGTACTTATGTATTAGTTTCCAGTAATCAATACGTCTCACAAATGTATGGTTGCAGTATATCTTAGAACGGTGAAGTTCTGCGAAGTTAAACCATATTATAAATTTACTATTGTCAACTAAAACTAATAATTAATACTGCTCTATAAATTAATTAGCTAAACATATTTTTGCCTTCCATTGTAAATGTATTATTTGCATTTAAATTCACATTAACATCATAAAACTATAAGTATGTCAATATTCGATATGTTGTCCGGTAAAGGCGGACTGAGCGAAATGAAAGAAAAATTATCTGTAAGTCGTGAGGAAGCTTCACAGATAATAACTCAATATGAGGCAGATGGTATATTGCTTGAAATAAGGGGCAGCAATACCATTGAAAAATTTGAATTGACAGAGGGTTTTACCACTTTAGATAAAGCCGAGCAAGAAAATAGATTAAAGGCTGTGCTAAATGCTGCATTAGACACGGCAGGAACTACCGTAAAGCAAAAAATGAGTGATAGCATCTCTGAAAATTTACCGAACATTCCTGGTCTAGATTTAGGAAGTATTATCGGTAAAATGATGTAAATTGCAAGATTAAGAAAGTAAAAGACCTGTAAATAACAATACCCACCAGTTTGAATGGTAGGTATCAATGCAACACGAAACAACAAGAAACTAAAAACAGGAGAAACTATTCTTAAATATCTCCCCTACATCAACCCGTTAAATTAGATGTAGGGGTTTTTTTTATGTTATTAATTCTTAACAAATCTTTCTGTTTTCAATATGCCTCCACCTGTTAGGTGCAGGTAATAAACACCAGCAGACAGGTTAGCTACATCTACGGTAAATAAGCTTCCTTCATTCTGCCTATTTGCATTTGGTATTACCATTTTACCGTCACTAGCTAATACACTTACATTTAAACCAGATACCGGTATGGTCGTGCTTATATTTATTAGATTTACTGTTGGATTAGGGTAAACACTAATGTTAACATCTATTAATACATTATTACCATTAAATATTGGTACCAATGCATAGTTTTTAGCTGGATATATGATTATGCTATTGTCAGTTCCAGTTGCTTGGACTGGAATCAAATCAATTTCATTTTTAGGACTATAAACCCCTTGGTCATCAGTTCCATTTATACCTGCTACATTCCCCTCTACTACTATTCTCCACTCTATTGGGAAAATAACTTTCTTTTTACCAGCCTTTTTGCTGATTACCACATCTATAGCGTAGGTATTCTTATTGTATTTTAATGACTCTATTAAGCTATTGAACTGATTGTCGGTAAAAGTTAGTACCATTTTTTCACAATCGCCAGTAGGGATTACATTGCATAGCCGGATGGTGAACCTTTCGTCAGTTTCCTGAATTACTTTAGATTCCCCTTTTTGCTCAACTTTTGGCTTTTCCACTACCATTAATTTAGTTGGTTCTTTCATTCTAACATCGTCAACAATATATACTACGGCAATACAACCTCTCATAATTGATGATTGAGAATTAGGAGATCCTTCGCAAACTTGGATTAAATTAGATGAAATAGTATCAGTAGGTACTTTATCGCAAACTTGCCCAAAACTTGACACACTCAGCATTATGCCTATTGATAATAGTCCAAAAACTTTTAGTGTATTTTTCATCATCGCGCTGTTAAGTATAAACTGTTAATAAAATGTGTCGCAAGAATATAAACGTAATAAGTGCCCTTTTCGTTGGTTGATAGCCGAGTAGAATTATCTAATAATTTTCATCGTCCATTTCCATAAAGCATTACGATTAACTATCCTAAAACAAAAATAGAAAAATACACACAAATATTTTCATAGATAAACACCAATTTATCGGAATTTTTAATCAATGCTTTTTAGGACCTGATAAATTTAATTTGGAATACAAATAGTTGATTAATAATTATTTATGTGTAACCATCGTTGTTTCGTATTTGTGTGTAGGTACTCTATTTATCAATATTATTTCTATATTAGCCCTACATATAAATAATTAACCATAGCATAATATTTATTCCAATGAAGAAAAGCAAACTGATAGCCCTATTTCAGGTAATGAATAGCCACGAGATGAAGTGGTTTGATAGATATGTAAACTCAACCTATTTCAATCAAAATGAAAACGTTATTAAATTATTAGGAATTTTACGAAAGTATCACCCTGAATTTCAAGATAGCAAAATAGCTATGGAAAATGTTGGTAACCTGTTGTTTAATCACTATGACTGGCGAGAACAAGACTTGCGATATGTAATGACAGATTTGTTTAAACTGTTAGAAAGTTTCCTTGCCCTGCAAGAATTTAACAAAGACGAAGTTTATAAAAAACACTTATTACTACAAACGTATGATAACAGGGGACTGGATAAACATTTTAAGCAAAGCCTAGAGGAGGCAAAGCAGTTCCAAGTAAAAAACAACAAGCGAAATGTTGAGTATTTCTTTAACCAACACTTAATAGGGAGTGATTCTTACTTACATAGTTTAAACCAAACACCCAGAGCCATAAATAAAAATTTGCAAGATGCGGTTGATAATTTAGACTTCTACTATCTATCTAATCGCCTACGCTATAGTGCAGCCATATTAAACAGGGAAGACATATTTCAAGAAACATATAACAACTTATTTTTAGTAGAAATATTAAATCTATTGAGTAAAATTGACTTAGAAAATATTCCAGCTATCGGAATTTATAAACGAATAGTAATGCTATTTATAGATGCTGATAATAAAGAACACTATAAAATACTTATAGAAGCATTAGAGCCATTCTCTGATGAATTTCCCGAGGATGAGTTGAGAGATATGTATATGCACGCACTCAACTATTGTAATAGAAGGCTAAGTGCTGGGGAGCTGAGTTACCAAAACGAAATGTTAGAGCTATATAAAACCCTACTTAAGAAAAACATACTTACCCTAAATGGACAACTTAGCCCAGGTACTGTAAAAAATATAGTTACCCTAGCTTTAAGATTAGATCAAGCAGAATTTGCAAAAGAATTTCTAGAAAATTATAAGGGCAAAATAATACCAGAGTTTAGAGACAACACCTATATATATAATACAGCCAATCTGCACTTCCACAACAGAGACTTTAGTAAAGCCCTTCGATTGTTACAAACTGTTGACATAGAGGATATATATTATCACCTAGATGCTAAAATACTATTACTAAAAACCTATTTTGAGCTAAATGATATTGATCCTTTCAATTCTTTAGTAGAAGCATTTAGCAATTACCTTAAGCGCAATAAAAAGATAAGTGAGACCCAACGCAAAATCTACCTTAATTTCATTAAGTACGTAAAGAAACTAATGCAGGCCCGAACTAAAAATAAAATTGACAAAGACGAATTTATAGAGAGTATGAAGGAAACAGCCAATGTGGCCAATATGCATTGGTTGACCATAAAAGTAGGCGAAGAATACGATAAGATTAAAAAAGAACGAATCTAATTTAACTTATTTTTTTAATTTAAAATACACAAAAAAATATAACAATTAATATAGATAAATAT
>JAWXCF010000115.1:0-4667 GCA_034440515.1 Bacteroidota bacterium
GAATTAAAGGGTAACTGTAATGAAAGCCGCCTTCTGCTTTGTGATTGTGGAACAATTCGTTTTCAAACCCTACTTTTTCTGCAAATGCCCCTCTAAAAGCAGGAATTTCTATTTGTTTGATATAATCACAAAAAGTAACACTAATAATTCTTATTGAAAACAAGTCGCTTTTGAAATCGAGAGTCATTTAACGATGGATTATTATAATATTTTAATATGGCAATAATAATATATTTATACAAAGTTTCAAAATAAAAATTAATTAAATTTATTTCCTTTACATCAATGCATATCCTTCTTCCGAACGATGCCGCCGTCAACGTCGCTAAGTGATTCGATGGTGATGAAAGCTTTAGGGTCCAGATCTTTAATAAATGATTTTACACGGCCTATCTCTAGTCGGGTAATGACACAATAGATGATAAGTTGCTCAGTGAGCATTTTTCCACCCATACCTTTGTAGATGGTGACGCCACAATTAAAGTTTTCTAATAGTCCGATGCGTATTTCGTCGTTCTTTTCTGAAATTATGGTAATGCCAGTGTATTCTTCTAATCCATATAGTATAAAGTTCATCGTCTTACTGGCGGCAAAGTAGGTAAGTATGCTATATAGAGCTGGCTCAACACCTAAAATAAATAGTGCAGAACCAAATATGAGAATATTCATCAGCAAAATGAGGTTACCCATATTTAACATATGTGTAAGCCTATCTAATATCAGTGCTGCAATCTCGGTACCGTCTTGAACGGCACCTCCACGTAGGGTAAGCCCAATACCTGCACCGACAAAGAACCCTCCAAAAACTGCGCTTAGCAATTTATCATTTGTAACTATCGGGTAGGGGATTAAAACAAGCGCCAATGAAAGTCCGAGTATTGAGAGTAAACTTTTTATGGCGAAACTTTTGCCCAAATACCTAATAGCTAAATATATAAAGGGCAAATTAATAATTGGGATGAGTATTGCCAAATTGATATGGGTAAGTTGTGCCACCAACATACTAATGCCCACGACACCACCATCAATAAAGCCAGCAGGTAATAAAAATCCCTTTAGGCCCAGCCCAGTAAACGAAATTCCCAGGATTATCAAAAAAAATTGAACTATGTTTTTCCATAATTCACTTTTTTTAGTGTCTTTTACTTTCATATAGGAATACTACAACATTTAATTGTTATTTGTAAGATTGATCGGCAAATATTTTGAAACATTATTAGTATCAATTATTGTAACTAAACAAAGTCACGGGTAGAATGGGAAAGTTAAAATCAGAAATTAATTAAGTCTATCGCATAGATTTTTATAATAGTTTATTATATAAAGCCTTATGTAACATAGCTTGGCATAAAGCTTTATCTATTATTTTAATTATATTTATAATACTTTTTGCAACCGAATCCTGATATATCGTCCTAATAGTAGCTTATGATAGTGTGTAATGACTGAAGCAGAAATAATACACGGTTGCCGTAGTGGGCAACGTGTTGCGCAAGAGGCATTATTTAAGCTATATAGTTAAGCAATGTTAGGGTATGTTATAGATATTTAGGTGATTATGATGATGCAAAAGATGCACTTCAAGACGGCTTCATCAAAGTCAACCAGTGAGCTTGTAATCTCATTTATGGAGATAGATTTAAATTCAAAAGATGGATTAACTTCGATAACCCCAGCTAATTTTACGGTTTAAATATCATTTTTATCGCTATATATGTGAACATACGTATATTTTGTTTTGTCATAATTTAAGGCTTCTTTGCAATTAATACTAAAGCCTTTATTTAGTAAATAATTAAAACAAATAGATATGTTTCATCACGTAAAGGAATTACAATTCAACGCCAGAGTATCTAAACCTGATCCTCGCTTTGCCAATTTATTATTGGAACAATTTGGCGGTGAGAATGGTGAATTAGCTGCGGCAATGCAATATTTTACTCAAGCATTTGGTGCCAAAATGCCGCACCCCGACAAATACGATATGCTGATGGATATCGCAACTGAAGAATTTAGTCACTTAGAGATAGTAGGTGCTACCATCCAAATGCTCCTTAAGGGTGTAAATGGCGAACTAAAAGATGCTGCAGAGCAATCTGAAATAATGCAGGTAATGAATGGCACTGAAGCTAAAGAAAGTATTATCCACGCGGCGCTAACATCTAACCCACAGTTCCCGATTATTACGGGCGGAGGACCTACTCCAAGAAATAGCCAGGGCATCCCTTGGTGCGCATCTTATATCAGTTCTAACGGCGACTTGACTGTAGATTTGCGTAGCAACCTAGCTTCAGAATCTAGGGCTAAGTTGGTTTACGAACATTTAATGAAATTTACCGACGATCCGTATATTCACCAAACATTGTCGTTTTTGATGACAAGAGAAGTAACTCACTTCAAAATGTTTGAAGCTGCTTTAGATACCATTCAGCCAAATTTCCCGCCTGGCGTATTAAGTGCTGATCCACGTTTCTTACAACAGGCCTACAATCTATCTGCAGGTAGTGTAAGAGGACCTTGGAGCGAAGGCGAAATGAAAGGTTTGGGCAAAGAATTTGAATATGTAAAAGATCCAATCGCTTATGTACAAGATACAGGAGGCTTGACAAATTTACCAGACCCCAAAAAAGCTGAACTAGCTAAATCTAATAAGTTGGATAAGGAAATGAGCAAATTAAAAAGCGAAGAAGTGAAGAAAACTGAACCAGCAGGTGTAGCCCAATGGAGCAACTACGCTGAAGTAACTTTATAAAGGCAAATTCCTAATCAGTTATCTGATAAAAGTAGAGAGCAAAGACCTAAATAAAACCTGCCGGTGGATAATTTTGAAGGCGGATATTGATACAATATATCAATTAGCTACAAGGTCAGGAATAATGGAAACATTCACAGGAAGAATAAGTAAGGGCGCGGGTGCATTTGGCATACACTATTGGATAGTGGTGCCAGAGTCTATATGCTATGCGCTGTTACAGGCTGGGCATTCTAGAGTAATTGTACAAATAGGTGATTTTAGTTTTAGGCGGGCACTAGTATCGGTATTGTCCGAAGGGAAAACGCTGCAAATAGGTAAAGACCTACGCAAAAGCCTGGCTGTAAATGAAGACCAAGACCTATTAATACGTATAGAGTCTGACCTAAACCCAAATGCACTAGACATACCTGAGGAACTTGAATACCTGCTATATGAAGACGAAACTATAAATGCTCTGTGGGAGGGGCTAACTATTGGTTATCGCCGTAGTATGTTGATATGGGTAAATGGTGCAAAGCGTGCAGAAACCAGACTAAACAGGGCTATGGAAATATGTCGCAGACTACAATGTGGTGAGATAATTCAACGCCTAAAGAAAGATAAATAAAAAACTGAGTACGTAAATGTTTAAAAGTAATGCGTACTCAGTATATATGTTTGTTGGAAGTTAAATACTATGCTACTGTTAGATCTTCTACCTCTGCAATCGGAGCGTT
Organism: Bacteroidota bacterium; assembly: GCA_034440515.1. Taxonomy (GTDB): domain Bacteria; phylum Bacteroidota; class Bacteroidia; order CAILMK01; family CAILMK01; genus JAWXCF01. The sequence continues at coordinate 3,472 of JAWXCF010000115.1, forward strand.
GGTCATTACAGACTTGATGCCGTTGTCTCTAGCGCTGGCACTTGTGTACATTTCGCTAATGCCGATAACCTCGCCGTTGCCAGCCTTCAGGTTAAAGTAATAGTTGCTGCCACGCTCTAGTTTTTCAAACTTGGTTTCGTCTAGGGCGTTCTTTTTTACCGATACTATTCCATTTGAGCAGGCTTGCTTAGAGCTGTAACCCTCGCTGGCCAAGATTGGCTCAGAGTTGTTGGCTAATAGACGGAATCTAAACTCCGAGTTCGGAGCTAAATCCAGTTGAAATCTTCTTCTTTCCATATAAATTTAGGTACGTTATAAATGTTGCTCAAACATAATAAAAGGTATCTTAAATCTACATTAATTTTGATTGCCAGTAGGGGTATAACAAAAAAAACGGCGACCGAAGCCACCGTATTGTTTTCACAACAGAAAAATCTTTATTGTGAGAAGGTTGAAATCCGTCGCGGTTGTGAATTGCTTTCAGAATTGTATTTTTACTATGGATTCCCAACACAATTGAAACTCGAGATAAAGGCCTCGTCGTTGTGAATTGCTTTCAGAATTGTATTTTTACTATGGATTCCCAACTGAATTTGGCGAAAATGGTGTAATTTCTTGGTTGTGAATTGCTTTCAGAATTGTATTTTTACTATGGATTCCCAACCAATTGATATGTCGTAGCGATGGACATAAAGTTGTGAATTGCTTTCAGAATTGTATTTTTACTATGGATTCCCAACAGGCCAAGGCTTTGGAGGTCTCGAGGACGCGTTGTGAATTGCTTTCAGAATTGTATTTTTACTATGGATTCCCAACCGGGTTTACCCCCGTCACGGTGTCTAACACGTTGTGAATTGCTTTCAGAATTGTATTTTTACTATGGATTCCCAACTTGGCTTATCGTAATCTAGACATTGCTCTAGTTGTGAATTGCTTTCAGAATTGTATTTTTACTATGGATTCCCAACAACCAAAAGGTCGCAATTAGCCATACCGTAGTTGTGAATTGCTTTCAGAATTGTATTTTTACTATGGATTCCCAACTAATTTAACCGATGCTATTTTATATAGGGCGTTGTGAATTGCTTTCAGAATTGTATTTTTACTATGGATTCCCAACTAAATATTTATTCTTTTTGATTTTTTTCTAGTTGTGAATTGCTTTCAGAATTGTATTTTTACTATGGATTCCCAAC
>JAWXCF010000116.1:0-30586 GCA_034440515.1 Bacteroidota bacterium
CCTCGCTAGCAGGACTGCAACCATACACTGGTTCTTTTGGCGCTGTTGAATTAAAACATTTGCTTAACAGGACTATGTTTGGCTATAAAATGTCAGACTTAGCAACATTATCAGGTAAAACAATGGCCCAAGTAGTTGCTACATTATTAACTGAGGCTAGCAAACCACTACCCCCAATTAATGACTATTCCGCAAATGGGGCAAATTTTGCAGACCCAAACGTGGCTCTTGGTCAGAATTGGGTAACAGCTCCAAATGACGGCAATATAAACGCATATAGAGCAGTAAGTTATAAAAACTGGTGGGTACAGACTCTAGTTGGACAAGGCACCAGCATTCACGAGAAAATGATTCTGTTTTGGCAAAATCACTTCGCCACAGAATTAATGGTGATAGGTGACCCTAGGTTTGCTTATAAACACCACGAATTGGTTCGCACAAACGCTCTAGGTAACTTTAGAACACTTACTAGGGAGATGACGTACGACCCTGCTATGTTAGTGTATCTGAATGGTAATCAAAATAGTGTTGCTGCCCCTGATGAAAATTATGGCAGAGAGCTACAAGAATTATTTACTAGTGGTAAGGGTGCGGGTAGTAAATATACAGAAGACGATGTGAAGGCTGCTGCAAAAGTATTAACTGGATGGAGGAGCAGTACAGCTAATTTAAACAGTTTCTTTGATAGTAAAAAACACGAGTCCAGAGATAAAACTTTTAGCAGTTACTATGGTAACAAAGTAATAAAAGGAAAAACAGGAAATAATGCTGGTATAGATGAGTTGAATGAAATGCTGGATATGATATTTAGCGTAGATGAGGTTGCTAAACATTTGTGTAGAAAACTTTACAGATTTTTTGTCTATTACGTCATTACAGACGATATAGAAACAAATGTTATCACCCCAATGGCTGACACTTTTAGAAGCAATAATTATGAGATTAAGCCTGTACTAAATCAGCTATTTACATCATCTCATTTCTATGATGTGGTTAATCAAGCTTGTCAAATTAAGGCGCCATTAGACCTAATAATTGGATACTTAAAACATATGAACGTAGCCCTCCCAGATAAAACTAGCTACACACAGAGTTACGCACACTACGGATTATTAGCTCAATATAGTTCTATATTACAACAAGATTTACACGATCAACCTAGTGTTGCCGGTTGGCCTGCATATTATCAGGAGCCTGCATACTACGAATTATGGATTAATACAGACACTTTGCAGAAGAGAAATCAATTTTCTGACCTTCTAGTTTATACCGGTTATGTAAAAAGTGGCTTTACTACTAAGGCGGACGTTATAGCTGTAACTAAACAGTTTAGTAAACCAGCTGACCCTAATAAACTAATTGAAGAAGCTATAAACTATCTATTTCCATTAAATGCTGGGCCTTCTCTGGCCGTTTCACTTAAATATATTTTGTTGAGTGGTCAATCAAGTGACTATTATTGGACTGATGCTTGGGAAGATTATTTGGCAAAACCAAATGACGCTATGCTAAAATCAGCCGTAGTAACTCGGTTAACTCAATTTTTTGGATACATTATGTCACAATCTGAATATCAACTTTGCTAATCGGAAATATATTATGAAAAGAAGAGATTTTTTACGTACTGTAGCTCCTTTAGCTGCAACCCCTATGCTGATAAACGGCTTAAATGTGAACGCAATGGCTGGGTCACTTGTATTAGATGCCCTAGCAGGAACTGCTGTGAATAACGATCACGTGTTGGTCATCATCCAACTAAATGGTGGTAATGATGGCTTAAATACTGTAATACCCCTAGACCAATACACTAACCTAAATAATTTTAGGTCAAACATATTAATAAAAGACAGCAAAATACTTAGTTTGCCAAACTACTCTGGTACTGGTCTTCACCCTGCATTATCAGGCTTACATAATCTGTATAAAGATGGAATGGTAAACATAGTGCAAGGCGTTAGTTATCCTAATCCAAACTTTTCGCACTTTAGGGCGACAGACATTTGGATGACTGGTGCTGACAGTAAAGAAGTATTGAAAAGTGGCTGGGTAGGTAGATTTTTAGATACTGAATATCCAAACTATCCAACTAACTACCCCAATACTGACAATCCAGACCCTATTGGAATACAAGTGGGTAGCGTAGTGCAACCAGCCTTTAATGGTCCATCTTCTAATATGGGGATTGCCATAACCAGTACTACTTCATTTTACAACTTAATAACAGGTACTGTAGATCCTGCCCCGAATACTCCAGCAGGCCACGAACTTACCTATCTACGTGAAGTTGCACTTAAGACGAATGCCTACAATAATTCTATTAAGGCCGCAGCTGGTAAGGCTACTAATAAAAGTACCCTTTACCCTGCAGGTAGAAATGATTTAGCTAAACAACTAAAAATAGTTGCTCAGCTAATAGCAGGTGGTCTGAAGACTAAAATTTATATGGTTTCTATGGGTGGTTTCGACACCCACTCTGCTCAAGTTGACACTGCTGCATCAGAATTAGGTAGCCACGCCACATTACTTAAAAACTTAAATGACGCCATATTCGCATTTCAAGACGATCTAAAATTACTTAAAGTAGAAGACCGTGTAATGGGAATGACATTTTCAGAATTTGGCAGAAGGATAGTTAGTAATGCCAGCCTAGGTACTGACCACGGTGCTGCTGCACCAATGTTTATATTTGGGGCTAAGGCTAAGGGAGGAATGATAGGAAGCAACCCAACTATTGGTAGTTCAGTTACTGTTAATGACAACCTTCCTATGCAGTACGACTTTAGGTCTGTATATGCAACTATACTTGAAGAATGGTTTGGATTGCAAAAATCTGATTTGGAGAAAGTCTTGCTAAAAAACTACCAGACTCTTCCACTTATTCAGACAAGTATCGCCTCACAACGTGGATACGGATTGCCTGAAAATGCGATGTCTCAGAATTTCCCCAACCCATTTGAGAATTATACCAACATTACTGTAAATTTTGAGAAAGGCACTTATGCACTTATTCAATTATTTGATATGCAAGGCAGAGTGATTAAAACCATAAACGACAGCAAACTAAATGCAGGCCCCAACACCATTCAAATAGATGGTAGTGATATACAGGCTGGGCAATATGTATGCAGATTGCAAACGAATACTGGCAACCTAAATAGATATATAGTTAAGGTAAGATAAATTAAAGAAATAGCCTAAATGATATAAGCCATTGTAATGCAATGGCTTTTTTTATGCCTAACTAAAACATTAAACCTATACGCAGACCAGCCATAGGTGTTATCCCTTCATAGGAAAAATCTCTTGAATCTCTGGTATAATCCCTAAGTTTAAGTTCATCATTTGTAGTAAAAGCAGTCCTTAGACTAATGCCAACGTAGGGGTCAAAACATATGGGTGAATTGCCTATAGGCTTTTTATATCCTATTAGTGTTTGGACACCTAGTTGGTGACTAACAGAATAGTCTAAGAAATTACTAAAAGTATAGTAGGTCTCGTTATATCTGTCTACTTTAGTCCAGCCAAATCTATAAAAGTTTACGTAACTGTATCTGTAGAATAGTCCAGATTGATTATACCAACCCTGACCACCATCAGTAAACTTTCCAGATTTAACTTTCTTATTAGGATTACCGAAGAACAACTTGACCCCAGTATATATACTACCAAGGGTTGCTATATCTTCTTTATTTTTTTTATAATCAGATGATGAATTTTTGGCAGCTTCGGTATAGGCATCAAATCGATCTTTTACAATAATCATTCTACCATATGCCAATTCTGTAAATATCCACCAGTTAGGCCCTACCTTTATATCTGCACCTATTTTTAGGCTACCATCTATTAAATATAGTGGCTCAACATAGCCTGACCAAGTTGCTATTTTTTTTGCTCGTGCTGCAATTTGCCCGTCTATTTCATCTTTTTCTACTACTTTTCTTTGAGCACTTATTGGACTATCCACTAGCATAGCTAAGCTTAATAATAACAGAAAAGAAAAATTTAGATAGAATTTCATATTGTTTAACTACGTATGATTTGGACAAAAAAAACAGGTAACAAATGACCGAAAGTCATCTGCTACCTGATATTATTATATTGTGATTATAGACTATTTATAAGGCTCAATAGGTAGAGAACCAAGCTTTTGAAGCTTACCAGGTGAATATTTATAGGTAGTAACACCCGTAACACCGGAACCAACTAAGAAACCATCTTTACCCAAGATAACGTCTGTCATTAGGTTATTAAATTTATCTACTTGTTTCATATTTCCACCGTCACTTACATCAAATACTTTCAAACCTTGGTCACAAACAAAAAGTCTGTCACCATCTACACCTAAACCTACTGGAGCATCCATAGCTACTTCTTGCAATAGGTTGATATTACCTCTTTGCATTATGGTGGTTAAGTCATAAGAGAATAATGCATTAGTACCTTCACCGTTAGATAGAGACCTAAGCGTAACAAAAGCATATTTGCTGTTAGCTACTACTGGGTCATAAGACCTAACGTGAACTAAAGTAGTTACCTCTTCGCTTTCGCCCATTTCATTTACTTTACGAATTCTAGCGCCAGTTGTAGTACCTAAGTATAGGAATTCACCCTCTCTATAGATGGTTTCAACCTCTGCATCAACAGGGATATCAGCCTTTTTTGTAATATTAGCTGGGTTACTGATGTCAAACGTGTGAAGAGCGTGGTCTGAAACTGCAAATAATGTATTGTTAACTATTACAAATTTCGCCAAGCTAGTTCCACCACCTGCTACCTCAGCCGTGCCAAATGTAGTTGAATCTATTACTTCTTTTCTACAACCTACTGCCATAGTAGCTATTAAGCCAATAGCAATTATTCCTTTTATGTATGTCAAGTTCATTTCTTAATTTATTTTGTAATTTTTAATAAAAATTAAATGCTTTCCCAACCTATTAAGATTGAATTAGTTGGCCAAGAACTCATTTGATATTGCTTCTGTAGGCTTTTACCATCAGGTGCTACTTCCTTCACTGGAAATGCAGATTTAACTCTACTAGCTACTTTAGGCTCAATAGGATTAGAAATATCTATTCCCAATAAATCAACTGAACTATTTGCATATAGCATATTCGATTTCAATTGAAAATCTGTAATACCAGGGATGCTAATGAACGACACTTTACGTGGATTATTTACATCGCTATTGTCAACAATGTGAATACCATAAAATTTCTCGCTTACATAGATTGTATTTCCAACTATCACAACTTTTCCAGGTATGTGCAATGCTTGAACACCTGATGCTTTTACAGCATTTTCCATCAAGGTTCTGTCCATCAATACTGGCTTGTATTTACTAAAGTCTGAACCAGACTTGTCACAAGATACCAATACTATTGCCATTAGGCCAAATAAAAGGCTTTTAATATTCATTTTCATTCGATTATTAGTTTATGGTCAACTATTATTTTTACGTTTATACTAACTTCTATACGCTACAGTTGGTACTTATGTTAGGCAGCACCACGTAAATTATAATTAGTTACTACATCAAATATATAACAGATTATTATTTAAATGATTAATGGCAAAATATTTTTCTAATATTATTTTGCAACCAACTTGGATAACCGAGTTCTGTATAATATTTCTTTATTTTGCCTGTGTTTTATAATCAAACACAATATACCTATGAAGTATTTTTTTCAAATTTTAGTGTTAATTGTCATAGTTAGCATTTCTATCTATTCTTGTCGCAGTAAAAAGTCTATAGTAACAGAGCAACCTACAGTAAAAGTAGAAATTGAAAAAGAAAAAGAAAATGCACCAGAAAAAGTTGTTTATGACGACAAATTATTCAGCGTAAGCCCTGCCCCAGCAGATATTTACAGCAATGTAAATTTAATAACGGGTAATAGTGTATTGTTTTATGATGACATCAGCGAGGAAGTGTTAGACGCAAAGCCAGAAAAATGGAACACAACAGGTTACTGTAGAGTAAAATATATAAATGAAACTGACCAAAAGTGGTTATGTATGTACGGCAGTTCAACTGCTACAACTTCATTAAAAATTCCATCATCAAAATATAATGTGATGGAGGCAGATATTGCTTATGATGTTAAGAACAAATCAGCCCTAGAAGTAATAGAAATTAGCTTAAACGGCGGATCATTTATTAATATAGAGATGAAAGTTAATAAAAATCAAATAAAAGTAAATAAAGCAGATGCAGTTGGTTATCAAGATTTTGATGGAAATAAAAAACTGGTTCACTTAAGCATTATAATGACTGATGTTGGTACAACTGTATGGATAGATAACATACCAGTAGCTAAACTGGCTAATGTGAAAGCAGAAGCAATAAATAACGTAAAAATAAATGTAGTAAATACAAGTGTTGATAATAGAGTGGCAATTTCCAACCTAAGGATTACAACCGAGGAGCCAAGAATTAGTCAACAATTTGCTAACACTGGTAAGTTTTTTCTACGTGGTATTCAATTCGATTTGAAAGAGGAAAGCCCAACTAATTACAGTTATTCCACTTTAGCTGAAGTTGCTAAAGCTATGAAAGCTAACCCTAAAGTAAGCTATACTGTTGTGGTTCATAATGACGGCAGATTAGAGAAAGAATCTAACTTGAAATTAAGCCAAACTAGGGCAAATAATGTAGTAAATATTTTAGTAGGAATGGGTGTGACTAAATCAAGACTAAAAGCTGTAGGTAAGGGAGAAACAGAACTGTTGGTAAATAATAGCACCTTAGTTTATCAGGCGACCAACAGACGTGTGCAGTTTATCAGAAATTAAAACTATTTGCGGCTCCGCATCTTAACTTCTTCTACCAATATTTCAGAACTATGGTCGTTATCGGTAATGTAGATAAAACTACCACCACCAGTTTCGGCCATTTTTTTCATTTTGGCTATGGCTGTCTTGTCTTTTCCAAATCCAAATACAGTCAAGTAAATCTTTTTTTCTTTTTCTTGATTTATTACTTCAAATAATGCTTCATCAGTTTTGTCTAGGTTAAATGAACCATCTGTAGCTAGTATTATTTGATTATTTCCTCCTGATACAAAGTTTTCCTCAGCCAATTTATATGCTTCTCGTATTGCCTTGCCACCTTGTGTGCTGCCATAAGCCTTTAGGCTGTCTATCTTTTTGCCTATCATTTTCTTATTATCTTCATCAGCACTAATGGGTTGCAGCGCTACGTTCACCTTACTGGCATAAGTTATTAGGGTAACTCTGTCGATTCCTCTTAGGTTTGTTAACAGTGTTTTCATACTAATTTTAAGTAAAGGCAGCCTATCAGCAGTCACCATACTACTGCTTACATCTACTAGAAACACTATGTTGTTTGGTTTATAGGTATTTGCATTTAATTCACCAGGTCTAGACACATAGTTATTTACCACACTATCTGGCAATTCATCTCTAATTACAGTTACGTCTTGCCTAATTACTTCTTTATTTTTTTCATCTATTTGGTCTTGCACCGCAGGTGGAAAATCTATGGCAACGTGTTTCAAATAGATATTTACAATGCCCATTCCACCACCTATATATATTTGCACCCTACCCGTTTCATAACCCTTAGCATCTGCATCTATTATATAGTTGCCTATGGGTACCACCCTTCTGGTCTGTCCATTTTCATCAGTAGTATTTGTGTTGTTTAGACCTAACCTTGGGTGCCATTTTACCCTAGCACTCGCAATTGGCTGTCTGGTATCGTGGTCAAATACGTTTACTAGTAAATCTTTCTCTGCTGCCCTATCTCCACCTGCTGGGTCAAAACCTGGACAATTTGGATTGGCTGATAAGTCAATGGTTTTATAATCTCCTGTCACAGTTAGGTTTACAGGGGTATTACTTTCCCCAAACCACACCTTAATATCTTTCTTAAATGGGCCCCTTTTCTCTGGGTTATACTTAATTCGAACTATTGCTTGCCCACCTACAGGGATATCTGTAGTACTATAACGGACCTTACAGTCATCAGGAAAATCTGCTCGCAACAAATAGATATTGTTTTTCCCATTATTTAAAAGAATAAAGTCAGCTACTGCTTCATCAGCTGCCGTCAAATTACCAAAATTATGGACTAAGTGATCGACAGATAAATTTACCTTACTCTGAGTAAAACCAACACGACAATTACATAGTGTAAGTATAATTACTGTAAATAGGCTAATATAGGTTTTAGTCTTCATCTTAATTATCTGCAAATTTTAAGGCTAAGACCGTACCATTTACAGTTGTGGAGAAATATTACAATATGCAAATAATCTTAAAAGATATATTTAAGTCGTAAATTATTGCCCTACAAATAATTACATTAAAAACTTGTGATTATTTAGTTGATTTATACTCACATTCTTTTTTATGCGGTCTACATAAATAACTTTGCGCACCGCTTAGTGTAAAATATGCTAGAAATTGCTTTCTATATACTGTCTTCGTTGGCCATATTTAGTGCCTTAATGGTGGTATTCTCACGAAACCCAGTTCATTCAGTTTTATACCTGATTATCACCTTCTTCGCTATTTCTGGTCACTATGCATTATTGAATGCACAGTTTTTAGCTGTGGTTAATTTAATAGTATATGCAGGGGCTATTATGGTATTATTCCTATTTGTAGTTATGCTACTAAATTTGAATGCTGATGCTGAAAAACAAAAGCCTAACACCGTAAAATTTGCCGCTGTAATAAGTGGAGGTTTATTACTTCTGGTTCTTGTAGCAGCAGTAAGGGGGATGGAATCATTTCAACCTAATTTAACTAACCAATTGGTAAATACTGGTAGCTTTGGCAGTTTAGCTGCACACGACAGCAACATAGGACTGGTAAAACAACTAGGTAAAGTACTGTATAGCAAATTTATGCTACCATTTGAAATATCATCAATCCTGTTTTTAGCTGCAATGGTTGGCGCTGTACTGATTGGTAAGAAAAACCTAAACGCTTAATTTCGAAATTTCAAAAAAATGAATTCTGAATTATCACAAACACTACAAGTCATACCTATAAATTGGTACATACTGTTAAGTGTCTTATTATTCAGCATAGGAACTATGGGGGTTCTACTACGTAGAAATGTCATAGTTATATTTATGTCAGTTGAGTTGATGTTGAATTCTGTTAACTTATTGTTTGCAGCCTTTAGCGCTTATAGAAATGACCCTTCAGGGCAAATATTTGTGTTTTTTACTATGGTAGTTGCCGCTGCAGAAATTGCTATAGGGCTGTCTATTTTAGTGATGATACATAGAAATAAAAAAACAACAGATATAGAGGACTTAAAAAGTTTGAAATGGTAATCTTATTACATTTAGAAACCAAAGAAATATTAAAGTATGCTAAGTAGTGTAAATAGTCTCTTACCAATATTGATACTGTTGCCCCTTTTGGGTTTCATTATCTGTCTGATATTGGGTAAAAGTCTGCCTAATAAACTGGTAGGTACTATAGGCAGTTTAGTTATAGCTGTTTGTTTTGCTATCAGCATTCAATTTTACTCATTAGTTAGTCAAACTGACAAAGGTTTCGAGATAGAATTAGCCAAATGGTTTCACTTAGGCGACCTTAGTATTGGCTTCAATTTCTTGATAGACAGACTTAGCGTACTTATGCTGTTAATTATAACAGGGGTAGGCTTTTGCATACACTTATATAGTATCGGCTATATGTCGGGCGACAATAGGTTTCATAGATTTTTCGCCTATTTAAATCTATTTATTTTTTTTATGCAAATGTTAGTAATAGGTGGTAACTACCTCATTACCTTCATTGGTTGGGAGGGTGTCGGTTTATGTTCATACCTTCTTATTGGGTTTTGGTATGAGAAAACTGCCTATAATAATGCTGCTCGCAAAGCATTTATTATGAACAGAATAGGGGACTTAGGTTTAATAATTGGACTATTTTTAATCATTAATCAATTTGGCAGTTTAAACTACACTACGGTTAATGCGCTGGCCGAAAAGAATTTCTTAGCCAACGGTGTATTTAATGATCCAACCATAATATTTATATCGCTAATGTTATTTGTAGGTGCGACCGGTAAAAGTGCACAAATACCACTATACACTTGGCTGCCAGACGCTATGGCAGGTCCTACGCCTGTTTCTGCTCTAATCCACGCAGCCACAATGGTAACTGCAGGTATATTCCTCATAGTTAGGTCATCAGTTCTATTTCACTTGGCGCCAATTACGCTAGACGTGGTTACCTATATAGGTATTGCCACCAGCATATTTGCAGCAACTATAGGTTTAGCTCAAAATGATATAAAAAAGGTATTAGCTTATTCAACCGTAAGTCAATTAGGCTTAATGTTTATGGCACTTGGTATAGGTGCTTACGGCACGGCTATGTTTCACCTTACTACGCACGCATTTTTCAAGGCACTGCTATTCTTAGGTGCTGGTAGTGTCATTCACGGTATGGGGAACGAACAAGACATTAGAAAAATGGGCGGATTGCGTAAGAAAATGCCCATCACCTTTATTACATTTTTAATTGCAACAATTGCCATTACAGGCATTCCTCCATTTGCAGGATTCTTTAGTAAAGACGAAATATTGGCAAAAGCATTTGCTAACTCTCCGACTCTTTGGATATTAGGTGTATTAAGTGCATCGTTAACAGCTGTCTATATGTTTAGATTGCTATTTCTAACCTTTTTCGGAACATTTAGAGGTTGCGACGCTATCGCTAATCACAAAGAATCACAGCACGATACAGCACACGATGCTGACGTAAGTCACGATAGCCACGATAACAATCACGGTCATCAACCAGTAACTCGATTAGAACAAGTACACGAAAGTCCTGGCATAATGACCATTCCATTAATTGTATTGGCTATACTAAGTATGGTGGGTGGATTTATGGGTATTCCTGAATTATTTGGTGCACCGCACAGACTTCAAGAGTGGTTGAAACCGATATTAGGTTACTTGCCAACTTCTGAACACCACATAGCTGAAAGCACAGAATATATACTAATGGGGGTAAGTGTCGGATTAGTATTGATTGTAGCAATCATTTGCTACCGAATATTTACACGTAAATCTGCCAATGATATGGCTAATGAAAATCAAGCATCTGTATTTAAACTATTGGCCAATAAATACTATGTAGATGAAATTTACAATACCGTATTTGTATTACCGACTATGTATTTAAGTAAGTTTTGGTATCAAGTAGTTGATACTTTGGTTATAGACGGATTTGTAAACGGAATAGGCAGAGCTGTAAATTGGACTGGCGATAGAGTGAGAAGAGTTCAAACCGGGCAGACCGGAACTTATATTTTTGCAATGGTAGTTGCCATAGCCATTATATTGATTTATAGTTTAATACCTGCATTAACAGGAAAAATGTAACAAAACATTTGGCAGATAATTAAAAAGAAATGTATCAGTTAGATCAATATATAACACTGTTTTTAATTCTACTTCCCCTAAGTGGGGCGGTATTGTCTGCCATTGTTCCTGGCAAACTATCTAAAATAGTGGCACTCCTTATCTCTGTCATAGCATTGGCAGGCACTTTTCACGCTTTAAATCATTTTGACTTTAAAGAAGTTAACCCACAATTTGCTTTTTCTCAACCTTGGTTACAATTTACCAATTCCAGATTTAGTGTCGGAATGGATGGGCTTAGCTTACTTATGGTCTTGCTTACCAATCTATTAATGCCCTTTATATTCCTTAGCAGCTTTACTACTGTTAGGGCAACCAATAGACCTAAATTATTTTACTCATTAGCATTACTATTTCAGGCGGCTTTGATTGGTGTATTCACAGCATCAGACTTGCTGGTTTATTACATATTCTGGGAATTAGCACTTATACCTATTTATTTAATCATATTATACTATGGCGATAATAGTAATAGAATCAAGATAACATATAAATTCTTCTTATACACATTAATCGGTTCACTTATAATGTTAATAGCCATTATAGATATGATGATGAGTGGGGGAATAGGAAGTAATTACGAAAGGCAATGTTGGTTGTTTTTTGCATTCTTTATTGCTTTTGCTATCAAAATGCCGATTTTTCCGTTCCATACTTGGCAGGCAAATACTTACACTTTTTCACCATCGCAAGGCAGTATGATGCTGGGTGGAATAATGCTAAAAATGGGAATTTACTCTGCCATTAGGTGGTTACATTTCTTTCCTGACGTTATTGCAAATTATAGCACAATCATCATAACCCTGTGTGTTATTGGAATTGTATATGGCGCTTGGATAGCTATGAGTCAAGATACATTAAAAAGATTATTTGCCTATAGCTCGCTTAGCCACGTCGGCTTAATTGCCGCAGGTGTATTTACATTTTCTAATATTGGTTTGCAGGGGGCTAATATACAAATGATTAGCCACGGAATTAATATAGTTGGCTTATTTATGGTCGCACAGATTATTCATAGCCGTACTCAAACTCTTAGACTTAGTGAATTAGGTGGTATTATACATAAAGCCCCTTGGTTTGCAGCCGCATTCCTTATTTTACTGCTAGGTAGTATAGCGCTACCCTTAACTAATGGTTTCGTCGGTGAGTTTATGCTACTAAAAGCTGTATGGGACTTTAACCATATGTTAGGTGCCATAGCAGGTGTCACAGTTATATTTAGTGCCATCTATATGCTCAGGGCATTCCAACTTACTATGTTAGGTACTGCTACTGAGCATACTAATAATTTTACTGATTTAAAACTGACCGAGGGAATTGTGCTCTATGGCTTGGTTGCATTAGTTATATTTATCGGGGTGTGTCCAAATAGTGTTTTAAATTATAGCGCTGCCTCTATCTCAAATCTTGTTTCACAGATGAATAATAGTGTTACGTACGTTAAATGAATGCAATATTAATATTAACCGTTACGGTCTTAGCCATATTATTTGCTGGTGTCTATCAACAGAAAAAGTTGGTATTACCTCTACTTATATTAGGTTTACTTGGCGCTATGGCCACCCTGTTGGGCGAGTGGAATCTAAATGCTGCTGAGGGTATTAGTTCCGATACGATTTTAACTCCTGTATTTAAAGCTCTACATATTCAGTCGCCAAATAGTCCTATCATTACCAGATATATGAAGGGTATGATGCAATTTGACAATTATGCCATTTTGTTTAGTGTCGCAATGATGATTTGTACATTGTTTGTATTTTTCATAGCTAGAGAATATTTTATTGAAGATTCCCCAATCATTTCAGATGTATATGCCCTAATCGTTTGCACACTGATAGGTGGCATTATGATGGTAAGCTACAATCACTTGGCTATCTTATTTATTGGTATAGAAACACTGAGTATAGCCCTATATATATTGGCAGGTAGCAACAGAATGGACCTGAAAAGCAACGAAGCGAGTATAAAATATTTCCTTTTGGGGTCATTTTCCTCTGCATTTTTGCTAATGGGAATTGCCTTTATATATGGTGCAACTGGTCAAATGGAATTAGAAGGCATACGATCTTACATAGCTAATAGCAGCAATACTCCAGGTTATGAATTCCCTATTATATTTAACTCAGGGGTTGTATTGGTACTGATTGGGCTTTTATTTAAAACGTCTGCTGCACCATTTCACTTTTGGGCACCAGACGTATACGAAGGCTCCCCTACCCTGATAACAACATTTATGGGTAGCGTGGTTAAAATCGCTGCCTTTGGTGCGTTATTAAGGATTCTGTATGTGGCATTTGATATGGGTTCATTTACCACGCAAAATATTCTATTCTTCGTTAGTGGATTAACACTCTTGGTAGGAAATTTGAGTGCCGTGTTCCAAAAAAGCGTAAAGAGAATGCTGGCCTATTCTGGTGTTAGCAATGCAGGATTTATGTTGTTAGCCTTAGCATCTGTTAATACGAATACACCAGCTTATATATTTTACTATGTTTTGGTGTATGCTTTGGGTACTATTCTAGCATTTGGTGTACAAATGGTGGTAAGTAAGCAAGTTCAAACAGACGACTTCAATGGTCTGCACGGCTTGGCTACTAGGAACCCACTGTTAACCGGATTAATGACCATTGCAATGCTATCTTTAGCTGGCATTCCGCCAACTGCCGGCTTTTTCGGTAAATTTTTGGTATTTAAGAATGCTATTCAAGTAGATAACTTGACTTCACAGTCTGCTTTTCATTACCTAATCATATTTGCAATAATAAATGCTGTAATTGGTGTATATTATTACATCAGAGTAATAGCAGCTATGTTTACAAATACAGTAGAGCGTGCCAGCATAAAAACCAGTGTGCAATATAGAGTTGCACTAATAGCTGTCGCTGTTTTGATTATCCTATTTGGACTATATCCTAACCAATTGGTAAATCCATTGATGGATGCGAGTATTTTCCAACTATCAGCCAACTAAGTAGTGTTAACAGACGCACATTTATGGTTAATTACTATATGTGACGATGTTTCTAAACCTATTGCAAATACTTATATAAGTTTAAATGGCAGCCTGCTAGGGAAAGCAATCCCGTGTGTAATTGGTAAAAATGGCTTGGCTAATAATTCCCTAGCTGATAAACCGATAGAACTATCTAATAAAAAAGAGGGAGACCTAAAAACACCAGAGGGTATATTTCAAATTGTCTCTTTGTTTTCCTATCAAGACGATATAACCACACAATATATTCCACATTTCACCATAACTGATAGCCTACTTTGGGTAGATGATTCAGACTCTTACTATTACAACTTATTAATAGACAGCAATGTAGTACCTGACACAAATTACAAATCTGCAGAGCGTATGTTGCGTACAGATGGACTTTATAAATACGGTATGGTGACCGACTATAACTATTACAACGCAGTACCCAAAGCCGGATCTGCCATATTTATCCATATTTGGAGGAATAGCCATACCGGTACAGAGGGATGCATCGCATTTGATGAGGCTACGCTGCTTGATATTATCAAACATCTAAACCAAGTACAATCAGCATCTATATTAATTACAACGCTAGAACGCTATAACAACTACTACCAAGCAGAGTATCATTTACCAATAATTGGGTAAGAGTAAAATGGAGGAGTATTATTGCTTGCTTTCAAATTATCTGAATATGTTCTCTTTGCTTTTTCTGAGTCCTAAAGTTTTTAAAAACAGTTATATGGATATGCTTACCCAATTTTCTCTATCCTAAAAACGAAAGATACTTTATACATTATTTCTATAACGGTAATAGAAATAAAAATTTCCACCAGTCAAATCCTCTCAAGTTATTTGTGTGGGGAATTTTATACAAAAAGTAGGTTCATTGATTATACCAACAATTGTAAATTCAATGAAACAATATGTTTATCTCCAACTTCCTGCATAGGTTTTTGCAACATTTTAAAATCTTCTGTCTAAAAACAGGGTCTTTTAATATCCAAATTCCATTTATAATTTATACATATTAAATGTTTCCCCTTATTATATCAATTACATTTCTACAGAAGTTTATACTTGCCCAAATGATTTGTAATTTTGAACTAAGTTTGAAAAAATAAATAGTTACATAAAATAATGGCATCAGTTGAAGTTTCTGGAAGAATTGTAAAATTTATGCCTAAGGTAGAGGGTGAAAGTGCTCGTGGTACTTGGGCAAAACAAGAAGTCATTATTGAAAGTCAGGGGCAAGTACCTAAGAAATTGGCTGTTACAATTTGGCAAGATAAAATGCAGGAATTTGAAAAATATCGGGAAGGCGATGTCATCAAATTAGGTGTAAACCTAGAGAGTAGAGAGTACAACGGTAAATGGTACACTGACATAAGGGTATGGCGTGTGATAGATGGTAACAATGCACCTGCAGGTGGCGAAAGTGAATACAATCAAGATGATAATGTAACACCACCACCAGCGTATAAAAAATATACCCCTGATAATTCTCAGCCGAACACGAATGCTCAAGATATGGACGACGATTTGCCATTCTAGGGATTAAGTTTTCTATACTAATTATTTTTTAAAATAGCCGAACTTTATAGTTCAGGTTAACATTATACCAATTATGAATGTTATTCATACAAGCTGTATTATTCATTCTTAATATTGATATTGAATATTCGGCATAGCACCAACCATCATTGAACACATCTACATTTCCAGAATTAAAGCCTACTGAAAAATCGGCAAAAACTAAGCTTGATTCGTCATTGGCACACACCAAATCAGATCAACACATAGATGCTGCTGGAGAAATAGTAGTAAAGAAACCTGCTAAAACTGAATATGTGCATACATATAATTCAGAATTAAGAGTGAATACAAATAGAAAGAGAAACAGAATAACCCTTACCAATATTTTATTGTCTATACTAATCTTATTGACAGTAGCCTGGAACACAGGCATAATACCGAGATTTGATATACTCCCAGCTAAGGCACCTGTTCACTATAAGTTAGATGCTAATGGAAATGAGATAGTTGTGGGTAATAACACGGCCAGCAAAATCAAAGAAATTACAGCACTAGAATTAAGTAATCCAGATAAGTTAGTAAGTTGGGTAGTTAATGTTGAGCACGGGTTTACTGGTCAGGTTAGCCTTATAGGTAGAATATTTAGCTTGGCTGACTATACCAGCTTAAGCAATATACATTTTAGAGCAGATTTCTATAATAATAAGAACCAAAAAATTGGATCTAAAAACATAGCCTATAATGTTACAATAACCCCAAACGGTAGTTTTATTCTGAACGAGAAATTTAGTGACTTGACCCTAGTCTATGCTAAGACAGCAAAATTGACGTTAACCAAAGTGTCGGCAAATAAGTAACCCTGCAAACTATTAAAAAGTAAGCAGGGCTAAAATATTAATTGGGGAATAATTTAATTGACTATCCTAGTATTCCTCTTCCTATTACTATTCTTTGCACCTCGCTAGTACCCTCATATATCTGGGTAATTTTAGCGTCTCGCATCATTCTCTCTACGTGATATTCACGCACATAGCCGTAACCACCGTGTACTTGTACAGCCTCTGTTGTTGTCCACATAGCAGTTTCACTAGAAAACACTTTTGCCATTGCACCTATTATTGAGTAATCGCCATCTGTATCTTTCAGATATGCCGCCTTTAGGCATAGCAATCTAGATGCTTCAATTCTGGTTGCCATATCAGCTAGTTTAAATTGTATAGCTTGGTGTTTGCTTATTTCTTTACCAAATGCCTGACGCTCTTGACTATATTTAAGTGACAATTCATAGGCACCACTAGCTATACCCAATGCTTGGGCTGCAATTCCGATTCTACCTCCAGCTAGGGTTTTCATTGCGAATTTGAATCCAAATCCATTTTCACCTATTCTATTTTCTACAGGTACTTTTACGTCTTGAAACATAATGCTGTGGGTATCGCTACTGCGAATTCCCATTTTATCCTCTTTCTTACCAACGGTTACGCCTTCAGTTTCTTTTTCTATAATGAATGCATTAATCCCTTTATGACCTAGCTCCCTATCAGTTTGTGCTATAACTAGATATATGCTTGCACTGTTCCCGTTTGTAATCCAGTTTTTAGTACCATTTACTAAGTAATGGTCACCTTTATCTTCTGCTGTAGTGCGTTGGCTGGTTGCGTCGCTTCCAGCCTCAGGCTCACTTAGACAAAACGCGCCAATTATCTCGCCAGTAACTAATCTTGTTAGATATTTTTCTTTTTGTGCTTCTGTACCAAAAGTTTCTAAACCCCAACATACTAGACTGTTATTTACAGACATAATAACAGAAACTGCTGCGTCAACTTTAGAAATTTCCTCCATAGCTAATACATAACTTATAGTATCTAGTCCAGACCCACCATATTTAGGGTCAACCATCATACCCATAAAACCAAGTTCCCCTAAAGCCTTAATGTGATGTGTTGGAAATTTACCCTCTATGTCTCTATCTATTACATCTTTCCACAGTTCGGTTTGCGCATAGTCACGGGCAGCCTTCTGTATCATTAGATGCTCCTCTGTTAATTGAAAATTCATTTATGAATAGTTTAAACCACAAAAATATAATAGTCAACCCATAATGTTGGTGACTTTCGACAGACAATTCTACATCTATAATTGATTATCTTCGTTACAGTATGATTTCAGAGGAAACCAAAGAACAAATAATTGCTGCTTGCAAAGTAGAAGAAGTAGTTGGCGACTTTGTAAATCTAAAAAAACGCGGTGTCAATCTATTGGGGCTATGTCCATTTCACAATGAAAAAACTCCCAGTTTTAACGTAAGTCCTACTAAAAACATTTACAAATGCTTTGGTTGTGGGGAGGGGGGAGATTCTATTACCTTCATTATGAAGCACGAGCAAATGAGCTTCGTAGAGTCATTAAAATATTTAGCTGATAAGTACGGAATCATTATAGAGGAAAAGGCTCTAAGTCCTGAAGACGGCGCAAAAAAGAATAAAAAAGATGCCCTATTTATTCTTATGAATAATGTAAGTAAACATCTTCACAAAAATTTGATGGAAACTGATGAAGGCAAACATCAGATTCTGACCTACTTATTTGAGCGTAACATCAAAATTCCGATTATAAATAAATTTCAATTAGGTTGGAGTTTAAAATCATCAGAAGATTTACTGACCTGGGCTAAGAAAAATGAATACCCAAACGAATTGCTGGAAGAAACAGGAATGATGATAAGGAATGATCAGGGTGAATACATTGCTCGATTTAGAGAGCGGATTATGTTTCCGATAGTAAATCTAAGCGGTAAAACGATTGCTTTTGGAGGGCGAATCATTAGGAAAGACGCTAATGTAGCAAAGTACATAAATTCACCTGATACTGAGTTATATAACAAGAGTGAGGTACTATATGGGTTGTATCAAGCACGTGAGAAAATAAGAAAAATAGAGGAGGCCATACTATGTGAAGGGTATATGGATGTATTGGCTATGCATCAGGCTGGTTTCGACAATGCCATTGCAAGTTCTGGCACCAGTTTTACAGCAGGCCAAGCTGGATTATTAAAACGATATTCTCATAATCTAACCATACTATATGATGGTGACAATGCAGGCCAAGCTGCCACACTTAGGGCGATAGAATTAGCACTGACAGAAGACTTAAATGTAAGAGTTATAACCTTACCAGCAGAGCACGATCCAGATTCATTTACCAATGCTTATGATGCAGAATACATTCAGAATTATTTAACTGAAAATAAAAAAGACTGGCTAAAATGGAGTGTAGACAAAGTTTCAACTAATGATATTAATGACCCTGTCACAAAATCAAACTTAATTAAGGAATGGATTAAGCTGATTCTACTGGTAAAAGATTCTATAAAGAGGAGTATGTACATAAAATCTTTAGCTGCTTACGTTAAGGTAAATGAAGAATTGCTTCATCAAGAGTTGAGGTTGCAATATGAAATCGTCGCCAAGAAGGCTAAGACCCATACCGAAGCATTTAATGAAAGTCTAGACCAAATGGTCATAAACGAAAATGGCGAATATGAAAAAGTATCGCCAACATTACATTTACTAAACGACATATTAGAGCAAGAAAAACAAATACTTAAGGTTCTGATTAGATATGGACACCTGCCCACACCAGATAGTGAAATGGTAATTGAACTGATTTTAAAACGATTAGATGATATGAGTTGGGAGCATATTACCCATCAGCAACTGTATGAGGTAGTGAAAGAAAGAAAGTCAGAACTTTATGCCTTAGAATTTAATATAAGTGCAGACTTAGTACCAGAAGCACTAGAGCTGAAAGAATTAGCAGCAACATTGCTAAATGAGCGCTACGAATTATCACCGAATTGGAGAAAAATATTAAAGCGAGAGATAATTACACCAGACAGTGACTATATGGATGTAATAAATTCATCTATTACCTATCTGTTCATCAGAAAATATATGAAGATGGTGCAATTTCTTAATGATGAAATAAATATTGAAAACCATCAAGACTTAGATATTAACAGGCTTCAAGAAAATTTAGTTATGATTCAGCATTTACAAAACGAAAGGAATACTTTGGCAAAAAGTATTGGTGCTGTCGTATTAAAGTGATATTTGAACAAATTTGTAATTTTAGTAATTAACTAAGGGTAACAATTTCTCCATAATTAATCACCGAATCAATTGTCAATAGCCAACTATAAAGACTCGAACGCCGTCAGAATTGGGATGAATTTGCTGACTATCAGTCTAATAGTAGCTTTTCTGTATTTAGCCTCAGGTTTATTGATACCTATTGCATTGTCTGGTTTTTTAGCTTTGCTCTTTTACCCACTTTGCAGTTGGCTAGAGCGAAATGGCTTTCCGAGAATGATTTCGATACTGATTACTTTCATTGTGGTTATTGCATTAATAGTTGGGCTTGGGTCTTTGCTTTATAATCAAATTTCTAGCCTTGTAAATGAGTTGAGCGACATTCAAAGCAAATTTGACAAAGTAGTTATAGAAGTAGAGTTTTGGCTAAAGGAAAAGTTTAATATAAAAATTGCTAACACAGGTCACGGCAGTAAGGGATTATATAAAAGTGGTATCCAGAAATTAGGAGAAAATGGATTGATGGTGGTAACCAATACAGTGAATATTGCCTCTAACTTGTTTAATTTTTTAGGTTTAATGCCCGTATATATTTTCTTGTTTTTACTATATAGAACAGGTTTTAAGAATTTTTTCCTAAAGCTAGCGCCCATCGAAAATCATAAGAATCTAAAACAAGTAATTTCAAATATTCAAAAGGTTACCCAGTATTATATATTAGGACTTTTTACGGTAATGGTTATTGTAGCAATAATTAATATGGGTTGGGGATGGATATTGGGAATTGATTTTTTCTTTTTCTTCGGAATATTTAGCGCCATACTTATGATATTGCCTTATATAGGTATATTTATAGGTACCCTAACTACAGCTCTTTACACTTGGTTTACAACAGGCGATATAAAAATGGCACTATGGGTAGTTATACTATTTAGTATTACCCAGTTTCTAGAGGGAAACTTAATCACACCTTACATTACTGGAAATCGTGTAAAAATAAATGCTTTAGCTACTATCGTTGCTTTAATCTTATGGGGAATGTTGTGGGGAATGGTAGGATTAATACTGGCTATACCATTTACTGCAATGGCTAAGGTGATTTTAGATGCATTTGAAGATACAAAACCATTAGGCTATTTACTTGGAAATGATTTGTATCAAACCCCTAAGAAAAGTAATAGAATTCACAACGATAATTCACTTTTTAGACGTCTGTTCAATATCAAAAATAAAACAGATGATTTAGATGATTAATTATACAAAATGCTGCAAGCCGAAGATCAATATATGAAGATGGCCCTACACCAAGCGCAATTAGCATTTGATAAAAATGAGGTTCCAATCGGGGCAATAGTCATTGATGCTCTGGGAAACATATTGGGTAAAGGGCATAACCAAAGTAAGCAACTGAATGACCCAACTGCACACGCAGAAATGCTGGCCATAACCGCCGCTATGAATACTCAAGGCAGTCCATACCTTAATGATTGTTCAATATATGTAACCGTAGAGCCCTGTGCTATGTGTGCCGGTGCATTAAGATGGGCTAAAATAAGTAAACTGATATATGGTGCATCAGAATCCAAAGTTGGCTACAGCTTATATCAACCCTCTATATTGCACCCCAGTACACAAGTTAAATCTGCCCTGTTAAATAATGAATGTGCAGAACTGATGCAAAGTTTCTTTAAGAAACTGCGTTAGATATTATAAAAACTTTACAAAATGATATTGTATTTATGAGACTTCAACTTAAGCCCTTATTTTGACGTTTAAGCCTGTATAGAACGGAATCAACAGCCTTTTTACCCATCAACAACTCACCATACCCTTAGTTTTGTCGTGTAGTTTGATGAATTGAAAAGGGAAATTTATCAACTAAAGTCTTACTTCTGCGTTAATGCCCAAACTATATGATATTGATTACTAAAACTTGCCCAAATAAACAAGTAAATAAATTGCTATGCTATAGCTTTTTAATTGCTTGCATATTGGCGCCTTCTCTTAAGATTTCTGCACAAAAAATTAACCTAAGCGGCTATATTAAAGACGAGTCAAATGGTGAAACCATATCTGGTGCCGTAGTCAAAGTAAAAGGAATAAGAACTGGTGCCTATACTAATAATTACGGTCGATTTAGCTTACGTTTAGACACTGGTAAATTTGTATTACTTCTTTACGGTGGTGGTTTTAAACCAAAAGCATTTGAAATGTATCTGGTGAAAGATACTAACATCAATTTTACCTTAGACCCAGATATAAAAACCACAGAAGTTGAAGTTCGATCAGACAACCCAAGGCAGCAATTAGATCAAACTCAAATGAGTAAGGTTGAGTTAAACATTGCACAGATTAAGCAATTACCTGCACTATTTGGAGAAGTAGATATATTAAAAACCATTCAATTGTTACCAGGTATACAAAGTGGAAATGAAGGAAGCACTGGCTTCTACGTACGTGGTGGTGGGCCTGACCAAAACCTAATATTGCTAGATGAGGCAGTTGTGTATAATGCCAGCCACTTATTTGGATTCTTTAGTGTATTTAACAGTGACGCTATCAGAAATGTAGAATTGTATAAAGGTGGCTACCCAGCACAATATGGAGGCAGGCTTAGCTCTGTAATTGACATATCACTAAAAGATGGCAATAACAAGAAAATAGAAGGGGCTGGTGGCATCGGCTTAATTGCTAGCAGATTGACCATAGAAGGGCCGATAGTTAAAGACAAATCAAGTTTCATCATTTCAGGCAGACGTACATACTTTGACGTTTTTACCAGAGCAATTAACTCTGCCAATAAGGACAAGAAAGACTACAACCCTATTCCAAATTACTATTTCTATGACTTAAATGCTAAGGTTAACTACATCTTAGGCGATAAAGACAGGCTCTATTTAAGTGGCTATTTTGGTCGAGATGTTTTTGGATTTTCAGGAAATGGTAATACTTTCAATTTTGGCTTTAAATGGGGAAACAGTACAGGTACTGCTAGGTGGAACCACGTATATAATAACAAGTTATTTAGTAATGCTACAGTTACTTACACTGACTACAAATATTCAATAGAAACCAAATTGAGTAATTTTAGATTTAATGTTGGTTCACAAATACAAGACTGGACGGGCAAATTAGATTATGAGTGGAGTCCACTAGAAAAACATTCTATTAAGTTTGGTGCAAACTATACTTATCATACATTTGGTGTAGGCAATGCACAAATAGCATCGACTGATGGGGATTTCAATATCGACTTTGACGATAAAAGATTTGGATCTGAATTGGGTACATACATCAATGATGATTGGGATATTTCAGAGAAATTAAAACTAAGCACAGGACTAAGACTTAGCGGTTTTGTAAATAAGGACATATTCTATCCTGGGGTAGAACCGAGGGTAAGTACAAGATATAAACTTGATAGCAACACCAGCCTTAAACTAAGCTATACCGGTATGCAACAGTATGTACAACTGGTAAGTAACAGTGGTGCCAGCCTACCAACAGATATATGGTACCCGAGCGGAAAGGTTGTGAAACCACAATATGCGCAGCAAATAGCCGCAGGGATAACTAAACTTTTGTTTAAAGATAGATTGACTGTAACGAATGAAGTGTTTTATAAGACACTGTCAAACCAATTAGACTACAGAGATGCAGCAAATATTTTTTTAAATGACAATCTTGACGCAGAGTTTGTATTTGGCAAGGGCTGGAGCTATGGTAACGAATTATTTATACAAAAGCAGAGTGGCAGATTCACCGGGTGGATTGGCTATACCCTTAGTTGGACTTGGCGACAATTTGATGCCATAAATGGTGGCGAGAAGTTTCACCCCAAGTTTGACCAACGTCATTACCTTAGCTTAGTTGGTTCTTACGATGTTAGTAAGAGGGTTACCATATCATCAACATTCGTATATGGTACGGGTAAT
Organism: Bacteroidota bacterium; assembly: GCA_034440515.1. Lineage (GTDB taxonomy): Bacteria > Bacteroidota > Bacteroidia > CAILMK01 > CAILMK01 > JAWXCF01. Next base: position 23,966 of record JAWXCF010000116.1, read on the forward strand.
GTAACTACACTGCCTGTTGCCTATTACATCACAAATGACTTTGGCAACGGCTCATTAGGATTGGTACCAGTTGTAGATAAAAGAAACAACACTAGGTTAGCCCCCTATGCTAGGTTAGACTTCGCTCTCGTTTGGAAATTTAACCCTAAATGGGGTAAGAGCGACCTGACCTTTAGTGTGTATAACGCTTTGAACCGTAAGAATCCTTTTTTCCTGTTTATTAATTCTGAGTTTTCAGGCAATGGTGCAGCAGGTGCCATACCTTCTAATATTACAGCACAACAGGTTTCATTATTTCCTATCATTCCTTCTATCACCTACAACTTTAAATTCTAATGAAAACCAATATATTATCAATTGCATTTAGCCTACTTTCAGGCTTTATTTTATTTTCATCTTGCAGCAATTTGCAAAAAGAAGTAAAGGTAAGTCTTCCTCCTTATGAGCAAAGGGTATTGGTAGAGTGTTATATAGAATCGGGCAAGCCCCTGCAAGCTCTTATATCTGCTACACAAGATTATTTCGGACCAAAATCTGATACAAGTCTATTTACAGAGATATTCCTAAACCCCGGTGCTGATGTTAAAATTAGCGATGGGTTAAAAACCATAACTCTTAACTATGACTTAACCCCGCAGTTTTACCCTTCTTTTAAAATATTTAATTATAAAAGTAGTGACAGTCTTGTAGTAGTAGAGGGGCGTACTTACACCATTACAGCAACTGATAGCAAAGGGAGACAAGTAGATGCTAAGGCAACCTACGTAAAACCAACGCAAATAACTGAAATAGAAATTGAGAAAGTTCCTAACAACGATAGCTTGTGGCAAATGTCTTTTAAACTAATTGACCCCCCTGGCAAAAATTACTATCAAGTTGAGTTTGTAAATTTATCTGACAGTAATAGATATTTAGGTGGTTACGTAACAGATGACGGATTATTTGATGGTAAGTCAAATACATTTGGCTTTCAGCCTCAAATATTTAAAGACGGTGACACTGTTCAGACTTCCCTATATTCCCTATCTAAAGAATACTTTACCTACTTAAGTACAGTACAGGCAGCTAAAGATGGTGCAGGTAGCCCATTTGCGCAACCAGCCGTAATAGCTAGCAATATAAACAAGGGTATAGGCATATTTACAATAATATCCGTCAGCAGAAAAAATTTCGTAGTCAAGTACTAGCAACTTATAGTTGTAGCTAATAAGTATAGTAAAAACTATTTGCTTAATTTTACCCCGCAATTCGACCAGAACTTGTGGGGTATTTTTTTATCTCATATTACTAAGTAGCCTTGCTGATTTTAATAGCATAATTTAATAAAAACGAATAATACGTGATGTCAACACAAATAGAGCTGATAATGCCTAAAATGGGTGAAAGCATAGCAGAGGCAACCATATTAAAATGGTTGAAAAAAGAAGGTGACACCATAGACATAGACGAAGCAGTATTAGAAATAGCGACAGACAAAGTAGATAGTGAAGTACCTAGCCCAGTGGCAGGTACCTTAACCAAACTACTATTTGCAGAAAATGACGTAGTTAGCGTAGGTAAAGCAATAGCCATAATAGAAATCGCAGGCAATGGTAAAGCTGCACCATCTAATGCCGGTACAGACGTAGCTGGAACTGTTACCAGTCAACCAGTTGATGATAGACACCAATCACCTGTAGTGGCAGCCACCCAAGCCGCAAATAATGATAATCAAGATAATAAGCAAACAGGCGATAGATTTTACTCTCCGTTGGTACTGAACATAGCTCGTAGTGAGGGTATTAGTATGTCAGACCTAGAGACCCTAAATGGCACTGGTCAAAACGGTAGAGTAACTAAAAAAGATATACTGGCACACGTGCAAAATAAAGGCAACCAACCCGTTGATGTAGAAACTAAGGATGAGGCACCAGTGGTATCAACTATAATTAACAACACTACATCTAGCCCAGCAGTACAGCATAAAGCACCTGAAGTACAAACACAAGCTGGCGATGAGATAATAGAGATGGACAGAATGCGCAAGCTGATAGCTGACCATATGGTGATGAGTTTGCAAGTAAGTCCGCACGTTACATCATTTGTTGAAGCAGACGTGACCAATCTGGTAATGTGGAGAGAGAAAAACAAGAAAGATTTTGAAAAACGTGAGGGTGAGAAAATTACCTTTACCCCAATATTTATAGAGGCTGTAGTTAAGGCTATTAAAGATTTCCCAAACATAAACGTTTCAGTATCTGGCGATAAAATAATAAAACGCAAAGCCATAAACATAGGTATGGCAGCTGCATTGCCATCGGGTAACCTAATAGTACCCGTTATAAAAAATGCAGATAATATGAACCTTATCGGCCTGACTAAGTCTGTAAACAGTTTAGCTAACCGTGCCAGAACTAATACATTAAAACCAGATGACATACAAGGGGGTACATTCACTCTAACTAACGTAGGCACATTTGGTAATGTGATGGGTACGCCAATCATTAACCAACCGCAAGTAGCGATATTGGCCGTAGGTGCAATAAAGAAAAAACCAGTAGTACTAGAAACCCTAGCAGGTGACGTTATTGCCATCAGACATATGATGTTCCTAAGTCTAAGTTATGACCACAGAGTAGTTGACGGAATGCTAGGTGGCAGTTTCCTACGCAAAGTGGCCGATTATCTAGAGGCTTTTGAACTAGATAGAGTATTGTAGGGGTTTTTTTAGTAGGTTGTAAATTTTTAGTTATGGTATTATAGAAAGTAGAAACGACTATGGGATAATCATTTCTAAAGTATCTTATTATATCTAAATATAATTCCAACATATTCGCTAATAACATTAATCTAAAGATTAAATCTTATATCGGGTAACAAAAGTTTTATAGCTTTTAGCACTCTATGTTTGTTTGGTTTAAGCCGTATATGCAGCAGAGGGCAAAAGAGTGCTGAAATTCCACCAAATAGTGCAGAACCCTGATATTAGCATTGAAACATTAGATTGGGCATCAGGTCTATAGAATCTGGTAGTTAATCACAAAACGGCAAGCTAAAATCGGTCAAGGTGTTGAAAAAAGTGATGGGGAATGTTACTTGAATACGATAAACTGAATAAGTATAATAATATTCTTTTTATACGTCAACCTCATCATCTGCTGTAATAGGTAGCAGATTAAGATTTTGTTCTTGAGCTTGCTCCAATGTCAATACAACATCCTTAAGTTTTCGTTCTATTGCACGTGTTCTTGTACCTGCTTTTTCTATTACATTACTTGCTTCAACTAATTTTTGTTGACTTTTTCGAGAATATCTCCAAACATTCCGAATTCAGTTTTCACACCACTTATTAAATTCCACAATTCGCTACTACGTTTTTGTATAGTCAAAGTTCTGAATCCCATTTGAAGCTGTTTAGCAGATCAGATAAAGTAGTGGGGCCTGTGATGGTAATCTTATATTCTCTTTGCATTATCATAATAAAGCATTCTGTTTTGCGCAAAGAAATTAGTTAAATACAGTATAGGTTACTTCAATATTCTTGTACTAACTAGGTACAATGTAATTAATAATCTGCCCACTCGTCCATTACCATCTAGAAAGGGGTGAGTAGTTTCAATCTGATAATGTATTAATGCTATCTTTAATAAATCTGGCAACGGGTTTAATTCATCCAAATAAGTATTTTTAATTGCAAACACTTAAGGTGCATTTATTTCAATTACAAGTACCTTATAGACTAAGTGAAAACATTTATCTTTGTTTTGGCATCAGCTTCGCTTTATTTCGAGTATTATAGCGACAAGGCCTCACATTTTTCGTAATTTTTTATATTTATATATGACCCTATCTAAACATTTGGTACTAGCTGGCTTTATATTAAGCAGCACTGTAGCCACTTTTGCTTGGACGAATGCAGGTATGCAGTCTAAACCAAAGCCAAAAAAAGCAGCAACTGTTAAAAAAGCACCTGCTAAAAAAATGAACACAGTCCCAACATTAAAAAGTGGTATAGATCTAACTGCAATAGATAAGGGTACTAGCCCAGCAGTAGATTTCAACCAATATGTAAATGGTAATTGGTATAAAACCACCAACATCCCTGCTAGCGAATCGCGTTGGGGTGCATTCAGCATATTGTCAGACAAAAACAAAACCCTGCTGAGAAAAATATGTGAAGACGACGCTAAAAATGCAAAAGCATCTAAGAATGGTAGCAACACCCAATTGGTGGGCGATTTCTGGGCGAGCGGTATGGATAGTGGCTTAATTCAAACAAACGGGTATAGACCGATTTTGCCAGACCTAAGGGCGATAGATGCGATACAAGTAGATCAAGATATTATGCCAGTAGTGGCTATGTTACACCGCAAGGGTGTGAATTCACTGTTTGGTCTATATGCTGAACAAGATGCTAAAAATAGTACTAGATATATATTGTATTATGGGCAAGGTGGTCTCGGCCTGCCAGATAGAGACTATTACTTTAAAGAAGATGAACGCAGCGTAAAACTACGTGAAGCCTACAAGCAACACGTTTACAATATGTTTAAACTAATAGAGCTGACTGATAAAGAAGCAACTGAAAAAACAAAATTGGTTTTAGAGTTTGAAACCAAAATAGCAGAGGCATCTATGAATAGGTTAGAAATGCGTGACCCCTACGCCACCTATAACTTGACTACTTATAAAGAATTACAAGACAATAATAAATTTGTCAATTTTCAAAAATATTGGGACATAAATAAATTACCTGAAGTGAATGAATTGGTAGTAAGCCAACCTAAGCAATTGCAGAAAGTAAACGAATTATTTCAGTCTGCAAGTATGGAGTCTTGGCGTGCCTACCTACAGTGGACCTTAATTCACGGCTATGCCAGATATCTAAGTGATCCATTTGTAAATGAAAACTTCAGTTTTTATGGTAAGACATTAACAGGAGCTAAAGAAGCTCAACCCCGTTGGAAACGTACCCTAGCTGTAGTAGATGGTAGTCTAGGCGAGGCATTGGGTCGAGAATATGTAAAAGTAGCATTTACCCCAGATGCTAAAGAAAGAATGCTAAAACTGGTTAGTAACCTAAAAGTAGCACTAGGCGAAAGAATCGACCTACTAGAGTGGATGAGTGCAGCAACTAAAAAGGAAGCTCACCACAAGTTGAACACCATTACGGTGAAAATTGGATACCCAGATGTATGGAAAACTTACGATGGATTAATCATTGCCAAAACAACATTTGTGCGAAACATTATGAATTCGTCTGAATTGGAATACAAACGCAATATGGATAAAATTGGTAAACCTATAGACCGTACAGAGTGGGGAATGACACCGCCTACCATTAATGCATACTATAATCCGAGTATGAATGAGATAGTTTTCCCTGCTGGTATATTGCAACCTCCATTCTTTGACCCAAATGCTGATGACGCAGTAAACTATGGTGGCATAGGAGCTGTAATTGGACACGAATTAACCCACGGATTTGATGATGAGGGTAGAAAATTTGATGCAGACGGTAACTTGAAAGACTGGTGGACAGAAGAAGATGCAAAACAATTTGAAGCACGCACAGGTAAAGTAGTTGATCAGTTTAATGGATATATTGGTGTTGACACTACCCACGTAAATGGTCAATTAACCCTAGGTGAAAACATTGCTGACTTAGGTGGATTAAAAATAGCCTACGAAGCCTACAAAAAATCGTTGAACGGCAAACCAGCTCCAGTTATAGATGGTTTTACTGGTGACCAAAGGTTCTTTATAGGTTGGGCACAAGTATGGAGAATTAAAGCGCGACCAGAAGCAGTACAACAACAAATGTTAACTGACCCACATAGCCCAGCACAATGGAGAATTAACGGTCCATTAAGCAACCTACCTGAGTTTTGGAAAGCATTTAATGTAAAAACTGGTCAGCCAATGCGTATGCCAGCTGATAAACAAGCTCAAATTTGGTAAAATAGCACCAAAATAAATTTATTTTAATGTTAAATTAACATTATCTATAGCCCTGACTAAAGTTGGGGCTTTTTTATTTAATTGATAGTCAGTTATATAAAATATATTATTAAAGAAACATTAAAAAAAGTATTGAAAAAGTTTGTAGTTATGAAAATTATTTTAATCTTTGTCTTGTGATGAGGCAGTCAAGAAAGCGTTTATAAGCCCAATTGTACAGCAACATCAAAACGAATAAGAATTTTAATAACGCAAAATAAACAATTTATGGACACTCAAGTACTAACAGTAGAACGCAAGCAACCACTAGTTCAATCTAAAGAAACTCGTGCAGAATTTGAAAGTATGATTACTAGATTAGCCTACAGTCTTAAGCCATTTGCTATGTCACTAACTCGTGATATAGAAGATGCACACGACTTAATACACGAGACCGTGTTACGTGCATTAACCAGTAACCCAATTAGCCTTGAGGGGACTAATGTAAAAGGTTGGCTCTACACCATAATGCGAAACATATTTATAAACAACTATCGTCGCAACAAACGCCGTAGTGCATTAGTTGATACTACAGAGGATATGTATGCAATAGACAGTCTGGTTGTAAATAAAGATGTAAATAAAGGTGAAAGCAATATGGAAATGCAAACTATTAAAAAAGCATTGGCAGAATTGGGTGAA
>JAWXCF010000117.1:0-9342 GCA_034440515.1 Bacteroidota bacterium
TAAGTAGTTGTCACCATATTGCTCACGACTTAAGTATGAGTTATAGCTAAATACATTCTCAGGGTCGTTCATATCTATGGTTGGGTTTGCCAAACTTCTAATTACAGATGTTGTGTAGCAGGTGTAGCCTAATATGACTGCCAAATAGCAACTTAGCCCTACATTCAAATAGAACTTACCCTTAAGTTGAGACCAAATAATGCCCCCAACTAACAGAGCAATAAGTAGTACAAAGAAAAATATAACACCAGACCATAAAGGCAACCCAAATGAATTAACGAAAGTCAAGTCAAACTTACTGGCAATGGAGGGTAGGGTAAGGATGGTAAAAAACTGCACCAATGCTAAAGAAGCCAAACCAATTACTATGGCTATGACAGTACCAAGCGGGGTAATGTTTTTATATTTTTTAAAGTAATAGATTAGTACAACTACAGGAATAACTAGTAATCCCAATAAGTGGACGCCAATAACGACACCAACTAAGAAGAATATCAGAACAATCCATCGCATACTATATGGCTGGTCAGCTCTACGCTCCCACTTCAACACCAACCAAAATACTAATGCCGTAAACATTGAAGACATAGCGTAAACCTCACTCTCTACCGCAGAGAACCAAAAGGTATCGCTAAATGTGTAGGCTAACCCACCTATAATACCAGCAGCAAATACACCATATACATTTTCTTTGCTTAGGTTCTCAGTGTCTTTTAATATAAGGCGTTGCGCCATAGATGTTATCGTCCAAAACAAGAATAGTATGGTAAACGCACTACACAAAGCAGATGCACCATTGGTCATAATGGGAACATCAGCTGGGGTTGGGGCCAACATAGCAAAGAATCTGTAAACTAATAGGAAGAATGGTGCCCCTGGTGGGTGCGGTACCTGTAACTTATAAGCACTAGATACAAACTCACCACAGTCCCAAAGGCTTACGGTGCGTTCCATAGTAGATAGATAAACAATTGCAGCGATAGCAAAAACCACCCATCCGATGATGTTATTTAACCTGCCGTAGGTTTTAAAATTCATTATTTAGATATAAAGCTTAGACGAATACTAAAGTAGTATCTGCAAATATGCTAAAAACAATAGTTTTATTAGCAATAGCAACACTAAAATAGGGGGATATTAAAATAAAAAAGCCCCGAATTAATCAGGGCTATATGTAAAATGATAAGAAAATGCGTGGTTAAATTAGCCCTCGCTCTCTACCATTAGTTTAAATTCTGCCTTAGCCTCACGGTGTAAATCAGCCTTAGCGGTGTATTCGCCAGCCTCTTTTATTTCACCTACTATGCTAATTTTTCTTCTATCTACCTCAATACCTTTTTCTTGTAGTGCTTGGGCTATTTGTAGCGTGGTTACGTTACCAAATATTTTACCATTCACACCAGTTTTCACTTTAATAACTAGTGTAGTAGCATTCAATTTTTCAGAAAGCTGTACAGCCTCTTGTTTTTGTTGCTCTAGTTTATGTGAAGCCTGCCTAAGGTTTTCGGCCATTATTTTTCTGTTAGTTTCAGTAGCTACTACGGCTAATCCTTGAGGGATTAGGAAATTTCTTCCAAAGCCATTTTTTACTTTAACTAGGTCACCTTTGTATCCAACTTTGGAAACATCTTGAGTTAATATTACTTCCACGATTATTTAAATTGGGTTAAGATGATTATTTAAGTGAATCGCTAACGAAAGGTAAAATAGCCATATGCCTAGAACGTTTAATAGCGCGAGACAATTGGCGTTGAAACTTCAGTGATGTACCTGTAATTCTACGTGGGTAAATTTTACCTTGGTCATTAATGAATCTCAATAGGAAATCTGGGTCTTTATAGTCAATATACTTGATATTGTGCTTTTTAAACCAACAAAATTTCTTATTGTTTTGACGGTCTTGCCCAGTAGATACGAAATTGTTTCTATTTGGCGAAGGGTTATACGTATTACGTTGTTGCTGAGCCATCTTTTAGTTGTTTCTATTATAGTTAGAATTAGGACGGTCTTCTAATTTGGCTTTTGCCTCAGCATTTTCCTCTTTAGGTTTTTTCTTAAACTCTCCTCTTACTCTACGAGCAGAGAAAGTTACGGCGTGCTTATCTAGAGAAATGTTTAAGAAACGCATGATTCTCTCATCACGTTTGTATTCAATTTCTAGACGATTAATCAGGGTTGGCTCTGCCCTGTATTGAATTAAATGATAAAAACCGGTTGACTTTTTTGCAATTGGATAGGCCAACTTTTGCAAACCCCAGTTTTCTTCATGTACAATCTCCGCCTGATTACTAGTCAAGTAATCGCGGAACTTACCAGCAACTTCTTTCATTTGCTCATCGGTAAGAAGCGGAGTAATAATAAAGGTGGTTTCGTAATCCCTTAACATAAAAAAATATAACGTTACTAAAACGTAAATGAGGGGCAAAGATATTATTTTTAATTGGACTGCAAATTATATTTCTTTGAAATTTTGCAATACCTAAGCATAAGTCATATATTTGCACCTCAATTTTGAGGACTTGTAGCTCAATTGGATAGAGCATCTGATTACGAATCAGAAGGTTCGGGGTTCGAATCCCTGCAGGTCCACATATTATAGTTAGGAGTCCATTGGGCTCCTTTTTTGTTTATTGGTATATAAGATATTTTACTTAAATTTATAAAGATTTACTTTAATTATTATCACCCTTCTTTAAATGATTGATAATTAGTTAAAGGATAAATAGATACAAGATAGATGAACTTACTTTACTTTCTTTAGTCTAGTTCATCTATCAATACAGCTACATATAGTAGTTGTTTTATCTCGTCTTGATTTATGGCATTTACATTTTTAAATACTTTGCGCCCCTTGTTTTTTGTTTGCATTGTCTAGGTCAAACAATTTATTCCTTTTACAAAAACCTAAGGCAACACCATTCTCTGCAGAACCCCAAGGCACAGAAGCAGGCCAAATAAATACAATTCGAGAAAATGCTAATGATAGAACGGAACATTGTAAGCTAATTTCTCAATGCAGCTGGGAATGCATTTTAAAACCAACTCTCTTAAAGTTTCTACCATTTTGAACTCATCATCTGGCAAACTATCTAAGAATTAGCCAACACTTCTATACTTTACTTTTTGTGGATTTCTCAAAGTTTTATTGTTTTAAAGTAGGGGTAAGGCTGGGGGATTAGTAAAACTAAATTAAAGCAAAATGTTTTTTGTATTTCCTACTCAAACTCTATTTCGAAATAATTAAGAATAGACCTGTAGCAATCTTGAGCTGTCAGGCAAGTATTTAGCGGATATTCTTTTACAAATTTCCATTCTTATAATCCTTGGTAATAAAATATCTTAAGCTTTTCATCAATTATGAAAGGGACAATATTATTAGCGAGGCATTCCTTAAATATAATTAATCGCCCAACGCGGCCACTACCGTTTTGAAAAGGGTGGATAATCTCAAATTGATAGTGAAAGTCAATAATATCTTGAAATGTATTCTTTTTTAAATTGTAATAATCGGAAAGCAATTCTTTCATTTTAATTGCAACTTCTTTAGGGGGGCTAGTTTCATTACCACTTACCTCATTGGGTAGTTTTTTATATTCACCTATATTAAACCAATCTTTTTGGCTATCAGAAGTGCCCGATTTCAGTAGAAAGTGAAGTTCTTTAATAAATGATTGGGATAATTTGGCTTTTGCTTTGTCTATAATTAAATCGATGCATCGAAAGTGATTTAAGGTTCCAATAATATCATCAACATTTACACTTTTAGCAATAGCACTAATGGCATTGGTTTCAAAAAATTCATCGAGTTTGATCAAGTGATAATTTACTTCCTTCTATAGATTTGAATTATAGGTTAAATCTATTTGGGTGCGATGATAAATACCGCCCTTCAGTTTCATATCTTTTTGCTCTTTTAGATGATACAAAATATACTGTTATTGAATTTTTTCTTATTTCCCTTTACAATAAGTGTAGCATCTTCAGGGATATTCAAAGTTTTATCAGTAAGGAAAGCTCCACTCAATTTTCCTGTTGCACTGCAATTTCTCATAGTCCTTTCGGGTATGTTACATTTTTTTGCAAATGCATTTACAGATATATACGTCATAGATTGTCTCTAAACCTGCCGTTATCGGCAATAAGTTTAGTGTAGGCATAGGAAGTCTGAATATTTCTAATAGTAAGGACATTACTTTATATCCTAATCCAACTAATGGATTGTTTGATATTAAAATGAATGTAGATAATTCAAGTAGATTTACAATTAGGATTTTAAACTTATTAGGCGAAACTGTTGCTACAAATGCCAATAATATTAACTAAACCAAGTTTATATACTTTTTATATTAGTCAACAACCATCTGGAACATACATAGTACATTTATATGACGGTAAATAAAGTATTAACAAACGAATAGTGCTACAGAAGTAGTTTTTTGAAGTTAAATGTTGTTAACAATTTGAGACCTCATTAAAGTATTCTTATTGTTTTATCAACTATGGTTTAGGTAAACTTTTATAAGAATTCATCAGGCTTGACTAAAATTAAATAATTCAGTAGCTTTTAGCTTGAATTACTATTTATTTCCAAAAAATAGAGCCTCTGCGTTTTTAGTAGTAATCTGCATTATCTCGTGCATACTTACTGAGTATAGTATAGCTAGTTTTTCTACTACATAGTTTAACATAGCTGGTTCATTGCGTTTGCCACGATTTGGTGCTGGTGTTAGGTATGGGGCATCTGTCTCTAGCAAAACGCGAGCGAGAGGAATTTTGTGAATGAATTTATCTAAGCCACCATTTTTAAAAGTAACTACCCCACCAATGCCTAAATAGAAATTGTCTAATTCTAATATTTGTTTTGCTTGGTCTAGGTTCCCACTAAAGCAATGAAATACACCTGTGAATGCTTTTTTGGCATATGCCAGTGTTACCATTTCTATACCATCGTCTATACTGTCTCTGGTATGTATGGCAATAGGTAACTTAAGTTGTTGTGCCCATTCTATTTGTGTAGCGAAAGCATCTTTCTGTTGGGGTATCAGTAATTTATCCCAGTAGTAATCAAGTCCAATTTCACCAATGGCAATGGGACTAATAGGGATTATTTGGCTGTATAGATAGTCTAACTCGGCCTTATAATTATCTTTTACATCAGTAGGGTGTAGCCCCATCATTGGGTAGCAGTAGTCTGGGTAGTCTGTAACTATCTGCATCATACCAGTTACGCTATCCCTATCTATGTTGGGCATTAGGCACTTAGATATACCAGCTTGTTTGGCTCGTTTAATTACCTCAGCTAAATCTGGCTCAAATTGATCTGAATACAGATGAACGTGTGTATCTATCATCGTTTGGAATGTGTAACTAGCTTATAATTCAAATCCAAATTGACGAAGATTATTGGTCTTGCTGCGCCAGTCTTCTTTTACCTTAACAAATACTTCTAGAAATACCTTTTTCTTTAAGTTTTCCTCTAGTTCTAGCCTGGCATCTGTGGCAATTCGTTTTAGAGCTTCTCCACCTCTACCTATTATAATTCCTTTTTGGCTTAGTCGCTCTACAAATATTTCTGCTGCTATTCTAATTATGTTTTCTTCTTCTTTAAATTCAGTAACGGCAACCTCTGTAGCATAGGGTATTTCTTGCCTGAAGTAATTAAATATTTTCCCCCTAATCACCTCTGCTGCTAAAAATCTTTCGGTTTTATCGGTAAATTGATCATCTGGGTAATATCCTGGGTGCTCAGGCAGATACTCAAGTGCTTTATTTTTAATCAATTCTAGATTAAAATCATTTGATGCACTAATGGGCAATATATTATCCACTGGGGTGTATGCACTGAATATCTCAATTTGCTTCTCAACACGCTCCTGCGTGCTAAGATCTATTTTATTTAACAATATAAGAAGTGGACCGTGATATTTTTTCTTAATGTCCTCTATCAATGTTCTATTGTCTGCCCGCCAATCATTTATGTCTATGATATAGACCATTACATCAGCATCTGCTATGGCTTCATTTACAAACTTCATCATAGCATTATGCAACGGATACTTCGGATCATTAATAATACCTGGGGTATCACTAAAGATCATCTGAAAGTTTGGGTCATTTATGATGCCTAGAATTCTATGACGCGTAGTCTGCACCTTAGGGCTGATGATGCTAACTTTCTCTTGAATTAACTTATTAATTAGCGTTGATTTACCAGCATTTGGCAAGCCAATTATATTTACAAAACCTGATTTAAAACTCATATATATACTACAAATTTACTATAAAGCCATAGTTGTAGGTACTGGCAATCACATTATAGAACTTGAAACTCTGAATTTTAACAGAATAAAAGCAAGTTTAATAATAAAAATATAGCACTTTTGCTGAATGTTGACCCAAACCAATAATAACCAGACATTGAAGTTTATATTCATCTATGGTTTATTATTTATTACCATATTTAGCCTAACTGCCCATTACAGTACGGGTTATCATCATCCAGATGAACACTTTCAGATATTGGAAATGGCGAGTTATAAAGTTGGTTATCCAGCCACCGAATTATCAGACTTAGCTTGGGAATTCAAGTCTCAAATAAGACCTGGACTCCAAGTGATAATGACTGCTGGTTTTTTTAAGTTTTGTGACGCAGTTGGTATATCAGATCATTTCTTGGTGGTAGAAATACTTAGGTACCTATCTGCTTTGTTTTATTTACTGTGTGTTTTCTTGTTATATAGAGTTATAAGGGGGGGCTTTACTAACACTGTATCACATCATTTATATTGGTGCACAGCCATATTGTTATGGTTTATACCATATTGCTCCGTTAGGTATTCATCAGAGAATTGGTCAGCCATTAGTTTTATCATCGGGCTTAGCATCTATTTGCGTGCTGGATGTAGGCATTGGTTACTCATTTTCTTTGCAGGGCTACTGTTGGGTTTATCGTTTGAGTTTAGGTATCAAGTCGGCATTATGGTGTTTGGCTTCGTAATGTGGTTGATATTCTTACAAGGAGCTATTAAAAAGCCTGAATTATACATAATGATATCAGGTGTATTATTTGCCATTTTAATAGGCACACTTGCAGACTTTTGGTTTTATAACCAATGGGTTTTTGCACCTTGGAATTACCTGAAGGTAAACATAATAGAACATAAGGCTGATAGTTTTGGCACCTCTCCTTGGTACTTTTATTTTGCTACCATCATTAAGTCTGGAAACATAATAATTGGGGTTTTTATACTGCTGTTGGTTCCATTTCTAATGATTAGAAAATTCAAGCACCCCCTAACTTGGATAATTATACCATTTCTGGCATTACATATTATGTTGTCACATAAGGAGTTAAGGTTCTTGTTCCCGATTATTCCATTTATGCCTTGGGTGGTGGTGCTTTTTTTTACTGATACTTGGCTTAAGTGGTTGCAAATAAAATGGGTGTACTTTTTATTGTTGGCAGTAAATACATTGCCACTACTGCATATTATGTTTAGCCCTGCACAAATGGAGGTACGCACTATGAGTTACTTTTACCACCATAAATTAGCACCAGATTTTAAGTATTTTTATTTGAATGAGCATAAATACTACGTTTGGGTTTTGGCGCATACTTATTACTATCCCAATAGTGGTCCCTATCTTATGGGACATTTAACGAACAAAAATCAAATTAGAGACTCACTTCAGTCTGCAGGATTAATACTGTTGCGCGATAGAACACCAAATTTTCATCTAAATGCCACTAATGTAAAAGATAGTATGATAGATGCCACCTATCCCCCGGCATTATTGCGACGGGTAAACTTAAACAATTGGTTAGCTAGAACCAGCTTAAATTATATCTACTTAATAGAAAAAAAGGCGAAGTGATAAAATGAGATTAGTTTTGTAATTGTTAATATTAAGAAAATAATAATTTGAAATACTTAAATGACTGCAATCTGTTCATTATAATTCTTTATGACTAGTAAAATATGCTTATTCAACTAAAATATTTCGTTGCTGATTACAAGCGAATTTGTGGAAGGAAAAAATCTCGCCTTTTATTAACTTGGCTGAACAGAAATGCTGTAGGGGTATTTACTTACAGATTAGAACGTGGATTATACTTATTATTTGGAAAATATTATTTTATAATCAGAATCTTATTCTTACCATTTTTTTTATTAATGTATGCATATTCTAATCTGGACATACACTATAAAGCTGATATTGGGCCCGGGCTAAAAGTTTTACATCCTGCTATTGGTTTAGTCATTTCTGGGGAAAGCATATTGGGAAAAAATTTAACTGTAACTGGTGGCAATGTTATTGGTAGCCGTGGGGGTGCAGGTAAACATCATATTGTAATTGGTGACAATTGCACAATGGGTGCAAACTCTTGCATTATAGGCCCTTTGATTATAGGTAATAATGTAAATATTGGTGCTGGTGCAGTTGTGGTAAAGGACGCTCAAGATAATGCTGTACTAGTAGGCGTACCAGCAAAAAATGTGAAAATAAATCTACCGATACATTAATAGCATAGAATTTGGCATCATAAAGTAAAGATTTTTAAGGTATAAGATGTTAAATATGATTTGATTACATAATGCTAAAAAACTAATAAGTTCACATTTAACTAAATGAATGCAAAAACTTCTATAAAACTAACTATTGCAATTTTAGCCATAGTTATTGCATTTCTTATTAGTATTTCGGTGAAACTAATACCGTATGACATAACCTGGGGAGGACGTATTAAAAGCGACAATGAAATGTATGTATTTGAGTCTATCTCAATTCTAATTAATGTGTTAGTAATTTTTGCTTTATTGTTAAAAGGCAATTATATCAAACTTAATATCAATGCCAAGATAGTGAATGCTGTATTATGGTTTTTTTTTATGGTTTTCATTTTAAATACTATCGGTAATCTATTTGCAGCGACAGTTTTCGAGAAGCTATTCTCTATACTAACCCTGCTATTAGCAGCCTTAATTAGGAACATTTTAAAAAGGAAAAATAGCGTAAAGACTGCATACTAATAACTAATTTGTCGGTGTTGAAATAATAATTTCGCAATTCGATATATTAGCTTATCTTTGCACCTCAATAGTGCGGGATGGAGCAGTGGTAGCTCGCCGGGCTCATAACCCGGAGGTCGTTGGTTCGAGTCCTTCTCCCGCTACAACGAAAGAAAAAGCCTTACAGCAATGTGAGGCTTTTTTGTGGAGAGAAAAGTTTTAATATTTCATTATAATTAAAATATAAAATAAAATACAAGTATTTTTTTATTAAAAATAAAATTCAGAATTAATGATTTTGTAATTAGCCGATTAAATAGTATTTAAAACA
>JAWXCF010000118.1:0-10863 GCA_034440515.1 Bacteroidota bacterium
CATTACCAAAAATTATCATTTTCATAGTTTTAAATTTTCACATTAATTTAAGCGATAGGAAATTCTAGCAGACTTGTGTCAAATTTAGAATTTTGAATTTCAGGTTTTTAAGTGATAATATATTAAGTAGAGGCAATACAGTTACCTATTATCATTTCCCCATAACATGAAGAAAAGATGCCTTGTTCTCTCAGTTGCACCTGTACCTACGGACCCTAAGAAAATGGTGGAAGGCGGCGGTATCCGTGCTTGGCGTTTAGCAAAAGGATTACAGGCAAATGGGATAGATGTTGAAGTAGCAATTCCGTTTCATTTCGAGCTGGACAAGGTTGAGCATGCTGGCATTAAATTGAGCAAGTGGGAATACAGTGAAGAATTTAAATCTAAGATGAATGACTTCGACTCAGTGGTGTTATTGTATTCGCGTGGTGATCTTTCAGACTACGTCTACAAGCATATTGACGATAGCGTGCAATTGATTGTGGATCTATATGTGCCAATTTATATAGAGGTTGCAGCACGCAATTCAGCCGATAGGATTAATGAGTATCATGGATTCCAACGCGATATTGAATATTGGAATATTGCTTTGAAGCGTGGAGATTTATTCCTTTATGCTAACGATAATCAGGAGATGTACTATTTGGGAGTATTATCTGCACTCGGAAGAATAAATCCACTCACATATTATGCAGATTTACTGATTCACTTACCCCTGGGAGCTGAGGTATTAAGCACTGAGAATTATCAAGAAAAAATCAAGGGGAAAATTGATGGGATTGATGCAACTGACAATGTAATAATTTGGTTTGGCAGTATTTATCCTTGGTTTGAAATCGAGCAGTTATACCAAGCCTATAAAGAGTTTTCTAAGTCTAATTCTGCTTACAAGTTAGTCGTTTTGGGTGGTAAAAACCCCTTTAACAACTTGCCTGATTTTGTGAAAAAATATGATTACATTTATAGTGCCAGCACAAAAGATGGTCTTATCAATAAAAGTATCTTCTTCGTGGACTGGGTACCATATGAAGAGCGTCTAGATTGGCTCCAATCAGGCGACGCGGTTATTGTAATCAATAAAGAAGGAATTGAGAATAAGGTGGCTTGGCGTACAAGAACGCTAGATCTACTAACTACACAATCAATAATAATTACTAATGGCGGTGACCCAATTTCTGAGGCTCTCCATAAGAGACAGGCTATTATTAAAGTAGGTGGCCTGAGTCAGAGCGCAATCAACGCTGCCTTTACTCAACTGCAACAATTAAATTCTGTAGATATAGCTAGAATGAAATCTGAAATCAAGACGTATAGCTCTTCACTGGATTTGGCAAAAATAAGCAGTCATCTTGCAGCTAAAATTGACCAACACTACCAAGCACCTGACTTAGATCCTAGTCTGAAAGCACAGGGAATAACGGTAGTTGTCTCCAGCACTGAAACCAAAGCACGTAGATTACAAAATAGTATTAAGCGGGAGGGTTTTTTAAGGACCTCTAAGAAAATATTTAGAAAAGTGATAAATAAGCTTAAGTTGCAATAATGAAAATATTACTTGTTTTGCACTCTTACTTCCCTAGATATTTTGCTGGAACAGAGGTATATACTCATAACTTGGCAAAAGCGCTAGCTAAAGCTGGGCATTCAGTCAAGATTTTTACAATTGAACCACAAACACGAGAAACTATTTCCAAGGTTGAACGCTATTATGAAGAAGCAGTAGAGGTCATCAAAATACATCATCCTAAACCTAAACCTGCTCCTAGACTGATCCAGTCAGTAATCAATGACGAATATGTAATTGAGTTTAAAGCGATCCTGGATGAGTATCAACCAGAATTGGTACATATTCAGCACCTTCTCGGACTGTCTCTAGACTTTATCGATATAGTCAAAACTAGAAATATCAAAGTAGTATTTACTGCACATGATCTGTGGTACAAATGCCCAAGTCTTAGAGGTTATTTTCAGGGAGAGAAATGTTTGTGCACTAAAGATTCTGCGTCTGGTATGTGCGCTGGTTTGGTTATAGGCGGCTTCTACGATTACACTAAAATCGAGAACCCTTTAGTAAAATTTCTCTTGCGACTAGACTGGAAACTGCAAAGGGACAAGCGCAATCGTACCTTCAGACAACATCTGCGCAAAGCAGACTTGGTAATTGTACCTTCGCAATACCTATATAATGACATTTTGGAATATGGATTAGACCCTGACAAAGTTAGATTCATTCAGCACGGCATCCAAGCACCTAGTCCGCAACTAGTTGGTAACAAGGTCACTGACAAGAAACTCAGATTCTTATTTGCCTCGCATCTGACAATTGACAAAGGCTTTGCATTAACTGTAAAGAATTTCCTTAAACTAGAGAAGTCGGGATTAGACTTTACTCTAGATATTTATGGGAGCTACAGCTCAGGTGATTTGGAGATTGTAAGCTATCTGGACAGAATTAAAGATAGTAAGAAAATAAAATATAGAGGCACATTCAAGCCAACAGATAAGTATGAGATTTTTAGCAAGTATAACGTAGTATTAGTTCCTTCATTATGGAATGAAATCTACGGCTTGGTTTTAGATGAAGCTTTGGCTTTAAAGAAATTTGCTCTGGTTTCTAATAAAGGGGCTTTATCTGAAAGGGTAGTGGAGGGTAAAAATGGACTAATTTTTGACACTAGTAAACCCGGCGATTTCTTAGATAAGCTGTATTATATCTTCGAACATCAAGGTGAATTGCTCAATAGAGCTGACTATCCAAAGACTTGGATTGACTTGAAAGAGCATATTGAAGTAATTCAATCAGCCTATAAGGCTATCTTATAGTCTCCCAATTCCCTACGAGAAGTTGTCTGCAATTTAAACAGTATCAAGAGAAATATTATCCCGTGTAAACCTACAATAATAGCCATTGCAAAAAGATTCCTGTCTGTCTGTATTCTAAGGTTGTACATAGAGAACCACAAAACAAATTCGAAGATTACAAATTGCACTGCCAATAGCAACCCTCCAAACAGTTTGTTCTTAAGAAAAATCCCCACACTCAATAAATATAAAATTGGAATCGTTGGCTGAGAAAATAGAATCGACATAGGAAACCCTGTGCGCCCCCAAACCAAGGAGAGAAGTAAAATTGGTGCTAATCCTAATATTAGAATTTCCAGTGTGTATTTGCGTATGTACTTTATCGTGTAGTAATAAGCTGGAATTGCGAATAATAATATTGAACCTGGTACAGATAGGATTGATTCGTTATAAATACGATTGGTGAGGTTACTTGCCTCAAACTGCCATATAAACAGTAGATTTGCCACATTTTCAAGTCGCACATTTAACAGGTGCCCCAAAGTATAACTATCTGATAATAAGTTTTGGGTAATCAAATCCGAAGGTATTTTCAAAATCAACGCAGACCAAATAAACCAAGGTCCTAACACAACTAGCAATGTTGCCCCCATTTTCATGAAATAACTGACCATAGATAGAAATGATTGACGCTCTAGAAGTTTTTTTACCACAAAATACAAACCAATCATTAATATGTAGATTAGAGAGGAGGGATGAGAATGATAAGCTAGAGAAAGCATTAAGCCAATTATGAAGGGATTGCGCTTCTTTCCTATGAACCACAGTGCTAAGGCATTAATTAAAAAATAGCCCATCATAAATTTCGGCCAGGTAAAGATGATTTGATTGAACACAAAAGGTAAGAGCACCAAACCTGCTGCAGTTATGAAAGCAACATTGCTATGGAACAGTTTCTTTGCGATTAGAAATACTGGCAATATAAAAATACTGTTCATCACAATTGCTAGTGCAAAGAAAATATAGAAGCCACGATTATCAAAGCCGAACTGTTCAGAATCTGACCAATCTACACTTAAGTATTGAAATGTTCCAGTTTTACCATCTGCATCAACTTGCTCAGGATTTAAAAAACTAAGAAACTGTGAACTACTTAGCGACATTAATGCAGTACGATTTGTAACTTCTTGTCCCGGCATGAGTGGTCGATTTTCACTGAATGACAACCCCTGCGTCATGAATTGAGACACCACAAAAGGTAAATAATTATCTGCTGGTAGGTCTCCGGTTAAATCTTGAATCCTCACATGCAAATTATTGTTTTTGTATACGTAGGCACCGTCTGGTTGAGGAAAGGGCTGGTAGGGTAGATTCACATATAAATGAATCGCCAAAAAAGAAACTGCCATTAGCAAAAACACCGAAAGATATTGGTTATCTTGCAGGCTTCGCCAGTTGAAGTTGCTACGCTGTCTAATTATTACTACTGCTGAGAGGACAAATACTGCAACACTTGTCATTAAAGTAAATTCAGGCAAAACATTCAAAAACAGTAGTCTGGCTATGATGAATATAAAGGCACTAAGTGCAATTCCAATACCTGGAGCTAAAACTAACTGCAAGTCATTTAGGTTTCGTTTTTTGCTAAAAATTTGCAAGCAAGCACAGCCGACCACTAAGATAAAGACTAAATAGGCTATGGAAATCAAGAAACCCAGCATTGATTTAGGGAGCAACAATGCGCTGATACTAAAAGCAACGGCAATCACAACTAGTAGAAGAAGATTAATCTTTACGTTCATTATATTAAGTTTACTTATCAAGGAGTGCAAGTTATGATAAATGATATAATATATAAATTTTTAGTATTTTTTAGCAAATATGTCCATACATACAAGTGAATACGCAAACGTAATGAATCTGTTCAAACAAAATACTCAGCGATTCGTGAAGGAGCAAATTCATCCTGAGTATACATTGCTTCAGGCAACATGGAACGAAAGTGTGATAAAGACAAGCTTGCCTTGGATGCCAACGAACCGCAAGCGGGTTTTAAGTCTAGGCGCGTTCATAGCAGCCATGGAAATGAGTTTCAAAGATTACTATGATGAGATTATTTGTGTTGACCACGAATCGTATTTACCAAACTGGAAGCCATCGAATGTGTCCTTCCACCAAGCAGATTTAGATAGTAGCGAGTGGGCTTTGCCAGAGAATTTTTTTGACGTATGTTTTATGAATGAGATTATTGAGCACTTTCTATGGTCTCCCATCCCACTTCTAAAGTGGGTGAAAAATCATAGTTCGTTATTAGTTATTTCCACTCCTGATGATGCAGAGTGGCCTCCAATGACTCAGCCTTGGTCAAGATATCAGCATTTCTCTGCAATTCCATCAGCTTTCCCAGGAGCCAAGGGAAACCCAAAGCCGATGTTTCATACTAAACAGTATAAGCAAGCTGAATTTATCGAACTATTGGACTTTTGTGGATTCAGATTGGTTGATTTTTGTAGGGTAGGAGAGGGTCATCACCAGATGCTTGCAATCTGCACACCTAGGAGTGATTAAGGTTTCAAGGCTTTACTACAGTAGTTTGCCACCCAACCGGATCTGATGAAAAAGTCAGCATACCACCCGTTTGCATAGTCCTCAACCTTGCAGCAGTTTCCGTCCAATTATAGTTTACATAAATAAGCTTAGTATTAAAAAAACTGGCAAGGGCAATTATATGTATAAACAAAATTATCGCTAGGTAGTGCTTTTGTAAGCGTTTTTGTTCGAGAATGCTACTGACCACATAGAAGCTTGACAAAATTATTACCACGTAGCCAACAAAGAAATAGCGTCCTACGTGAATATAACTAATGTCTTGGCTAGCTGAGGATAATGTGGGAGCAAATACCCCGCTGCGCCCTATGTACAATAGAATTGTACTAAAGAGGACTACCCATCCCAGTATCACTAATAATTCCCTGCGTTTTCGTAACATCAATAGATAAAAAGTTGCAACTATCGCAAAAGACCCAGTAAGTAGGCCTGCTAGATTATTTTTATAAAAGTAATCTGCAGCGGGGTAAGGAATAAAACTCTGTACAAAGAATTTAATAAACGAAACTTGCACAAGTCCAAGTAGATACTGTTTAGAAAGCAGATCTTGGATTGTAGCTTGGGCTGGACCTCTAAAACTTAAATAGACTAGTACTTGAATAACTACTCCTAAGACAAAGCCAAATATGAGCAGATAATTACTATGAGAAAGCTTTTTTTTGATTAGTAGTAACAGCAATATTGGGAAAAAGATTAGAATTTGCGGTGATGATATGACGAATATACAGATTAGTAAGGCAGACAGTAAAGCTAATGGCCACTTTAGTTGCAGGCCAGGATAATAATAAACTAGTGCACATAGGTGGAGACCTACTATAACTATATACCACTGCAAATTTGTGACGTTACCAATTATTTCATGGTGGGCCCCGCCCGCCGCAATAACCAGTGGCAATAAGTAACGAAGCCAAGAGCTGGCAATCAGAGGATGGTAAAGTTTGGTGGAAAATATTGCTAGTATAACTGCTGCTACTAACATTGAAACAAAATTCATTACAAATGGAGTAAATTGGTAATTGCCCCCTACTAAGGCAAGTTCAGATATCACCCTAGGAATTAGCTGAAGATAGCCTTCGTGTGGTTTAAACACCGAGCTCAGAAAATCAAGTTCAAAAGCACTACGGAAAAATATATTTGCATCTTCCGCCCAAAATTGAGCTTCAGTTAACCTCTGCGGTGATCTTAGAAATAGGATTAGCAATAAGGTAAAGATAACCCCCGAGAAAGTGACCACTGATTTGTGCTGGTTAGTGATAGTCTTTAGTCTGCAGATATAAAAATGTACATATCAGATAATTCCAAGTTGGAGGCACAATTCAACTGGAAACCTAGAAAGACTATGACTGACTTAGTAGTAGAAACTACTGAGTGGTTAGTTGCAAACCAAGCTAGTTTAACTCATATCTTAGATTAATGAACACTTCCACTAGAAAATTATCTTTGGTAATTCCGGCCTATAATGAAGAGGGAAGTATTGAAACTACTATAAGAGCGTTTCACGAAGCCTTCAAACGCAATACCATAATCCACGAACTTTTGGTAATAAACGATAATAGTAAAGACTCAACTGAGTCGATCTTGGTGAGGCTGGAGGCAGAAATCAAAGAACTTAAACACATTAATAATACACCTCCCAACGGCTTTGGTTTTGCAGTAAAAAAAGGCTTGGAAAGTTATTCTGGTGACTATGTAGTATTGGTTATGGCAGATATGTCTGATGACCCTGAAGACGCGGTCAAGATGTTTAATAAAGCCATTGAAGGTGGTTATGACGCTGTGTTCGGCAGTAGATTTATCAAAGGTGGAGCTACTTATGATTACCCTGTTTACAAGATGTTCTTCAATAGAATCATCAATAATCTTTTGAAAGTTATGTTTTGGATGAGATACAACGATACTACCAATGCTTTCAAACTCTATAAGCGAGAGACAATGGATGGTCTTAAACCTTTTCTGAGCCATCATTTTAACCTTACTGTAGAATTACCACTCAAAGCAATTGTGCGTGGCTATACATATGCTGTTGTCCCTAACTCTTGGCGCAATCGCAAGACAGGTGTAGCCAAATTAAAATTAAAAGAAATGGGCAGCCGCTATTTTTTTATTATTCTCTAATGTTACTTAGAGAAATTATTATCAAGAGGGGATTATAAAAAGAAGTCTACTGTATAAAAAAGCCGAGAACGGGAATTGAACCCACAATCTCTGGTTTACGATACCATTGCTGTACCATTGAGCTACCTCGGCACAACTTATTTCAAACTGGGACCTATCAATTTCTTTACATTATATTACAATTTAGCTAGAGTGAGTGGATATAATACCTGTGCCTAGATTATCTTTTACGATTTGTGATATGAACTGGCAGATTTTTACACCTGATTTCGAGACAATTGAAAACTTCAATGATTCAGCTTGGGTTGGACATACATTCTTTGCTTACGATTTAATACGTAATTACAAGCCAAAGGTGGTGGCGGAACTTGGTACACATAAAGGCACCTCTTTCTTCTCCATGCTAGAAGCCAGCCAAGATGGTGCAATTGCCGCAGAGTTAAATGCAGTCGATACTTGGCGCGGAGATGAACATGCGGGCTTTTATAGCGATGATGTGTATAATAGTGTCCAAGCTACTATCAAGAAGCATTTTCCACTAGAAAACACCAAACTTATTCGAAAGACCTTCGATGAAGCCAACGAATTATTTAAGCCCGAGACTATTGATATTCTGCACATTGATGGCCTGCATACATATGATGCCGTCAAGCAAGATTATGAGACTTGGAAGAATAAAGTTAGACCTGATGGAGTTATCATGCTACATGATATTAAAGTATCAGAGTTTGGCGTAAAAGAAGTTTGGGAAGAAATCAAAAAGGACTATCCAGACTCGGCAGTCCTCGAGTTTGAACATAGTTTTGGCTTAGGAGTCTTGTTTAAAGACCTTAAACGATTTAAGTTCTTGGCTGACGTTAATACAAAATATTTATTTCATGCTTATTACAAAGCCCAGTGGGAGAGATACGATATCAGAAGACAAAATGTAAATTATAAAGATGAGGTGAGTGCTCTAACTAAAGAATTAAATAGTACAGGAAAGTATGGTGTGCATTTAAACAATGAGATAGTAAATTTGAAAACTGAAATCGCCCACTACCAAGGCGTTGAGGCAGAACTTCGGACGATTAAGAAAAACAGTCTTTATAAAGTTTATAAAAAGATTCTGCCTAGCCACTGAATACCTAGCTAACTTCCCATTCTGCAGGTAGGGAGATTTGTCCTATGTCTTTACCATATGAAAGCATATCAAAGGAATACATTTGCGAGAGGAAATGCAAAGCTTCCTCAGTATTATAATCAAAAACACCTATAGTAACGTAGTATTTACCATCTACAAAGTATCTTCCAGCTAGTTTATAAATTGTCGTTCCTGTTTGTCTAAGCGTAGAATGTTGCTGATAATTCTTACTATTAGTACCAGTTATAACCTGTCCAACCTCATTACCAATCGCAACACCAATATAATAATCATGCGGCTCGGAAGAATTGTTTTTATAACTGATACTAATATTGATAATATCAGCAGTAGTGTAAACAGATTTCTGTTTGCCTGCATTATCTGTAATCTTAACATCAGTAATTTCTATTAGTTTCTCTCCAAATGATTCACCAGTGGTTTTACCCTCAGGCATCTTAACAGCGTCTATCTCTGCTTGTGGCTCAATCAGACGACGATACTCTTGAATTACACTGGCAGGATTACCATCAGCACAGACTTCGTGTTCATCGATCAAAATAGCTCTGTCACATAATGTCTGTATAGCGTTGGTATCATGGCTAACAAACAAGATAGTTTTCTTTTCACGTTTGAAGCGATTGATCACTTTACGTGATTTTCGTTGGAAATTTTCATCGCCAACTGCCAGTATTTCATCCAGAATGTAAATATCTGCGTGTGATTGGATGGCGATTGAGAAAGCGAGACGCACTAACATTCCACTAGAATAGTTTTTCACTGGCGTTTCAATAAACTCCGCTAAATCAGCGAACTTCACAATTTCTTTAAACTTAGAATCTAGGAATTTTTTAGTCATACCCAAAATTGTGCCATTCAAGTATATATTTTCTCGACCTGATAGTTCGGTATTGAAGCCTACGCCTAACTCTAGGAAAGGTACCAAACTCCCGTTAACCTGAATCTTACCGCCGTGATCAGGATTATAAATACCAGCAATCAATTTGAGGAGAGTACTCTTGCCACTGCCATTTTTGCCGATCAGGCCAACAAATTCACCTTTTTTTATTTCTATATTGACGTTTCTTAGTACGCGAAATTTTTTAGTTTTGCCTTGTCTGAAGAACGAAGAAAATAGCGAACGCAGTGAAAACTTTGTGTCTTCATTGGTATAGAAAGTCTTAGAGACATTCTCTACCTTAATAGCTAGTTCTTGTGATTCTCGAGCATTTGGTTCAAAACTTTTTAAGATCTTATCCATAACTGTATTTTGTAAGCAAGTTTAAAAATATTCAGCAATTCTTTTAACATTATGTTGAAAGAATACGCCCCCGAGTACTGCAAAGACTATTGCGCAGAACATATATAAAAGCATTAAGGGAATATTCACTTGGTCGTATATATTAAAACCCGCACGAACCTGGTTTAGTAAGATACCTAAAGGATTACCAGCTACAACTGAAGTAAAGGTGCTAGGAATAAGGCCACTACTTACAGTAAAAAGAATTGGTGTAACCCAGTATAGTAGGAACATACCTAGTTCTAGAATATTCTTTAAATCCCTAAAACGAATAGAAATGATGCTAGTGAAGAAAGCCAGCCCCCAGCAAAAGATGAAAATGATCATTGCTATAAACAAACAATATAGAATCCCGCTTAAAGTGACAGCTATTCCACTGCTGAGCATCAGAATTATTACCAATATCAGGTTGATACCAAGATTGATCAGAGCGCTCACTAAGGAGCTCAGAACAGCAATCTGACGTGGGAAGTTCACCTTCAGGATAATTCCAGCTCTGTCAATTAATGACATTTGACCAATAATCACTAATTCATTCACAAAAGTGTAGAAAATGATCCCAAGAAGTAAATATATAGGGTAATTGGGGATATTTTGGTTGAGAATTTTTGTCCACACCAAATACATCACAAGAAAAGTAGAGTAGGGCTTAATCAATACCCACAAGACTCCTAATATTGAATTTTGGTATCTCATTTTGAAACTAGTTTTCACCAGTTGTACAAAGAGGTCAAAAAGATTTCGGTTTATAGAGATAAATTTCATGATCAATTATATCAAAATTACTTCAAGCTATTTTATTTTAAGATATAATTGAAAAATGTCGACCAAAATACTCTGTTTCGATCTCGATGATACCCTCATTGACGATAGCTATAAATTTGAAATCACTTTTTGTGATTGCATCAAAACTATCTTA
>JAWXCF010000119.1:0-3801 GCA_034440515.1 Bacteroidota bacterium
ATTTCGCAAGACAAGTTTATCCAAGTGTAGTCACAGCTAAAGTCTTAGAGCAGTTTACTAACTTTACAAAAAAATCAATTCAGCAACATATTAGCGACCTCATAACTGAAAGACTAAAGACAGCATTAACAAAAGAAGACGAAGCAACTAAACAACAAGAAGCAATTCAAGCAGAAGAACAAGCTAAATTGGAAGAAGTAAAAGTGATTACAAGTCCTGAAGAACTTGAAGCCTTTATGATAGTTAAAACAATTCTTAGACAAAAAATTAGTGCAACAAGAGTAACATATCGTGACGCACAATCATACTTCGCAATCTTACTTGACGACAATAATCGTAAGACAATTTGCAGACTTTATTTAAGTGGAGCAAAAAAGTTTTTTGTAACACTTGACGACCAAAAGAAAGAAGTTAAAAATGAAATCAGTTCTTTAGACGACGTCTTTAAACATTCAGAAACACTTTTCAAAATGGTTGACAACTATGACAAATCTAAAGAATTAGCATAGCGGACGAAGAAGCACTACTGGTGACAGCACCTACCCAAAAGGCGGGGTTTCGTGCTCCGCAGACACGTTTGTGCAAGCCGAAAGTTTAGTTCTCAGAATGAATTTTAGTGATAAAAATAAGCCCTACGGGTAGTTGCAAACCGTTATTCGTCACACTATAACGACCGACAGTGCTAAATTAAACAGACAAAAATGAGACTAAACGCACCACAGCAGACAAACTCTGACAGACGATTGAATTAATTTATAGAATTGTTGGGCTTAAACACTGCAAATTGAGGGAGTGCCAAGTGGTATTTACTTCGTAAATATCAGCGGTAACAACATCCAATTAACCCAGAGGGTACTTATTACCAAATAGATTATAAATTATAAGGTTTCTTTCTTAAACACGGCTACAGTATTGTAACTGGGTTTATTGTTTTTATACTATCTTACTAGTACTACCTAGTTAGTTCTAAGTTTGCAGTTATGCTAAAGACTCGTAGCAATAGGTCATTTACCGTACTCTTGATAGTTTTTATCATTCAGGTATTGGTTAGTATGCTCAAGTTTTATGCCTGGCGGGTTACTGAAAGTAATGCTGTAATGACAGATGCACTAGAAAGTATCGCCAATATAATAGGAGGCGCAATTGCACTATATAGCATTTGGTTGGCAAATAGACCAGCAGATAAAGAACACCCCTATGGTCACGGTAAAATAGAGTTTGTCAGCAGTGGAATAGAGGGGGGGTTGATACTACTTTCAGGTATTTTCATTATTGGAAAATCTATTCAGTCATTAGTAGTTGGTGCAGACTTACCCACAGCTTTAGGTTTCGGTAGTGCTTTGGTATTAATATCTGGCGCAGTAAATGCAATTTTAAGTTTTGTTCTATTTAGGGAGGCTACTGCCAGTAATAGTCACGCTATCAAGGCTAGCGCAGTGCATTTACGCAGTGACGTATTGACCAGTATTGCCCTATTGATTTCTTTAGGTATATTATATATTACTCATTTAGCTTGGCTAGACCCCGTTATAGCTATAGGCTTTGGATGTTTAATTGTATATCAGGCACTTAAAATTTTGAGAGAAAGCCTAGGAGGCGTGATGGATGAAAGCAATGTAGAACTTATAATATGGTTTATAAAAAACCTAGAGACTAATAGAAGGGACGAATGGATAGACCTACACAACCTAAGAATTATTAGATATGGCAGCACCCTGCACATTGATGCCCACCTGAGCATTCCTTGGTATTTTGACATTAGGCAGGGCCACGAAATTGTAGAAGAGATAAGAGAAGTCGCAATTGCAAACAGCAAACAAAATATTGAATTCTTTATACACACAGATCCTTGCATTCCTGACAAACAATGTGAAATATGCAGTGTAGAGAATTGTATGCAACGCCAAGCAAAACTGGTAAATAAAGTACCCTGGAACCCAGCAAATGTGGTGGAAAATGCCAAACATAGTCTGAATACTGCTCTGTAATTAACAGCTTAAATCTACAATGTGGATAAATGAATGATTTTGTTTACATTGGGATAACATTTGTGCATTTATCTTGCAAACAACATTATTCGACCTATCGAATAATTATTCCTCGTAGCAATAGGGGACAAAACATAATATGGCGAGAAGGAAAGCAGCAGTTGAAGACAAAAAAATATTTGTTTTAGACACCAGTGTCATACTATATGACCATACCAGCATTAGCAATTTTCAAGAACACGACGTCGTCATCCCAATAGTCGTATTAGAAGAAATAGATAATTTTAAAAAAGGTAATGAAGCCATAAATTTTACAGCCAGAGAGTTTATCAGAATGATAGACAAATTAAGTAGCGTAAATATATTAACCGATTGGATAAATATAAAAGGCGCAAAACAAGGCAAGTTTAAGGTAAGTATGAGTACGCACAGTACGCTGAATGCTGAAAAAATATTTGGAGATAGAAAGAATGACCACAAAATTCTGAATTGTGCCCTAGCTGTACAAGAGGAAGAACCAGGCAGAAAAGTAATACTGGTAACTAAAGACGTAAACCTAAGGCTTAAAGCCAAAAGTCTAGGCTTAACATCTGAAGACTATGAAACAGGTAAAATAAAGAACCTAGACACACTTTATACTGGTAGAACTCTGATAGAAAATGTAGATGCAGAGCTGGTAAATAACATATATAGAGACGGATGGCTAGGTAGAGCGGCTTTATTTAAAAAAGAAATGCCGATGGCGAATCACTATTTCATAGTAAAAAACCATAAAAACAGCGTTTTAACATACTTTAACCAAGCTGATGACCGTATAGAAAAGGTTGAGAAACTACCAGCCTATGGCATAAAACCTAGAAATGCAGAGCAAACATTTGCCCTACACGCGCTGCTTAACCCAAGCATTAGGTTAGTCAGCATACAGGGTGTAGCTGGTACAGGTAAGACTTTACTCGCTTTGGCAGCAGCACTAGAGCAGAAACGCAACTATAGACAAGTATATTTGGCTAGACCTATAGTGCCGCTAAGTAATAAAGATATTGGATACTTGCCTGGAGACGTAAAGAGTAAATTAAATCCATATATGGAGCCTCTATTTGATAACTTAAAATTCATTCAAAGTCAGTATGGTGAACACGATAAGGAGTTTCAAAAAATAACTGAAATGATAGAGCAAGAAAAATTGGTAATTACACCACTTGCTTACATCAGGGGTAGAAGTTTAAGTAATATCTACTTTATAGTAGATGAGGCTCAGAATTTAACGCCACACGAGGTTAAAACCATAATAAGCCGTGCCGGCGAGGGTACTAAGATTGTATTTACAGGAGACATTTTCCAAATTGATACACCTTACCTAGACAGTCAGAGTAATGGCCTCAGCTACTTAATAGATCGTGTAAAGAATCAGCCTCTATATGCTCACGTAACCTTAGAAAAAGGTGAGCGTAGCGAACTGGCTAACCTAGCTAATGAGTTGCTTTAATCGATTAAGTGGAGATTGTTTGCTACGTATTAGCGGAGTTTAACTGAATAGACTCTGTACTTTCCGTCTTTGTATTTCAGTACCAATTGGCTGATGGGTGCATCGTTTTCTATAAAGTAAACGTGTAGAGGAACGACACCATCGCTGACTATTTGCCTAGCGTATATAGCAGTGACAGGTATGTTAACTAGCGCAGGGATGCCATTTTTTAAATCTGTCAAAGTGCTAAACAAGCCACTTTTATCTTGGCGTAACTCATCCTTATATGGATATTTAAATCTAACATAACCAAAACTGTCTTGTAATTCTAAGTCTTTACATATCCAA
>JAWXCF010000120.1:0-19252 GCA_034440515.1 Bacteroidota bacterium
CTATTTATACTATTGTTATGTGTCATTATTATAAGTTTTTAGTTGTTGATTATTTACAAGAATCTATTGTCTATTGTTTAAATTAAAATTACTCGTCAAGAGCTTTCAGTTTAGAAGTTATTCTGAATTTTTTCTTCAAATTTTTTCTAAATGCAGAATTCCAATTCAGCATAGCGGTTTTGCTTCTACGCCCCATTATCTGCCAAGTTTTCCCTTTGCTGTTTATCTTTTCCCTACCGTACAGCCTTACTGTAATTTTTCTATCCTCGTTAATAAATATTGCATAAAGGGCTTCAACTTTCCTATCGCTAAATTTCAAAATTTTGGCAAAGTCTTTACTTTTAGTATAATACACTTTACCGACCTCAGCATTATTCAATTCATCAAATAGAAATTCATAATCCTTAAGGTATTGCTCTACTATCTCGTGAACCTTTTTATTTTCATATTTTTCTGGCAAAGAGTCTATATAGTGCTCAGCTATAATAAGTGAATCGTCAGGCATAGCCTCTACAAATTCTGCCATTTCAGGGTCATCTTGTGCCGACACTATTGTAGTAGTCAACGCTACAGCAATTAAACAAAGTACTGAAATAGTAAATTGTCTAAGTTTAATTAGCGGATGCATTTTGTATTTATGATTCATAAGCAATATTTGTTTACACAAGTTAGCAAACTGTATTCCAAATATACAAACCTAAAAAACCTTAAAAAAGTATATGAAGCAAACTTCTAATGTGATGTGTGCTGGGCAACTGCCGCTACAAAGAAGTTAATTTTTGTAAGGTCTATTTGATAATACCTAATTTCAATATATGGCTAACTACAGACTTTGTAATGCTCTGCCCTTGGCCCTCAACAAGATGTAAACAGAAATCCCCAAGTAATAGACTAAAAATGGGGTAAAATTACCATACTTTAATGCTATAATGGGTGTAATAACAAAGCCCAAGATTGGCGACAATAACATTAGAAACAATGCAACACCAGTATGAATATGGGCATTTAAGACTTGAAATATTTGGCTAGCTGATATAAATATCGACATTAATAAACTAATCACTCCAAATGTTATATACAGTCTTGCTTTCATATTCTTACAGTTAGTTCCCTTTACTCGTTCCGGCAACTTATAGTAAATCAATTAAAAGGAAAATTGTTTAGAATAATTTAGAATAATAGACATTAAAATAATATTAATTCTAATAATAATCGTATTACTTATATATAATGAGGATTAGTAAAGTAATATAATGCAATTTAGGAAGTCATCAGATAATAATTTTCCAAATTAAAGCAATTATTTTTGGAATTACTTAAAATTTATCTCTTGCACCTGAATTAGAATATTTCTTTACTCTCTCTGCGTGCATCGGGTATATACACCCCTATTTGGGTACCTTCTTTAGGTCGGCTATACAGCATCACTTCTCCATTTAGTCTTTGTATCACTTCTTTCACCAGATATAGCCCTAAACCGCTGCCGCTGGCAGTATTTTGCCCGCGATAAAACATATCCCAGACTTTTTTTTGCTGTTTACACTCTATACCTTGACCGTTATCGTATATGATAATGCACAAACCATAGGCCATTCTTTGTACTTGCATAATTACATAAGGCTCCTCTACATCAGCCCTATAAAACTTATAGGCATTATTAACTAGATTATTTATAATTAAACTGATGGATCTATAATCGCTGTACAGAGTTAGGTTTAGCTCTGTCTCTAAATATTGCGTCATTATTTTTGATTCACCCGTAATGTGTGCTTGCTTAATAATGGCGTCTTGAAATATCTGCTTTAGGTCTATAATTTGGTTTTCTTGCTCTAATCTTACGTTTTGCGCATAGTGTATTATGTCTCGCACATAGTTATCTATCATATTTACACGACTTTTCACCATACTGCAGTAATCTTTTATTTCGTGTAAGCTTACATCTTCATCTGTTGCCAGATTCATTAGCCCCAATATACTCATTAGTGGGCCTCGTATCTCGTGACTGGCACTGTAAACAAATCTGTCTAGCTCAGCATTTACTTTTTGTAATTCTTGGTTCTGCAAAGTTAATTGTCTTTCCTTTTCTGCTAGTGGGGTAATGTCTGTAATGTAGCCAGTATATACGGCTTGTTTACCTAAATCGTTATATATGATTTGTCCTGAATCTTGTACCACCCTTAAACCCCCGTCTTTGTGATGAATGCGATATTGAATTTGATAGTTTTTATTTTGATGAGTTTTTTGCAACAGATTTTTTTGAATGATTATCATATCATCTGCGTGCACTAGATTGTTTAGATTTAATACATTAATGCCACTAAATGCTTCACGCTCATACCCTGATATTTCTTTACAACCAGGAGATATGTACTCAATTGTTCTTAATTCATTTGCCTGACACTGATATACTATTCCTTGAAATCCATTCATTAATCCGTGCATCAACGCAGGATCACTCCAAGTATTTGGCAAATCATTGTTGCCAGTTATCAAGGGACTGTCAGAAACAGGCTTAATGAATGATTGGTTGTTAATAGTCATATAAATAGTATTCAGTTTAATTTTCTGCTAAAAAATTATCCTGTGAGGCTAAAGTTACTGATAAATGCTTAGCGCTTTTAGTAAAATGTAGTTGCCTTACCCTGACCATACTTAACGTATTTGAATACAGGGTAAGTGGCACTACCTTAACCTAAAACGACCTTAATACTGTAAAAGTAAAATATTTATAATTATCGCTAAAATTTTGATATTAACACATTAGTTCATTTTAGTACCAATTATGCACACACTTGACAGTGTTGGGTAATTTCTTAATTCAGTTAATTAGTTTTTCAGCCTTAAAAAGTTAGTATAACCTAACTAATATTAGGGCATAAAAAAAGGAACCGAGAGGCTCCTTTCTATATAGTTTGTGTGATTTCGCTGGGGTTCGAACCCAGGACCCATACATTAAAAGTGTATTGCTCTACCAGCTGAGCTACGAAATCATATTTCCTTTTTTCTTAAGGGAATGCAAAGGTATATATTTATATCTTACAAAACTATTCCTATGAACATAATTAATTATAAATTGTTTTAAGAAAAGTTAAATAATTGAATATTATTTAATTAGCTCCCAAATTTTCGCCTCATCACCCAATCCATCTGGCTCGCTGTGTAGTAGTTTAGCGTGACTAGGTACACTTTTAGCTAAAAACTCCGCCAATTGTGGGTCAATACCAAGACCACTACCAGTGGTGAGTAAGTGGGTTATTTTTTGTCTATTTAGTACAGCTACAATGCTATCGGGCGTTTGCATATTTGGGTCACTTAGTGCCTTTAGGTCTGGCTTAATAAAGTTAAGATTACCAGCAAATACGGTAGCCTCTCTGTTTCTTGCTGTTCCAGTTATAGCTTGAGCAGGTAAATTACTGCCAATCCAAGCGGCAGCCTTTAGGTAAGCAGTAGTTGGTTCATCATAATTGTGATAAACATTGCCACCTAGTGCAGCTGAAAAACCTCCACGGGTTTTTTTACTGGTCGTTAAGGTAGTTCCGATTTCAATAATTAATACCAGTCCAGCAAGTACTACCCCCAACAAACTAAGTATGGGCAATTTGCGCATTCTACCCAGACCATCTAGTCCATAAACTACGCCAGCTAATAAAAATGGAAGGAATATAATGACGTATCGGTCTTGATTCCAATAGGTTTGAATTAGAAAACTTACATTACACAATGCCCCTACATACAGTAAAATGTAAAATAGGTACTTATTCTGTCGCCAAGTAACCCAAAGTGCTAATATGAACACAATTAGGAACATAATGCTAAGAAGGGCATTCGGTTTTATTGCCTTTTGAGGATCTAATTCAGTAGATTTTTCAGTAGTAAATAGTGTGGGATTACCTGTACCACGTATGCCTAATGTTTTGTATATGTGAATGCTAACGTATTGACCAAAATTTGTAGTGTATCTGTTTATAAATCCATTTACGTTATCATAACCTTGACTTGGGTCATCGTGTTTTTTGCGGAGTTGTTGCTCTATTTGACCTGTAGTTACATTGCCAAATACTACCCTAACACTAAGTTCGTAGGCTACCTTAGTCACAACAAAAAAGCCAATGGCTAAAAATAGCGCCATCCATTGTTTGCGAAATGCGAAATAAGCCACGAATGCCACTGCAGCAAATAGGGCTACATTCTTAGTAATGGTTAACAGTAGAAAGCAGATTGAAAATATTATCCAATAGGGGATTTGTTGCGCTAGTTTACTACCAGGCTTATCAATTTTATCTATTAACTTAAAAAATGCCCAAAAACTAAGCGTTTGCATAAACATAAAAAAACTCTCTGTAAATGTGCTACTGCCATAAACCAATATGTAGGCATTAAAGGCAAATACTGCCATAGTAATACACAGAAATAAAGCAGGGATGCGCTTACGAAGAGTATAGTATAGCAATATTTGTTGGCCAATCATCAATACAAAGCTGGCAAACTTGAATAGCAATAGTTTTACCCCAAACACCTTAATAAGCATTACCAAAAAGAATGGATAAAGCGAACCCTGATAGGTAGGATAGGCTCTATTAGCTATCACACTTAGGGCATTAGCTACATAAGTAGCATCGTCTGTAGCAAATGACAATCTAGTATCGAAAAGTAGCGCGCCAAACAATGCTGTAATACCAACCAATACCCAGGCTATGATGTGAATCTTTGGCATAAGCCACAAGTCTATTCTGTCTGTAATAGGGATTGCAACACTTTGTGTGGGTGCTGCGTTTTTGCCACTATTTTTATCTACTTTACTATTAGTAATTTTTGCCATTATGCGTTTAGCTGATTTGGCAAAAATATTGGTTACAAACCAGATTAGTACGCTATTGTGAAATTGTGCTAGTTTGCAACTGGCGTAGTATCAGTATCAATTTTATTTGCCTGTTTGTACAGTTTTGACAAGCTTTTCATAAATATTTCGCTTTTTTTACCAAGTCTATCAAAAAACTCTTGGTCTGATGCTAAAACTGTATGGGCATAAGTTTCTATCCAGTCTGTACCTGCCTTAGTTATTTTTACGGCTTTGCTTCTGCTATCTGACTTGCCCTGAGTACGGCTTATGTACTTTTTCTTCTCCAAAGCTTCTAGCATTTGACTAATCATCATTTTGTCCATAGCTGTAATGCTGGCTATAGATTGCTGTGTTAATTCAGTCTCAGTTTCTTCATTAAAATGTATTGATGACAATACAATGAATTGAGGGTAGGTAAGTCCAGTAGATTCTAATGCAATACGTAGGTGCCTTTGCCAACGCAGGCTAACTTGATATATCATATATCCAGCACTGTATATTACCCCTTTCTCTGGCTCATCATCTATAGTAGAGTTAGCTTCAGATTCACGAAGTGTAAAAGAACTCATTGGGAAATTTAATTCCCTATCTTTTACTATTTTATCTTTCTTTTTTGACTTTTTAGTCATTGTCCTAATCTGAAATTATGGCACTCCAAAGGTAAATAAAGCCACAATACCCATAGTCAAGGCAACATAATGTTAACATTGGTTACTGTCTAAATGTAAATATTTGAAAGTGATATAGTTTAACTAAGTTTACAATATCTGAAGTACGAGCCCTTTTAAATATTCACCCTCTGGATGATAGATACTAATGGGATGGTCGGGGGGCTGATGTAATTGGTGGATAATTCTGACGTGCCTGCGAGCATCTGCTGCTGCACCAAATACAATTTTTCTAAATAGTTCTGTACTGATGTTTTGTGAACAACTATAGGTGAAGATGATGCCGTTTGTTGCTATTTTTCTAAATGCCTGTAGGTTAATTTGTTTATACCCACGTGTGGCATTTTTTACAGCTTTTTGGCTTTTGGCAAATGCGGGTGGGTCTAATACGATAATGTCAAACTCGTTGTCCGGCATTTCCTTCAAATATTCGAAGCAATCTGCGGTGACACTGGTATGATTCCCTATATCAGGATAGTTTATGGTTACATTTTCATTGCACTGCCTAATAGCATCAGCCATAATGTCAACACTGACCACTCTCGTGGCACCTCCACGCAGGGCATATAAACTAAATCCGCCTGAATAGCTAAATGTATTTAACACAGTTTTGCCTTTACTATATTGCTCTAGCAGAGCTCTATTGTCTCTTTGATCTATAAAAAAGCCTGTCTTTTGCCCCGATTTATAATTTATGTTAAACTTTAGCCCATTTTCTATTATCTGAACAGTGTCTTCATCAGTATTTCCACTCAGATTCGCACTTTCTGGTCTGGTATCTTCTAATACGTGGGCACTTGTCTTAGCCTTGATGAATTGATTGGTATAACCAATGTTATGTAGTCCTTGGGTAATCAAGTCAAGCTTACGCTCAATGCCTACTATTAGTATTTGCAATACGACAACGGTGTTATATACATCTATTATTAATCCTGGCAGTTGGTCACCCTCTGCGTGAATTAATCTATAGGCGTTGGTCTGGTTGACATCAAACAGTTCTCTTCTTAATGTAACTGCCTCAGTAAATCTATTTTGCCACCAAGCAACAGTATCTATATCTTCCAATTCTTGGGCAAAAGTGAGCATCCTTAGGCTGATGGTACTTCTGCTGCTAAAGAATGCCTGACCCAATAGTTCACCCTTACTGTCACAGACTGCAACCACTTCACCCTCTGCTACATCAGTAGGCATTGCTTGCAATGCACCACTAAATACCCAGGGATGACGGTTATATAACGACCGCTCTCTTCCAGCTTTTAATAAAATCTTTGGGTATTCTGCCATAAGTTGCATCTGGTACAAAAGTACGTTTCGTTAGATAGAAGACACTATTAGAGTGATAGGCTATAGGCTAGCCAGTTACAGTTATACGTATTCTGCGTAAGTGGGGTCCAATATCTAATATGGCGATGCTGTTCTCTATGATGCTGACGGCTATCCACTTGGCAGATATATCGATAGGCTTAGTTACACTTAGCCACATATTTGGTTTTAGCATCCATTCTGCGGCTAAATAACTTATTTCAAATTTATTGAGCCAATCTGTGGCAATTTCCCATTGGTTTTGCGATTTTACAAGTGGTTTTAGGTTTTTGGCACCCGTTATTAATGTTGGTAACTCATCATTGTACAATCTAATTGGTTTAGCCTGTTGGTCATCTGCTATTGCCTCATTACTAATTAGAGAATAAATCGACTGATATTCTAACCCACCTATTGTATTTAGCCAACACAATTGCAAGTTTTGACCGTTGCATTTATGCGTAAATGTCTGAGTGATACGCTGTGTCACTAAATTAATATTATATAGCAATCCATATTCAGCCTTTATCCAAGTATTTAGGTCTGGTACTTCATCTAATATCGCTTCTAGGTAATTGTAAATAAGTGCTGGGCTTAGGTCTAGTATGTATAGTCCTCCATTTTTATTGCTGATAGGTGTAAACAAATCTATTTCAGCTATTAGCCCAACTAGGTTTTCAGTTTCACTTTTATATCTTAAGTTGATGCTCAGTTTATTAGGTTGAATGGCATCATTGGTAAGTATGTGATATTTATCTTGTTGATAGATGGTCAAATCTCTAAAGCTTTGTACCCGCCTGCTAAGTACTTTACTAGAATTGGTGCCTATAGAGTGAAAACTCAGTTTGTCTGCAACTAGGGGCAGATATTCCTTAGGCAAATCTGCATTTAGGGCAAAGTGCTGCGGTAGACAAGTACTTATATCATTCAGCTGAACATAAAATAGCTTGATTGTAATCTGGCTGTCAAATGTGCTTGGACCTATGAATCTAAACCTTAATCCAATTCCGTCTGCATTAAAGCTTAGATTACTTAGTTTTAGTATGTGTTTACTTTCAGTACCAAATGCAGGTACTGTCATCAATAGAAACTCTCTGCCTACATCGTCAATCCCGACAACATCTATAACTATATCTCTTTGTAGTTCTGCTAATATTGCTACTATCCTCCAACTTAATAGGTAAATATTTACAGCGGATATTTCCACGGCTTGCCATATTAACGCTGTACAGGCCTCACCACTAGGCAATATGTTCGCAAATACACAAGCATTGGAGTTGCTATACAACCAATTATCGCCAAAAATGGATTGTTGCCAATTATCTAAATGATTGCTAGCATTAGCAAATGATCCATTAATTAATAAATTGTCTGTTACAGCGCAGTCCTCTAATAGCGCGTAAGTATGGCTAATCTGTGTAAGATTATTACCACTCTGATTTTCAGTTGCCCAGTATTCATCAGTAATATAATATACATAACGTACCCAAGCCTTTGTAGGCTCTCTAATCCACAATTCACTAGAATAATCGTTACTTGGTGTCAATGATTTAAGACCTATTGTAGTACCAACATTGAACCTGTACTCACCCAATTTATCAGCGTGCTGAATTATTATGCTCTGCCATTCCCACTTTTCTAAATTATTTGACCAAATAATTATCTGACATAGCAATCTATAATTAGCATAGTATCTATTTACAGACATATTGGCTAAGAATTCTCCTTGCCACAGTATATTAAGCTTAATTTGATTGCTGCCAAGGTCTGCGATAACTTTTACCACCCCACTAAATTCACCATAGTTCTGAAGCCAAAGCGAATCTCCTATTTGCAATCCTTCATTTGCATTTAATTGTATTATTAATAATCCATCATTTAAATTTCTACTTAGGCTATTAACAATCAGACTGGTTATTTCTTTGGCAGGGAGTATGTCGCTTGTTGCTTTAATATTTGATTCAGTGTTGTGAACTGCGATCCAATTTGGGGCAGTTTCTGTAATTTCTATCATATAGGTATGTTTGCTTATAGCTGAGTTAGATCTATTGGCGACTGCGTACAGGGCATAGTTGGACTAGTTACAATTACATTTACTGAAACTCCGCAGTAACCAGATGCACACATTCTGGCAACAGGTTTGGCCCTTGCCTCTCCAAGTTTTACAGAGTATTCTCCATCTTGCCAATATTCTAACAAAGATTCGGTTGTATGCAGTGCAGCCTCAGTGTAGTTGAGTATTTTAATGTTACTGGCTTGCACCCCAATTGGCCAAACTATATATAGGCGAAATGACGATTGCCTGTTGGTCGCGCTAACGCCAATTTGCCAATGTTCAGGCAAAGTACTTAGCCAAATAAGTCCAGTTTCAGCATCATCATTTACCACTCTATTTAGCTCTGCTAGTGTGCCACTATCTGGTCGCATTGCATAGGGAAACACATTGTTAGCCACTAAAGCCAACAAGGTATTATATACTTGTATCATTTTTATCGGGGAAGTAAAGTTTGGTTAAGGAATGACAGTAATGCTAAGTACTCTAGCTAATTATCTGTCTGCTATTTAGAAATCTTATGTAATTGTAAACCTCTCTAGTATTACACTCAGTCAATATCTTCTTTACTTTCAGTACATCGTGACCAGCCAATTCGCTCACTTGCATAAGTGAATCATTTAAATAAGGATTTAGGCTGCTTTGGTTTGAAGCATTGGTGTAGTGTTCAAGAAAGCTTGACATACGGGCAAAAAAAAAGCTACCGCTGGTAATATTTTATAAGCAGGCATTTTTTCTAATTGTCGTTTTAGTCTTTCTTTTTTAGAAACACTATTTGAGTGAATAATACTTGCAAATATTTCAGGAATGGCATTATAGGGTAGCTGTTGGTTGGTTTGTAGCATTAGCCTGATATACTCCATTGTACCTAGACTTAACTGACCTGGGTCTTGTGGTAATTCTATTTTTTTTAAAAGACTTATCCAAATGTTAGATTTTGGTTTGTGCGTTTGAATATAGTCTGTGCACCAGGCTGGGTTTAGCATTTCATCACAGTATTTTTTCAACTCTATGGCAGGTAGGGTATTAGCCTGATCTCTATTCATTCCACTGGCGGCAACCAGCATTTGCATTAGGCTCTCGTGTTGTTTATCGGGCTGTTTTGCTTGAAAATAATTTAAATATGCCTGCTGCCATTGACACAATGCTAGCCACGATAATTGAGAATAATGTGTAGAAAATTTAAATTCATCGATTCAGTTTTTTTAAACTAAAGCGATAATGCTAATAGAGGTGATTGATGTTTTAATTTTTTTTGAATGTTTCTATTTTGTCCATTTTTTAAAAAAAAAGCGGGCTGACCGTTTTCCCAAGACAGTCAGCCCAGAACCAGAAACCAAACAAACCTTTCGTGTCTGACGACACAGGACAAAAGTATTACAATTATTCGGAATACCAAATTCATTTTTTAAAATTTACAAATAGTAAACTATTCAATTTTTTACAATATTTAAGTTCGGCTATTCTGAACCCTATATTTATGACAAATGTTAGAAATGGGCATTTAGTTATTTATAAGAATAAAAATGGTAGAATTGATATATTGATATTTAATAAAAAATAGTACAGAATTTGTGCTATAGCAGGTTAATTACCTCATAGATATTTTTAATTATTTGCAATAAGTTAAAATATTGACTTGAAATAAAATTTTATTTGAGTTTTAAAAAGGCTTTTCATTAACTTTGCTATGCATAATTATAATTTAATAGAGAATATTGTGAAAAAGATGGCCCAAAATGAATACGAGACTTCAATTCGTGAAGCATTGGAGATGCAAGTAGAAGCATTGGAATTAAAATGCCGTGCATTGGAAACTAAGCTACAAGCAATAGAAATGATGAACACCAATGTTGCCCTTTTGCGCAGTACACGTGAACAATATGGCGATAGAAGTCATCAGAAACAGGGCTATCACAGCAATGAACGTGATGCATTACAACGTGCTCTTGAACCTGAAGTTCGCACCCTGATAGAAGATAAAGGTCGTAAAGTAAATAAGGCTACCATCAATGCATTGGTAAATATAATGTTGGTATTGTTTGAACGTAAAAACGTAACTGGAAATGAAATGGTTGATTTAACTAAGGCATCCCGTGTTACTATAATGAGACATTTAGGTGACCTAAAAGAATATGACCTAGTTACCCTAGACGGCAGCAAGCGTAAAGGATACTATATATTAACGGATTCTGGCTGTAAACTGTATGAGAGAAGCCGCCTAGAAGCTGGTTTACCTGACGAAGATTAAATACCTTAAGACATTATCATTGTCTAAATAAATAACCTGTTATAAGCCAATACCGGCGACGTAGCAGGTTTTTTTATGTGTACTAAACTCGACAAATATCGATTCAACGCAGCCATATATAACTATTCCAAGCATATATGCTATAAGTTGGGAAAATAGTCGTACATTTGCAACTGCAAGCAGGTACTATATAATACTTGTGGCACCAACTATTTTCTGAGTGGGATTTCTCTCCCGTTTGTTTTATCACGCTGACCAGCTTATTTATAGCTTTAGGGTCAGCCCATAGTCCGGCGCCGCACCCTAATTAAAGGACTCCGGCTAGTGGGATGCAGTTTACTGCACAGGGTAACATAATCATAGTTTAAAAACTATGTGTGTTATTAGTACAGTAAAGTGATAAATAGGAAATATTAATAATTTTATAAAACGACGCTTTATTGCACCAAATAAGTACACGATCCATTCGTATGCCCAAGTTGCAATTAGGCAATTAACATTGAATGGAAGAAGAAGTTAAATTTGCCGACTTAGGACTAAGTCCTTGGTTGATGAAAGGCCTAGAAGCCTTAGGATTTGAAAAGCCAACCCCTATACAGGCAGAGGCAATACCCCGATTGATGCAAGGCATCGACGTAATTGGACAAGCTCAAACAGGTACTGGTAAAACATTTGCTTTTGGGATACCTTTATTAGAAAAAATTACCGACGAAAACTACACCCAAGGACTAATTATGTGCCCTACACGTGAGTTAGCTATGCAAGTAGCTGATGAGTTAGGTAAACTAACCCACCAACGTAAAGGACTGAAAATACTACCCGTATACGGAGGAGCCAGCATAGACAAGCAAATACAAGGGCTAAGACGTGGCGCACAGTTGGTAGTAGGTACACCAGGTAGAATATTAGACCACCTAGACCGTGGTACGCTAAAGTTAGACCAAGTACATACCATTATATTAGATGAGGCTGATGAAATGTTGGATATGGGCTTCCGCGATGACATAGAAGCTATAATGCAAGAAATGCAAGGTGAAGACAGACAGACAGTCTTCTTTAGTGCTACTATGGCTAAGCCAATACTTGACCTTGCTAAACGCTATATGCCGCAGCACGAAGTTATAAAAGTAGTGCGTACAGAGTTGACAGCCATCAACATCAAGCAGAGATACCTAGCCGTTAAGGAAAAAGATAAAGTTCAAGTACTACAACGTTTGGTTGACCTATATGAGCCAAAACTTTGTCTGGTATTTGCAAATACCAAGAAAAAAGTTGACGAAATAGTTGAGGATATGCAACGTAATGGCTTCTTTGCAGAGGCGCTTCACGGTGATATGCGCCAGGCAATGAGAACCCAAGTGATGAATAAATTTAGACAGGGGACCATACAAATACTGGTAGCAACAGACGTAGCTGCACGTGGTATAGATGTAGATGACGTAGAAATGGTGGTAAACTATGACCTACCAATGGACAGCGAATACTATGTACACCGTATAGGTAGAACAGGACGTGCCGGCAGATTAGGTGCAGCATTCAGTTTGGTAATTAGCCGTGATAGATCTAAAATAACTGCCATAGAGCGATTTGCTAAAACAACCATTATTAGAGAAGATATTCCAAGTCTAACTTCAATTGAAGATGTCAAGAAAAATAACTTCTTTAATAAAATAGAAGTTACCATAGCTAATGGTGACTTAACCAAATACATAGACTGGGTAGAAGAGTATGAAGCTAAA
This sequence comes from Bacteroidota bacterium, assembly GCA_034440515.1. Classification (GTDB taxonomy): domain Bacteria; phylum Bacteroidota; class Bacteroidia; order CAILMK01; family CAILMK01; genus JAWXCF01. The sequence goes on from JAWXCF010000120.1 coordinate 12,854, forward strand.
GAAGAAGGTAATGACCCGAGGATATTAGCTGCAGCTCTAATCAAAATGGAGATACATAAACTAATAGTAGCTGCAAGTGGAGGACAACTAGAAAGTGAGCGTACACAACACGATCATTGGGAAAGTGGATCTGGTTATTCTAATAACGACAGCAACTACGGCGGTAAAACGGGTAGAGGTAGAGACAGCAAGCAAGAACGCTTTAGCAACAGTTTCAAAGACAGCACAAGACTATTCCTTAGCCTAGGTAAGAAAGACAGAATAATGCCTAAAGACATAGTAGGCGCTATAGTAAATGAGTGTAACCTGCCAGGCAGTGCCTTAGGTAGCATTGATTTATATGATGCTTATTGTTTTATAGATGTTGATACTAGATATACTGACGACATTATAAACGGTATGAAGAAAGCCCAAATTAAAGGTAAAACTTTTAACCTAGCAGTAGCTGAAAACAAGCCAGGTGGTGGCGGTAGCCGTGGTGGTGAACGCAACGAAAGTAGTGGTGGTCGTAGCGAAGGTAGCGGTGGTCGCAGCGAAGGCAGAGGATTTGGTGGCGGCGGTGCAAAACGCGAAAGAAGACCTATCAAAAAATAAGTAAATAGCTTAATCTAATTTAGATATGCCCTGTACAGTAAGATGTACGGGGTTTTTTTGTGGTTTATAGGTTTTAGATTTAGGTGATTTCGCTACAGTATCATATTTGGTTGGTTTAGCGTAAATGCCTTAGGGTTAAGCCCAATACACAGAGCCAATTTAGATATTTACCATACTTTTACTTGACAATTAACAACGCACATAACATTGAAAACCATATTAATAACTGGCGCTGGAACCGGGATAGGTCGCGCTACTGTAGAATTATTTAGTCAAAAAGGATGGACAGTGTTAGCAACCGTTAGGGATCCAATCAAGTACCCAGACTTGGCAAATATGAGTAACGTTAGAGTTTATCAGCTGGATGTAACCAACAATGGCAGCATTGAAGATGCAATATTACAAATACATAAAGACGGATACGCTATAGATGTTTTGGTAAACAATGCTGGTTATGGTACCGTAGGTGCACTGGAGGCTGCAAGTGATGAAGTAATCTTTAGGCAATTCAACACCAATGTATTCGGCCTAATAAAAATGACACAAGCTGTTTTGCCTAAAATGCGTGAACGTAAGGCCGGTACCATTATAAACATTGCCAGTGTGGGTGGGCGTGTTACGTTACCTTTATATACGCTTTATCACGGCACCAAATGGGCTGTAGAGGGCATAAGTGAGAGCTTAATCTATGAGTTAGAACAGTTTAATATTAAGGTTCGCATTATTGAGCCAGGACCAATAGTTACCGATTTTTATGATCGTTCAGCAGACATATTTAGCAAACCAGGCCTAACTGCCTATGACGGATTTATAAATAAGTTGACACCTACTATGATAGAGGCGGGTGCTAAGGGTAGTAAACCCATAGTTGTTGCAGAGGCAATATATACAGCTGCTACTAGTAATAGTAATAAAATTAGGTATCCAGTTGGTGGTGGGGCCCCACTTATTATGTTTTCTCGCAGGTGGTTCGGTGCCAGATTCCATATGTTCTTCGTAAAGCGCCTTTTAAAAATGTAGGCGCAGTGTCAATAACAGATTCCTCTTTTAACTTAATATTTGCCACCGACAGTTCTATCGAATGCGCCGTTTATCTCTGGTAGTTTAGTTGGTACTAGGCTATAATTAATATCTGGGCTAAGCATTTTTAAGAAATTTATTAGGTCAGTACGCTCAACTGTTGATAGGTCTAATTTATCGAATGGAAGGCTTTGCCACGGATTGTCTAATCCCATTCCAGCACCACCACCACGCACATAAAAATCTATGACTTGGTCTAAAGTCTTATAGCTGCCATTGTGAAAATAGGGAGCCGTATGGGCGCTAAACCTAACTGACGGCGTCTTAAACATACCCTTTTTACCCTCTCTACCAGTTACATTATACCTACCTAGGTCTGGGTCAGCCACTAGGTTAGCTGTGTCATACATAACAGGTACTCCCAGATTTTCCATTTCCGACTTTACATAGTGGGGTGGTACAGTACCATTAAATAAAGGTGCAAAGTGGCAAGTACCACATAGCCCTTTTCCCATAAATATATTGAACCCATTGCGCTCAGACTTAGAAATTGCAATATCTTTTTCCCCTCTAATATATTTGTCTAGCCTAGAGTCAAATGACAGTAAACTACGCTCATAGGCAGCCAAAGACATTAGAATATTTCTGGCATTTATTTTACCATTTTCATTGGGGAATGCCTTTAGAAACATCAACACGTATTCTTTACTTCGAACTAATCTACGTCCAGTTTCTTCAAAATTTCCGTGCAATTCGCTTTTGTTTAGTGTTACTGCAGCAGCTTGATCTTCTAGTGTAGCTACACTATTGTCATAAAACTGTGAGCTTTGTAGTGCTGCATTTAATAGGGTGGGGGTATTTCTCAATTTACCAGCTACTGCATCAAAACCAGTTGCCCGAGCTTGACCATCTGTAAAGAACTTATTTGGGTTGTGACAACTGGCACAAGAACGCTCCGCATTACCACTTATTACAGGGTCGTAAAACAGCAGCCTGCCTAACTCTGCCTTTGCAGTTTCTTGAATTGTATCGCCCTGTCCACCAAACCATATTGGGCGCCATCCAGCAACACTCCACAGGCTACTACCATCTCTGGTAAATACATTTTCTACTATAGGTGGGCTAAGATTCAATTCTTTGTCTAGCAATTGCAGTTGTCTATATAATGGGTCAGCTGCCTTAGCTATAAATTCAATTCTATCCAATGCCTCTATACCTTTTTTATTTTTTAAATAGTTGTCGCCAATTTTAAGGCTATTCATTATTTCAGCCTTCAGTTTTTTGTTTTTACATTCCTTTAAATACATAAGTATAGGCAATTGAATGCTTTTCCAACTAACGAATGCTTCTTGTAAACTAAGACCAGATTGGGGAGCATCAAAACCTGCCAACCCCATACTATAGATTCTAATAATCTCTTCACGTATGGCTTGAGATAGGTTAATCTCATTAATTCCTTGATTTTCTGCTACAACTATTTGTCTATTAGCTGCCCCAATCAGTTTACTGGTGTAGATGCGTAAACTATCTTTAGCCTGCGCATATAGTTCATCGTCGTACAGTATGTTTTCTACAACTTGTAGCCCCGTTGGTCTGTAAATAACTATGTTTCCTTCGTCTTCCTCTTCTTCCATTAGGTCTGGACCATTCAACATTTTTTCATTATCATCGGTATAGAATGCTAATAGATACTCTGATTTCTTATATTGATATCTGCATTTCTTTAATTCTTCTTTTAATATATTTCTATATGCAATAGTTTGATCATTATTCTTATATCTATCTTCAACTTTATTATGTAAATCCAGTATATTTTTTTTAAATATTTTGGCCTCTTCTATCCACTTATCTTGAATTTGCCCGGTGATGTCTGCATAAGACTTAAATTGCACATCAGTCTTGCCAGATTTACTGGCTAATGCCATAATGCCAAAACTTATAGCTAAGAGGATAAGTATTCTATTCCTTTTCATAATATGAGAAAAATTAGTAAACTGATTTACTATGTGTATTTAAGTAAAAAAAAGCCGGATAAACTGCTAGAGAATACCCGGCTATAATTAGGCTACTTCAGCCAAACAGATTACTGTTTGTTGATAATAGATTGAGTTACTTTTTTATCAGTTGTTATTCTTAAAATGTACATACCAGCAGTTTGACGAGTGATGTCAACTTGTTTGATGTATGTGCTAGTTACGTTGTTGATGTACTCATCAAGTACAACTTTACCGTCTATAGTTAATACTTCGATATGAAGGTTTTGAGTGTTGCCTTTACCGTTGTAGTTTATATTGAATAAACCGGCGTTAGGGTTAGGATATACACTTATACCTTGCTCTTGTAGTTGAGTAGCAATGCTAGTTACAGAACTGTATTTCACTGTGCTGCTCATAGGAGATTGACAAGTACCAAGAGTTGATCTTACTGAATACTCACCACTTTCTTTCACTTTGTATGACTGCATATTTGCACCAGAAATCATAATACCATCTTTGTACCATTGGTTACCAATAGTAGCGCTGCTCATTAGCATTTGGCCTTCAATTGAAATATTTGGCATAGAAGGTTGAGCTTTTACTATTACTTGAACTGAGTCAGTATATGTACAACCAGAAGCATTCGTAATAGTTACTTTGTATTTACCATCAAAGTTTACATTGATAGATTGGTTTGTGCTACCATTGCTCCAAAGAAATTTAGCACCAGTGTTACCAGCACTTAAAGTTGCTTCACCACAAGTTTCGATAGTTGCAGGTAATGCGTCAACAGGAAGGGTATTGATTTTAACATCAACTTTAGTACGAATAGTACTTTCCATACCGTCAACAACTGTAGCCACAAAGTAACTAGTAGCAGCAGTCAAAGCAGGTGTAGTAATAGTTTTGCCTTGACCAACTAAAGTACCAGCAGTTGCAGCTGTATACACCCTGTAAGTAGCTCTATCTGCACCACCTGTCGGTGTAATTACAGAAACTAAACCAGAACAGTTAGTACTAGCTGTTACAGCTGTAGGCGCTACTGCTTTAGTAGTTGGAATACCAGTAAGCATAACCAACATAGAAGCTTGGTTTTCAGATAAACGTAGTGTACCACCGTCAGATGCGCGATATTTAACAGCTCTCCAAGAGTGTGGTTGTAGGCTCAACATAAATGAACCAGGAATTCCAGTGTTATTAGAAACATCTACCATTGCACCATATTCCCAAGCACCTATACCAGACCTAGAATAAGTACCTGTACCGTTATTGTTATATGTAACTGAATCTGGGGCACTTCTTCTGTGGTCTAATTCACATAAAGTTTTTAAGCCTTTAGTTTCAATATCATATTGGTAGATACGAGCATCGTGTACGAATGGTAAACTTGCTGCACCTGAATAACTATTAGGATCTTCTTGAATGTAAACATAGTCATCAGTAACTACAACATTGTCTGGATCGTAAAATACACGAGCAGGATTGCTAGCAGATTTATCGTCACCACTCAATATGCATTCTAATGTACCTTTAGTAGGGTCATTTGCATCTAGCATTAATCTATAGGCGCGACCCCATTTAGTTCTACTGCTGTCAGAGTTTGAACCGTTATAGTCTTGACCAGTTGTCACAAAGTAAATTTCACGAGCACGTGATGCATTTCCTTTACGGTAGTCTAAGTCCTCAACACGACCAAATTTTATAGAAGCTGCTTGTGTAGCACTACCAGACCAAGCATCTAGAGCTGAACCAGTTAAAGTACGGAAGTTAGATGGTGCAGATACGAATTCAATATCGTATTTAGTACCAGGTATCATTGCAGTTTCTTTTTGGTTTTTGTCTTTTCTACGCAATACGCTAAGGTTACCATTTTTCAAATCGCCTTGGTCACCTACATACATAGCTACTTGACCACCATTGGGGCCTGAATCGTCATCACCCAGTATTACAACTGTTTTACCAGGATATGCAATTTTGTTTAATGGAATTGCATTTTCAGCACTCCATCTACCAAATGCAGGGATTACTGTAGGTCTGGTGTTGCTTGTATCTTTTAGAGATGCAGAATATGGATTTAGACCGTGTGTCATACTTTCTTGACCACTCTCACCACAAGTAATGAATAATGGACCAAAACCGTGTTCCTCTGGCGTAGCCATAGTAGCAGAACAAAGTCTCCATATACCTGCATTACTGTTCATTACATACTCTCCACGTACTGGTTTAAAATTTTTATCAAGTATTACACGTGACACAGCAAAGTTGTCCTCGTGGTTAACAAGATAAGAAAATGTTCCATCTTCGTTTTTCACAATTCCTGCACCATCTACACTACCACCAAATATAAAAGTTGGAGTTTGAGATAGTACGTCGTCTGAACCTAAGATAGTGTACACTGTAACACCACTTATGTCATAGTTAGTTTTCAACAGGTTTGGGGTAACTGAGTAGTTGCCCAGAACAGCCTGCCCTTGCACTTGTCCAGCAAGACCTGATGCTAAGATAACACCGGCTGCTAAAGCACGTAATTTGGTAAAATTTGCCATATAGTTAATATAATATCGGATAACGAGTTCAAATTTCACAGTCAGAAATTATGAAATTGTTACTGATGTGTTAAGCAAATGTTAAGTAAGTATTTTCAATGACTTTAGTCAATATCTATATATTTCTCCTATTAATTCTTAAATTATTAAATATTTTTATAAATAATATTACAATGTCGCTGAACATTGATAAATATTGTTTTATATATAATAAATATTTTTCTTGTTACATTGTTAAATAGTAAATATGGTTACTATTATTA
>JAWXCF010000121.1:0-8125 GCA_034440515.1 Bacteroidota bacterium
ACACCCCACAAACTTTGTCTATATAGGTTAAACTCTTTACTAAAGCCATAATCCATACCTAATAGTAGTGGAACATAGTGTTTAGCCCCTTTATAGCAGGCACCTATACTCACGGCTGGTTGACCAGGACGGGCATCGTACTCTGGTTTTAGCTTTAAGATTACAAATTCCCAATTATCATATTTATCTACTACGTCAAATACTTTTTCTGGGTACGGAAAGTAATTTATAGCAAAGTTTCTGTCCTTAATTTGCATATACAGGCTGCGGAAATGCTCTTTTTCCTCTTGGGTCAGGCTATCCTTAATAACCAAATCGTAATATGATTCAAATTTGATAGAGCCACTTCTAATGTGGGCCCTGTTTTTAGATGACAGCGTGTTTAGGTATTCATCTACGTGGTTTGTGTAGTTGAAGTTTTGCAATACATTAGCATTTGGCATCAATATTCTAAAGCAGCCTTCGTCTGCCATAATATCTCTTATCTCTTCATCGTCAGTTTCAAAGTCTCTGTACACCACATTTTGAATACCTTCTTTATCTTGTAGTTTTGCAACTTCTTCCATTAACAACTGTAATGCTTTTTTCCAATTTTCATACTTCCTGTCTATAAATAAGTGCTTTCCTTCGGTAATTAATGATCCCATCCCGAGTGTATGACTAGTAAGGTAGTAGGGGTCAGACTGTCGCTTCTCTTCTATCTGCATACTTACGCTAGCAGGACTTAGGAAATCATCTTTAAATATGCACTCCGTAAAGAATGTAGCTAATATTGGTTCGCCTATTTTATTTCTGATTATATAATAATGGAATATCCAATTATCCTCTGCCAATTCGTTATTGCTAAATGCATCTTCTAGAAACATTAGACCTTTTATACTGTAAGTTCCATTTTCACCCAACATTCCGTTCCATTCATCTTCATTTAAGTTTACTGCATTATTAGTGTGTTGAATAATATAGTTGTCCTTACTTTGGGTAATGCTTTGGTTGGTGTTGGGAAGAGGAATTACTTGATTTTCTGATACTGGAACGATGTCTTCATACCTTTTTAGGGGTAAATGGAATGCCTTGCGAACATCATTTTCTGTTCTACTTTCTATTTCTAATGCCTTAGGGAAGTGGTAGTTAATGGCTTGTGCTAATCCTTTTATATCCTCTAAGGTATTGTGTCTATTTATGCAAAATCTTAACCCAGTGCATTTAACTGGTACAGCAGGAAACATACCTAGGTTTACGTAATATCCTTCATCAAATAGTCGGCGTACCATATTGAATCCGACTTTAGGTTGACCCATTCCTACAAAATATATAGGGGTCAGTTTGTCACACACTAAAGGTAAATCGCTATCATCTAGTATGGAGTTACATAGGTCAATTCTTTGTTTCAACTCAGCCTGCATTTCATAAATTTCTGGGCTAAGGTGAATTTCTGCACTGGCTATTGCTGCTCCAATTACAGGAGGAGCTAATGGGTGGCTGTAAGTAAGTGGACCCCCAAAAGTTTTAACGTGTTTGTAGGTCTCTTGATTTGGAAATATACCCACACCACCTACGGCTCCAAAGCCTTTCGCTATTGTCGTTATTAATATGATACGCTCTGGCAGTACACCACCGATCATATCAAATGCTAAACCAGTACCATTTACACCGTGCCAGCTCATACCGTGGGCGTCATCTACATATATGTTAAGTTCAGGATATTTCTCCATCAACACTTTTAGTCCGTCTAATGGGGCTACATCGCCAAACATACTATAGACACCGTCTATCATATACCATACCTTCTGATACTTGCCATTCCACTCCTGTAGTTTGCGTTCTAGCATTTCTAGATTGCTGTGGCGTATCATTTCAATAGGTACACCGCGTTGACGGGTTATTTGTGCTGCTGTTTGTACACTCATATGTACTTGTTGGTCCAGTATAATAGCGTGAGTATCTCTAACGACACTGGGCACTATTGATATATGAGCTGTTGATGTGCTACTATATACAATAGCGGGTAAGCCTCCATACATTTGGCTCAACATATCCTCCAAATCCTTATTGGGACCAAATGTTAGATATGTACGGGAAACACTAAATTGTGTCCCAAACTTATCAATAAATTCTTTGGCTCTGTCTTTTAACCTTTGGTCTGACTCTAGGCCCATATAGCCACAAGTTCCAAAGTTTTGCAACAACTTACTTTCAAATACAAAACTTTTACCAGTAAAGTCTTCTTGCTGGGTAGTAAGGTGAAGTATGCCTCTGGCTGTAGCATCAGTAATTAAATCGTTGATGGTGTCCAGATAGTTATTATGATTTATTTTTGCCATTGTAATTTGTAATTAATTAGAATCTTTAATTGAACAAGATCTATTTAAATATTTTGGGTTAATTATTAGTATGCAAAAAAAGAGCATAAGCGTCCTTAGAAATTGACGAATATGGTGGGATTCTTACAGTTGAGTTAAAACATTAAAATATGGCAACAATATCAAACGTTCACGAAAATCTATTTATAAAGGGTTACGTGTTTGAAGGGATTTTGTACGCTGAATTCAAGGAGCGTGTAATTGACTTACCTGTTATTCAGGCTTGTGTAGAATTACGCACAGAAGCTATTGAGGGTCAATCTTTTCCTATAGTGTTAGATGCTACTATAGTGAAGACTGTTACAAAAGAAGCTCGCGATTTTTTGAGTTCACCTATTGGCACCAATGGAGTTACTGCTACAGCCTTGTTAATAGATAGTAACGTAGGTAAATTTCTTGGAAATTTCTTTTTACATTTAAATAGGCCTTCAGTTCCACTTAAAATTTTTACAGATGCCAGTCTTGCCAAAAATTGGATTTGCCGGTTTTTAGACAGATAAGCTCATAATTTGGGCAAAAAGATTTCAAAATGAGCAAATAGTTTGCTTTACTGCTTGACGCTTACATTAGTTATTTTGAATAGGTAATATTAAAATAGAAATATGTAATTGTACTGTATAAAGAAACCTCTATAAAGCCGCTAGTTTTAAGTCTTGACTTGTAATTATCTTGGTTATAATTTTAATGATATTTATTCTTTAAAATTATAATAAAAATGATTAATATAAATATTCAAAGCCGTTATCTTCATTTTGTTTAATTTCTAATTTATATAATTATCGTTTAAATTTACGTTTTTGTAAACATAAACAAAATATTTACTTTATTTGTAATTGTATTTTAGTAGTATTATTTTGTGAGTAATTTTGCCATTTGGTCATTTAAATTACATAAAAAAATTTGAACTATATGTTAACCAACTCTATTGTAATTATCTGATCACAAATCGAATGACACCCAATCGCCAAATAGATGAAATATATACTTTATTAATGCACTTGGCGAGTGGTAATCTAGACTATAGAGCATCACTTGGTGGCCTTAATGATGAATTGGATGCAATAACCCTAGGTATAAACACTCTAGCTGAAGAAATGCAGGTAACTACAGTAAGTAGAAACTACCTAAACAGTATATATGAGGGTGTAGCAGATATGTTATTCGTTTTAGATCACGATCTAAACATAAAACAAGCAAATGAACAAGCAGTAAAAAAGCTACTTTACAGTCAAGAGGAACTTTTAACAAGGAACTTTATTGAGTTGCTAAAACGTAAAACACCAACACTTGCGAAGTCTATAGAGAAAGCGCTGCTTAAAAATCGAGTATGGAACAGCGATATGCCTGTATTCTTAACTAAGTCTGGTAAACCTATAGCCATCAGCATAACAGCCAGTATATTGCATTCAACAGAAAGTTCAATACCTGATATACTTATAGTTGCTAAAGATATATCGCAAATAAAGCTAACACAAGAAAATCTGAGAAGTAAGAACCACGAACTTAATACATTTATATATCGCGCCAGCCACGACCTTAAGGGACCTCTCAGTAGCATATTGGGTTTATTAAACTTAGCCCAGACAGACCAAGACGATCCCGCTAGTTTGCGTACCTACCTTACTATGATTAGATCTAGTGCAGAACGTTTAGACAATATTTTAGAAGAATTTTTAGAATTAGGTAGGATTACACAGAGTAAAGTAACATTAGAAATTATCGATTTTGAAAAGATTATAATTGGTAATAAGGAAGATTTATCTCATAGATATGCTGATGCAAAAAATTTATGTATAAACTATACCATTCAAGGGCTTACTCCATTTAAGAACAAAAGTATTTTGGTTAGGACTATTATTCAAAACCTAATGGACAATGCTGTAAAATACTCAATAGGTACAAGTGAAAATCCTAGTGTACATATTGACATAAAAATTGATGAAAAAAGCGCAATAATCAAGGTGTCTGATAATGGATTAGGCATAGACAAAAAACATCAAGAGAAAATATTTAATATGTTCTATCGAGGCAACAATGTTGGTAAAGGCCTTGGTTTAGGTCTATACATTGTAAAAAGCAGTGTTGATGCAATGCACGGTAAAATAAAGGTTAAAAGCAATCTAGACCAAGGCACCACTTTCCAAATCAATTTACCAAATTGCATTAACAGATAGATAATCTATCTGCTAATAATTACCTTGCTTGTAAACTGCTCATTCCCAATACTTATCTGCAACCAATAGGCACCTGACGGTAAATGTGAAGTAGAAATGCTGTAGCTAGAACTTATTGTAGTAGGCACTTGAATAGGAATCGCTTGCCCCATAACATTGTATAATTTACAATTAATGCCTTGAACAGTAGGTAATTCAAGTACCAATACATCGTTTGCCGGATTAGGATACACTTTTGTCTTAGCAAACAATGTAGTATTATTTATTCCGGTATTGCCATCTATATTTATATAATTTACTTTCAAAGCGAATGCACCACCGCCGCCATTAGCTACCTCTAATTTTACAGAATATAGACCAGCTTTTGTAAACTTAACTAATGGACTTTGATTGGATGCGCTGGTTCCTGCCTCAAATTCAACTCCGTCTATTGGGCTGATTATCCAGTTCCAACTTCGAGGCCTATTTGTACTTTCGTCTATCAGATTGATAGTACCGTTCAGATTATGAGTAGTTCTGTTTGCACTGAAATTACAAACTGGTTTGGTAACAGGTTTCACAACAATCCAATTTGTTCTGGGTTTTGTATTTATCAATCCACCTATCAATGTCGTAGCTTTTAGAGTTACAGTGTATGTTCCTTCTTTGCTAAAGCTAAGTTTAGGGTTCCTACTAGTATTATTAGTGGTAGCTACAAAGCTGGCCGTCCCAGGTCCAGATACCGACCACATCCAAGTGTTTAAGCCTGAAGTAGAATTGCTGATAGTCAACGTGTCACCAATAAATATAACACTATCCTTTACTGAAAAATTAATTTTTGGACCGTTCGGATTGTAGATATTTTTAGTCTTTTCATCAAAATAATGAACAGTTCTGTTAATAATACTACCATTCGCACCAACTATTACTTCAAATACTGGGTATTTGATGCCTTTTGCCAACCATTTATATTCTGTTCTGCTATAGTTTACAGGGGCACCTGCTATAGAATCAGTTTGTACTACGACACTTTTTACCCTGATGCAATCATAAGTTTTATAATTCAACTTAACCTTACCCCACCCATCAACAGTAGTAACTCTATAGCCTTGACTATTGTAGGGGAACAGAGCGTTAGTTGTAGATTTACCTGAAAATCTAATACTGTCTTTGCTGTTGCCCCACGTTAATGGTAATTTGTAAATTCTATCACTATTACCGTAGGTTAGTGTAATGTTAGCCCCGATAAATGGAACTGTAAATGCTGAACCAACCTTTGCATATTCGCTATTACTTGCTCTGTAGAAATTATAATAATCGTTGATTAATGGAATTGGACTATTTGCTTTCTCACCACTAGCCCCAAAGAAAACCAAGTTATAGGCTATATTTATACTACCAGGACTTTGTGCAACTATACTATCTTGACTAACATCTGTCACGCTGCTAAAGTCCCAACTGTAATTTTGACCAGTTTTAGTTTCGTCTATTTTATCGCTGATATTGGTATAAATGGCTTTGTCTTTATTACCAGGCATATCTGCCCTAGCAATACTAATTTGTGCTTGAGCCAATGTGCTACAGCAGGCAAAAAGGCAAATTAGGTACATAGTAAATAAGCGTTTCATAATGATCTGATACATTAAGTTTGACCACTAAGTTAAGAAAAAAAGTATAGCAAAAAATATTTAGCTAAATTTTTAATTTCACTTATTAGGAATCTATTGGATTAAATTTTTTTGTTATGCCGTATCAACTTATCTTATCAACCTTTTTCTCCTGTATAAATAGAAAGTAAATAGGGATTCCGATTACCACGATGACCAAACCTCTTAGAGATAATTCAGGCTTGTAGATTAGAAGAGAAAGCGTAAACAATCCCGCCAAGCCAATATATAGAATGGGAAGAATAGGGTACAAGGCTACTCTATATTGATTTACAGGTCGCTCAGTTTCTTGACGGCGCAGCTTCATCAGTCCTATGGTTGTTAATATATAGAATATCATAACTACAAACATTATGTAATCAAGTAATTGACCGTAACTGCCGCTTAATACCAATAGGCTAGCCCAAGTCGCCTGAATGTAGAGGCTATTTGCTGGTACTTGTTTAGAATTTAATTTAGCCGCAATAGGAATAAAGCTTTTTTCTTTTGCCATAGCATAATACACCCTTGAACCGCTAAGTGCCATACCATTTATACAACCAAAAGTACTGAGCAACACCAATACACTCAATAGGGTATTACCAACATTACCAGCTAATTGTCGCATAAGTAGTGCTGCAACTCGACCCTCTGGTGCATCGACTATTTGCTGTGGGCTAAGGAAATAGAAGTAAATAACATTTACTAAAATGTATAATGTAATAATTGTAAGTGTACCAAATAGCAAAGCTTTAGGTATGTTTTTAGATGCATCTTTTATTTCACCGGCTATGAATGTAATATTGTTCCAAGCATCCATACTGAACAAAGAACCGGTCATAACACTAAAGAATATAAGAATAGTTAGCCCAAATTCTTGATTTTCAAGTGGATTTTGATCAGAGAGTTCCTTAAGACTATGAATAGTCACATTGCCTTGCACACTAAAGTATATACCGGCAATGACTATTGCCATCAGCGCCAATACTTTAATTACCGTAAATACATTTTGTATTACTGCACCGTTTTTTACACCTGTTGTATTGCTTAGGCTTAACAACCAAATAACACCAATTGCCAATAACTGCTGATAACCAATGCTAAAAGATCCCATTTGCCAAAATGGTACAGCCTTCAGTGTTGGGATTAATTCTGTAGCATACAGGGCAAATGCCATAGCTACAGCAGCAATAGTGCCCGTCTGTATTACTCCAAATAAACTCCAACCATATAGAAAGCTTGTTAATTTACCGAAACTTCGTTCCAAATAAATGTATTGTCCCCCGGCATCAGGCATTTTAGATGCTAATTCACCATAGCACAAAGCACCGAGAATGGTAACCAGTCCAGCAACACCCCAATTAAGTAGTACTAACCAAGGACTACCCAAGGCTTTAGTCATATCACTACTCACTAGAAATATACCACTCCCTACCATACTCCCCATTATGATGGTAGAGGCACTGAATAGGGAAAGTTTAGAAGATTGTTGTGTCAAGCTGTAAATTTATAATGAATCTTTGTTTCTATTCAAAAGATTTAAAGCCTTTAAAGTGTTACTTTCAATTTTTAGGCTTTTTCTACCATAAAAACTATCAATTAATAAAAAGAAAAAAAGCAATTTAATGGTATCAGATGCAATTAATATTATTAGCTTTATATCTGTTAGTTGATTAAGTTTTTGTAGTTCAAATATAAAATTCCAAGTTAAAGAACTTTTATAAAAAAAAATATAGCAAATAAAAATGATGTAATAATTCTGACTAGATATGGTATTGCTTCCCAATTTTTTTTCGTTTTATATTGTGATATGAGTGCATTTAACTTACTTGTTTGAAATTCCGTTATTTTCTCAGTAGGTGCACCTTCAAAATCTGCATCTATTGTTACGTTTAATTCAACTTCGTCGCTAATTTTTTTAGTCATTTGTTAATTCGTTTATCACTTTTATAAAGCGATTCAATAT
>JAWXCF010000122.1:0-39908 GCA_034440515.1 Bacteroidota bacterium
CTTTAAAAAAGGATTATCCTGAGACATTTTTAGTTATAAAAGCTCGTCTAATATTAAGCGAAAATTATGAAGAGGCCTCTTTGTTAGAACAACTTGTAAAATGTGATACTAAATATTTTTTATATATAAGATTTGTAGAAGAATTAGGTAGACAAATCCCAATTTTTTTTCCGATTCAAAATAGATATGAAGAAATAATTTGTAAGGAAATCCTTTCTAGAGTATTATTACCTAGAGATTTATTTGATACTACTAACTTTGAAGAGTTTCTAATTGACGTTATTAGTGAAGAGAAAAATTAGGTTTCTAACCATTCTCTCTCTTCTGATTAGCCTGTCAACAACTGCACAGGTTAAAATAGCCAGATTAAAATATGAGGGCGGTGGGAATTGGTATGTATCACCTACCAGTTTGCCCAATTTGATTAAGTTTTGTAATCAAAATCTAAAAACCAACATTGTCATAAACGAAGAAGTGGTGGAAATGGGCAGTAAAGAAATATTTAACTACCCGTTTGTACATATGACTGGAAATGGAGTCATTAGCACCAGCCCATCAGACATCGCTAATCTAAGAATGTACCTACAATCTGGTGGCTTTCTGCACATTAATGACAGTTACGGAATGGACAAATACGTCCGTGAATTGTTAAAGAAGGTATTTCCAGAGGCACAATTAATTGAAATACCCTACAGTCACCCCATATATCATCAGAAGTATGATTTCCCAGCTGGATTACCTAAAATTCACGAGCACGATGGCAAACCTGCGCAAGGTTTCGGAATATTAGTTGCGGGCAGATTGGTTTGTTTTTACGGCTTCGAGTCTGACATTGGCGACGGTTGGGAAGACCCTGCTGTACATAAAGATCCAGAGACAAAACGCCAAAATGCTTTAAAAATGGGTGCCAACATATTACAATACGTATTTTTGGGCGAGGCACAGGCTAAGTAACTATTTCCACCTTGCCCAATTGCAATTTTTCTAGCGAACTTAGCAGTGTATAGTCAGCATTTATCTTATAGTTTACTACGGTAAAGTTTATTTGCCTGTTGTTCACTTGGGAATTAATACTGATGGAAAGCGGTAGAGTCCCTTTATGCAATTTACACAACTCTTCTAGTTCTCTATTTATACTCAGGCTAAGGTCTGTAGGTTTAGCTATGTTTATACGGATAGATTTAATCTTTTCGTCTAATTGTGACAGCAAACTTGCCTCATTCCATACCAATTCCATTTGCTCTGTATTATACCTTTTCTTACGGTCTGCCTTTACCAGTATACAATTGCCTACTTCCAATACATTTTTCATTTTAGCAACATCACTACTGTTCCATACCTTCACTTCGTATTGCCCAGTGTAGTCGTTTATAGTGAAAAATGCTTTCTCATCTCCTCTGTCATTTTTTATAATTCTACAACTGGTTATCATTCCCCCGATTGCTAGGCGCATTTGTGTACTTTCATTCACATCTACACAACTTGCCGTTGCAAATTTGTCTAGTATAAACTTATAATTGTCTAGCGGGTGACCAGATATATATACCCCAAGTATATCTTTCTCTTTATTTAACTCGTCTAACTTGAGGAATGGATTTGCCTTAGGTATTTTAGGCTTAGACACTTCGTCAGAAGCTATTCCAAATAGGTTGGCACCACCGTCGTTTAATGATTGTTTTGCTGCACCATATCGTATCAGTTTTTCCGTTAAATTACTTTCTCCGTCGTCAGTTTCTACAAATAATCGTCTATGAATATCTTGTGTTAAAACGGAATCAAACCCACCTGCCAAGCCTATAGCTTCAAATGCTTTTTTATTAACGTTACGCAAGCTAACGCGCTCTGCAAAATCAAACACATCTACGAATGGTCCATTAGCTTCACGCTCTGCAATTATGGCTTCTACTGCAGCCTCGCCGGTGCCTTTTAATGCCGCCAAGCCAAATCTAATATTCCCATCTGCATCTGGCATAAACTGTTTACCACTGCGGTTTACATCTGGCCCCATTACTTTTAGTCCCATAGCTTTGCATTCCTCTAGGAAAAAGGTAAGCTTCTCCATTTTGCTCATCATACTGGTCAACACCGCACTCATATACTCCGCAGGATAATGTGCCTTTAAGTAACCCGTTTGATAGGCAACAAATGCATAACAAGTAGAGTGCGATTTGTTGAAGGCGTATTGAGCAAAAGCCTCCCAGTCTGTCCATATCTTCTCACACTTAGCTAGTTCGTGTCCACGTACTGTGCAACCCTCCATAAATGTAGGCCTCATTTTGTCCAGAATTTCCTTTTGCTTTTTACCCATTGCTTTACGCAATGTATCGGCTTGCCCTTTGGTAAAACCGGCTAGTTTCTGGCTCAGCAACATTACCTGCTCTTGGTACACCGTAATACCATAAGATTCACTCAGGTATTCCTCCATTTCAGGTAAATCATAGCTGACTGGTTCCTGCCCATTCTTCCGCTTAATAAACAAGGGAATGTATTTCATTGGACCAGGTCTATATAGCGCATTCATCGCTATTAGATCACCAAACTTGTCTGGCTTTAAGTCTTTTAGGTGCTTTTGCATTCCCAGACTTTCAAATTGAAATGTACCATTTGTTTGCCCGCGTTGATATAATTTGTAGGTCAACTCATCGTCAAGGGGAATGGTATCTATGTCTATGTCTATTTTGTGAATTTTCTTAATGGTAACCAAGGCATCTTTTAGTATGCTTAGGTTCCTTAGCCCCAAGAAATCCATTTTTATTACCCCGGCATCTTCTATCACCTTACCCTCAAACTGGGTGATGAGTAGCGGTGTTTCTTTGCTACGTGCAACCGGTATTATTTTAGTTAAATCGCTAGGTGCTATGATGATGCCAGCAGCGTGAATCCCCGTACCCCTTATACTACCCTCTAGTTTCTCTGCTTGGCGTATTACTTTAGCTATGGTATCTGAACCATCCCGAAGTAGTCTAAGTTTCTTAATCTGCTCTACCTGTTCATAGTCTAGTCCTTCTTTATCTTTGAGGCTGCCTTCGCCCTCTATGGGAGCATTAAGGACGCGTTTTAGGCTAATTCCAGGTGGCCTATCTGGTATCAAGTTTACCAGTTGATTGCTTTCATTTATGGGTATTTCCATTACCCGTGCCACGTCTTTTATACTCATACGTGCAGCCATAGTACCGTATGTAACTATTTGTGCTACTTGGTTTTGACCGTACTTTTGCACCACATAGTCTATTACTTTTTGCCTGCCTTCATCATCAAAGTCAGTATCAATATCGGGCATACTCTTTCTATCTGGGTTTAAGAATCTCTCAAACAGTAGATTGTATTTAATTGGATCTATATTAGTTATGCCGATGCAATAGGCAACTGCACTACCAGCGGCACTACCCCTGCCCGGCCCTACATATACCCCCATATCTCTACCTGCCCTTATAAAGTCACTAACTATAAGAAAGTAGCCTGCAAACTCCATCTTCGTAATTATGTCTAGCTCAAATTCAATTCTTTCCTTTACCTCATCGGTAATTTCCTCATATTTCCTATGTGCGCCTTGCCAAGTTATGTCTCGCAAGTAGGCGTTCTGGTCTGTAAACTCAGGTGGTATATCATAGTTGGGTAGCATTATGGGCTTTTTCAGCTCGAGTAATTCTACCTTACCCACTATGTCATTGGTGTTATCTATTGCTTGGGGTACGTCCTGAAATAACAGGCGCATTTCATCTTGCGTCTTAAAGTAAAACTGGTTGTTTCCAAAGCCAAAGCGCTTTTTCTTACCCGATTTAAATGAAGATTGTATTACCTCTACTTGCAGTCTTAGTTCCGAATTATTAGGAAACAATCGTTGCATTTCCTCAACTGTTTCCATATAAAACTCGCCCCCTATTTGCCACCTATATCTATTTTCTTTACTTTCGCCAACAGGTGTTTTTAGGTATTCTCCAGTATTAATGCATAGCAATATGTCGTGTGCAGTAAAGTCATCTTCATTTAGATAATGACTGTCATTGGTAGCTATTACTGGTAAATTGTATTTTTTTGCCCACTTTAGCAATATTTGGTTTATATCCTCTTGACTAATATTGCTACCGTCCAAATTCTTAAGGTTATGCCTTTGTATTTCCAGATAGTAGTCTTCTCCGAACAAATCCATCCAATACTTAAGTTTTTCCTCTGCAGCTGTTTCTCCCTCGTGAATTATAGCCTGAGGAATCTCTGCTCCTATACAACAACTGGTGGCTATTAGTCCCTCGGTATGATTTTTCAGTAGATTTTTGTCTATCCGTGGCCACTTACTATATAGCCCATCTGTATAGCCCTTGCTACATAGGTAGCTTAAATTTTTATACCCTATTTCGTTTTTAGCTAGCAGTAATTGATGAAAACGATTGTCTTTCTGCGTATTGGTAAAGCTGGTCCTGGTCATATCGTCAACCATATAAAACTCACAGCCTACAATTGGCTTAATGCCTGCTGCGGTAGCCTCTGCAACAAATTGGAATGCACCGAACATATTGCCGTGGTCAGTTAGCGCCAATGCCGACATATCGTCCGCCTTAGCCTTACCAATCATATCTTTAATATTGGCAGCTCCATCTAATAGAGAAAACTGACTATGAACGTGTAGGTGAGTGAATTGGGACATTATTATGTAAAGGAAACAATTTGCTACGCTAATGACTATTAGTCAAGCCAAATATACCTACAACGAATTGGATAGACCCCGAAGTTTCTACTTACTTTTCAACAATTAGTTACTAGTTTTTTTACTCAACAGAACTGCAATTAAAATAATTAGCCATTCCTAGTATAATTAGACTATAAAAGTTTCTTAACGTAGCAAATGAATGGTACCTCTTAGTTGGAAGTAATTATTGTCTATACCCCTAGCACTAATGCGATAGATATACACTGACTCTGGCAATATTTGGTCGCCCAGCTTACCATTCCAACCTTCCTGATAGTCAAAGCTAAACCATACTTCTTTACCCCAACGGTCATATATTCTACATTCGTAATTCAGAACCTTTCTGCCTACTCGGTTAAATATAAATAGAGGGTTGACTTGCCAAGTATTGTTGAGCGTATCATTAGTGCCTGGTGTAAATGCGTTTGGAACATATATCCGTGAGGGCAATATCACACAGTTTACATTACTTGTGCTGGTATCGAAATTATTGCTTATCGCCATTATTCTATAGCAATAGGCAGTATCTAATTCTGGATACACATCTTCATCTGTAAAGTTAGTAGTGGTAGCACCTAAGTATCTAATGTCGTTCCACTTCCCCTTTCTATCCCTTAATTGCAGTCTATATGTATTCACTCCGTTTTGCCAATCTTTATAGGCATTCCAGTTTAGTACTGCCCTATCATTTTTAGTGCTATGGCTTAGCCAAATGCTGTGCGCTTCATTTGACAAAGGACTTAAGTAGCCACATTTATCAGTATAGCGCAGTCTATATAGGTAACTGCTATTATGCACGTCTGCCCCGTCATCTATAAATGAATTAGTAGTTGTAATTCCGTAACCATTTTGCCAAGTTTGTCCATTTACGCTCCGGTCTATTATGTAGGTACCTAGTTTACTGGTATCACTTAGTCCAGGCCAGAATAGACTTACATTTTTATCGCTAGTTACAGTAGCAATTCGCAAATAAGTAGCAGTTGGCAAAACATATATTGCTTGAATGCTAGCCTTATTACTATAACTTTCAAATAATGCTGTGCTTGTTCTTAGCAAAGCCTTAACTTTATAAGTGTAGTTCTCATTACACAGTTTATTATCAGTGTATTCATTTACTGTTTTATCTACAATTGCTAAGCGAACCCAAATGCCACTTGAGCCTCTTCTCCATATTTCTTGAGTTAGATTTGCCCAACCTAAATACTTAGTCCAAGTCAAGTTGATAATGCCTGTAGTAGGTGCATCTACTTTTAAATATATAGCAGAGTGAATTTCAGATGCTAAGCTAATATTACTACATCTGTCTTTGGTTTTAAGGGTGTAGTTATATGCCTGATTATTAGGGTTAACTGATATGTCTGTATATAGTGTATCTTTTATGATGGTAACTGAATTAACTATTCCAATATCAGCCCTAATTAATTCATATTGACCAAAGTCATACAACTTATGGTTAGTCCACCTTACCTCTATTTCACCATTGTCATTTACAGTAACATAGTTAATGTTTGTATTAACTGGTCGCAAAGTATCCTCCACAAATACAGCAGGATAGCTGTAGGAATAATTACACCCATATTGGTCCCAAACTGTTAAACTTACATTGTGAGCGCCGTTGGTTAGCCAACTATAGCTTGGATTTCTTTGGTCTGAGGTATCGCCCTGACCCAAAGTGGGTTCATCAAATTTCCATTTATATCTAGTTACTTGACTATCGCCAGCAAAACTTGAATTAAACTTAACCGTCTGTTTGGTACAAATTAGCGAATCGTCAACCACATATTTTGGTGATAATACAGGATTTACCAATATATAGTTAGTCTGCAATGCTGTATCTGTACAAGCATTTAATCCGTTTACTATCAATCTAACATTATAGCTACCTGTAATAAATGATATCTTAGGATTTTGCAACTTACTATCCTCTATTCCGTCACCATTAAAATCCCAAGACCAAGCTGTAGCAAATTTACTGGTGTCTTTAAAATTGATCACTAGTGGAGAACAGCCATAGGTAAAGTCAGTGATGAAACCTGCCTTAGGACTAGCAAAAACGGTAAGTTTTTTAATGACACTGGTACTGCATCCAGCTTTAGATATTACTGTTAATGATGGTCTATATTCCATAAACCCTGTTTGACCTAATGCTGTTGGATATGCATAGGTAATGTTAGGCAAAGTATCATAATACAGGGTACCTAGTCCATCGTCTGGATTAAATATGTATTTCTCATAGTCTTTGCTTGTATTGGTAAATTTAATCCTTCTTGTACCACATAACAGCGTATCACTTAACTGCATAACTGCAATCGGTTTGGGTAATACCTGAATATATTTAGGCTTGGTAATAAACGTAAAGCACCCGCCCCTACTTAATACACGCAAAGTAACATTAAACACACCTGTGTCTTTAAATACGTGGGTTGGATTCTTGGTACTGTCATCATAAATCCCATCCCCATTAAAATCCCACCAAAACTTATAGGCATTATAACTGGTATTGGTAAATACAACTGTAAATGCTTGACAGCCTAATGTATCATTTGTCGCAAAGTCTGCCCTTGGGCTCCTATAGACAATAACAGTATCAGAATAGAAGGCTTGTTTATCTGCAGTGCAATTGGTTAACAATAGAGGTCTATATACTATACTATCTTGATTAGGGTCAGATATTCTATATGTGTGGGTCACATTTGCTGAGGTATCTGCGCCACTGCCATCATCATATATGAATATTTTAGATCCTGTTTCTATGCTTTTATCTTTAAATGTAACTGTTACTGAATCACAACCAATTTGCTTATCTAATGTAAATTTTGGCTCTGGACCATCTATTTTTATATAATTTCTTCTTACGAAAGTGTCACTACAACCATTAGAATCCAAGGCTACCATTTTTACAGTGTAACCTTTGTTATTGTTAGCATTGTACACGTGGGCTGGCTTCGGATTATCAGTCAATAAAGTTTGACCATCACCAAAGTCCCAGAAAAATTTACGACCTGTTGCTTGTTGAGCGTCAAACCTGATTACGACTGGTGCACAATAAGCCAAAGTGTCTGGGCTATCAAATACGCTGCCTGGTATAGTGGTACAAACTGTTTGTCGTTTAGTAGTATAGCACCATTTTCCTCTTATTCTTTTCCCATTTGTTAGGGTTACTTTATAGCAGGTATCTTTATTGAATATAATTTTAGGTTGTACCGTCTTGCTATTTGGGTAGAATGTAGCAAAATTACTTGGCGTGACACTCCACTCAAATGTTTCATATTCACCTAGTTTACTGTTATTCAATATACCAGTAGTATCATTTAGGCACTTAGGGTCATCTACCCTAAATGAATTAGTGACACCTAGGCAGACGGCTCTTTCCCTTGGAATTTCACTGAAGCACTCTTTTTGAAAATCTTTCAACCCCAACACTATGTCATAACAAGTGGCATCTGGTAAAATGATGTCAGTTACAAAATCATTTGGATTGGAAATTATTACATTGTCCTCTGGTTTTGTAGTCCAAACTATATTAATTGGATTTAATGGATTTAATGGTGGCCAGCTGTAAAATGTCTTTCTGTCTATTGATGCCCTAACGGTAAATGTTGGGTCATTACACCCAGAGCTAGAATCTACTGAAAATCTTGCAAAGGCACCATTCACAGTTAGATATCTATTCTTTGTAGCAATTACAGAGCAACTAGTTCCATTCTTTAATTCTAATTTAACATTGTACTGCCCGGGAAATTTTGGTTCAAAATTGAACGTCTTTCCTGAACCAGTGTAGAAAAATGGGGTGCTGTCTGCGTGTTGGAATGTCCAATTATAAGTGTAATTATTAAACTTACCATCTGTCGGGGTAGGTTTCCCTGTTATAGCAATGTTGCTGCCCATACATATTTCACGGCTCAATGCAACAAAATCTATCTTTGTTTCACTTACTATTATATACTCATTTTGCCTTACACTATCTACACAACCATTAGTACTAGTTGCTAACAGCGTTATGGTAAATCTCCCCTCCTTTGTAGTCTTCCACTTAGCATCAGGTACGATGCTTGGTCCAAACCTTTGAATAACTTTATTTAGCGTATCTCTTATGGTCCAAGTATATAGTACACCCGTCGCACCCATTATTTGGGTCAGATTTTGCAGGTTTACGTCTGTACCCACGGTGCAATTATTTCTATCGTCAGACTTAAAGTTTACTTTTGGCCCTAAAATATTTACATATTTAGGGATGGTTACTGTGGAATTACAAGAACTGTTACCGTAGTTGTAGCTATAAACAAAATCGAAAACCCCTGCTGGGCTATAAAAGCAATCAAAGCCACCTTGTGATAAGGTCATCGGATCTATACTGGCGTCCGGAATTTGGAAATTAAAGTTTTTACGCCCATCTTTATTAGCTGTATTAGTAACTTTAAATTTCTTTCCAGAGCAGAAAGTATCTTTAGGAATCGTAATATAATTCGTAATAAAGTTTTTTCTATCTACTACATAGGTACAACCATCGGTCATAGTCACTACCAATTTTGCATTATATCCTGTCAATGGTCGGGAATACTTTACAGTTGGGGGTACAGCTCCAGAAAAAGAGCTAGGCGTGCCACCCGGGAAAGTCCAATCATAGCTGGCTACTGTCCTTAGTCCTGATTGTACACAGTTAGTATAAACTACATCTATTGCAGTTTTAGTTACAGTAATATCTGCACTAAAGTCTGATGTGACACTATCGAAAACCTGCAAGTATTTTGTGTCACTAAAAAAACCGCTACACCCATTTCCGCCCTTTACTTCAAGAGTTACGCTTTTAAAGCCCGGTGTGGCAAATTTTACATTTACTACTTTATTAGTATCTATTACACCATCTATTGTCCATCTTCTCGACGCGACACCTGTAGTATTGTCAGTTAGTATAAAAGGCTTTGAACCATTACAAAGCACAGTACTTGGTGACACTGAAAAACTTGGCACAGGTGCTGTTAATACTACTATTGTGTCAATCTTTATTACAGTACAAGTTACGCCATTAGTAACTGAAGTCAATTTTATGGTGTATTTTCCTGGTATGGTAAATGGTTTAATGATGGTATCTCTCCCGCTAGTTGCCCCTTGTCCAAAGTCCCAAGAATATGTTGTATTTGGCGCTCCGCCTTTTGCTGTGAATTTTACTATTAACGGACTACAGCCACTGCTTTTATCTGCAGTGAAGTTAACACCTCCACATTGGGAATAACTTAACTTCCCCAGCAACACTATCGTCATTAAAGTCAATAATGCTACTGAGAGTTTATTTAAATGTTTCACAGTAGTCGCTGTAATAGTATATTGCAATATAGATGTTTTTTTAAACTTTGTAGTTGCTTAGACATAATTATTATTTAACATTATGGAAATGCCCCAGCATAGTATGATAAAAAAGACCGTATCTTTGTGTTTAGAATTATTCTAAATACTATTACCATACGCAAATGTTCTTAGACGAACTAAAAATGGGAGATTGGGCAATAATTGATGAAATTAAGAACTCTGAAACCTTAATGAAATTGATTGAATTAGGTTGTTTGCCAGGGCAAGAAATTTGTCTAAAACTAGTAGCTCCATTTAGAGACCCTATAGCCATAGAGGTAAATGGTCATCTAATATCACTGTGTCGGGCTGATGCCAAAAACATAATCGTACACAAAGCATAAATCGATTCTATTAAACTGTGACCCAAAGGCAATTGCGCGTAGCCCTATTAGGCAACCCAAATACAGGTAAGTCAAGTATATTTAATGCTTTAACGGGATTAAGGCAAAAAACGGGAAATTTTGCAGGTGTAACAGTCGAAAAAAATGTAGGATTATGTAATCTACCTAATGGTAATCAAGCTGACATAATTGACTTGCCAGGTACTTATAGTCTTTTTCCACAATCTCCAGACGAAGCTGTACCATACAGACTGCTTTATGACCATAATTCACCAGAGTATCCTGATGTAATCTTATTTATAGCAGATGCAACCAATCTATACAGAAATATGGTGCTGTTTACCCAGGCTGCTGACCTAGGTATCCCCATTATTTTGTGTTTAAATATGATGGACCACGCTGACAAAGTAGGCATAATAATAGATGCCAATAAATTAAGCCAGAGTCTAGGTGTACCTATTATTAAAACAAATGCTCGTAAATCTGTAGGAATTGCCCAATTAAAGAAAGCATTTACAGAAATATTAGTTTCTAGCCCTACCAAATATACTCAGGCCAATGTGATGCAAATGGCACCATTTAATGAGTTATCAAAAGAATTAGGATATAATACAGAATATCAGGCTTTTATTGCTTTGAATGTAGAAAATAATCTGCGCAAAAATGAAAAAAGTGTAATTGCAGAATGCGTAAAAGAATTTAGAAAAACGCACAAGTTTGACCTAGGTCATTTACAAAGAGACGATTTATTGGGTAGGCACCGACAGATAAAACTGCTGCTAAATGGAATTGTAAGTAGGCAACCAAATACAAGCTATTTACGGAAACAAGAGCGTTTAGATAGGGTATTGACACACCCCATTTTCGGGTATCTCATATTTTTTGCTGTCTTGTTTGTGATATTCCAATCCATTTTTAGTCTAGCTAAGTATCCTATGGACGGCATAGAAGCTTCTTTTGGATTAGCCGAAACTTACATATCTGGTCTTTTACCACAGGGATTACTAAATGACCTAATATGCAATGGAATACTTCCAGGACTGAGTGGTGTTTTGGTATTTATTCCTCAGATTGCCTTGCTGTTTTTCTTCATTTCTTTGTTGGAAGATTCTGGTTATTTGGCTAGAGTTGCGTTCCTAATGGAGAAAACAATGAGAAGCGTTGGTATGAATGGCAAAAGCGTAATACCCTTGATAAGTGGAGTAGCCTGTGCTGTACCAGCTATAATGGCGACTCGAAATATTGAAAACAAACGCACGCGACTAATTACCATAATGGTAACACCGCTAATGAGTTGTAGTGCCAGACTACCGGTTTATATTTTATTAATTGGGCTAGCAGTACCAGACCGCAACTGGCTAGGTTTGTTTAATATACAGGGTCTTGTACTAATGGGGATGTACATACTCGGATTTTTGGCTGCATTATTAGCAGCTGGGGTTTTTAAATGGATACTAAAAAATACCAGTAAGCAAAATTTCATTATGGAATTGCCTGCCTACAGGCAACCTCGATTAAAAAATGTAGCGATAACTGTCTATCAAAAGATTTTGGGCTTCACACAAGCTGCTAAAATAATAGTTGCCATTAGCATTATATTGTGGACATTAAGCACTTTTGGACCTAATCATTTGCCTTGGCAGGGTAACATATCAGACAACACTCATTTAAAACTAGAGGATAGCTATGCCGGCAAGCTGGGTAAAGCCATAGAACCTGCAATTAGACCGTTGGGTTATGATTGGAAAATTGGGATTGCCATTATCACCAGCTTTGCAGCTAGAGAAGTATTTGTTGGGACTATGACTACGCTATATGGTTTGGCAGACGATGAAAACATCAATGGCAAACTGATAGACAAAATGAGAAATGCTAAAAACGAAGTGACTGGACAACCTGTCTATACTGTAGCAACTATAGCCTCGTTATTAATATTCTACGCCTTTGCTATGCAGTGTATGAGTACCCTAGCCGTAACCTATAAAGAAACTAGATCCTTAAAATGGACGCTTATTCAACTTAGCTTTATGAGTGGATTAGCCTACCTAGGGGGATTGTTTGTTTATCAGGTATTTGCCTAATATTTTTGCGAACCATATAGTTACCAAAGTGTAATATTGCTAGTATTAACTATATACCACAATATGGAACAATCAAATTATTACCAAACACCTCCAAAATCTGAAAGTCAATTTGTTAATAGAATAACAGGTCTATTTGGCATCAGATATCCAATCATTCAAGCAGGTATGATATGGTGCGCTAATGCAGAATTAGTTGCAGCAGTAAGTAATGCTGGCGGGCTGGGACTAATTGGTTCAGGCAGTATGTATCCAGAAGATTTAGAGCGCGCACTGCTTTTGGTGAAGCAATTAACCAGCAAGCCGTATGGAGTTAACATTCCATTATTATACCCCGATATAGATAAACATATAGAATTGGTTATAAAATATGAAGTTCCGATAGTATTTACCAGTGCAGGAAATCCTAAAAAATACACAGCCGAACTAAAGAAAGCAGGCATAAAAGTGGTCCACGTGGTTAGCAGTGTCAAGTTCGCACTTAAGGCGCAAGAGGCTGGCGTAGATGCTGTAGTTGCAGAAGGATTTGAGGCTGGTGGGCATAACGGTCGCGATGAAACCACCACTATGGTGTTAATTCCCAGTGTGGCAGAAATACTCGATATTCCAGTAATTGCAGGAGGAGGTATAGCAACGGGTAAATCTATGGCCGCAGCTATGGCGCTAGGTGCAGATGGGGTACAAATGGGTAGCCGTTTTGTATGTAGTATAGAGAGTAGTGCACACATCAACTTTAAGAATGCTGTTATCAATTCTAATGAGGGTGACACTATGCTAAGGTTGAAAAAACTTACCCCGGTCAGATTGTTGAAAAACGAATTTGCAGACAAAGTAGAAAATGCTGAGCAGTCTGGCGCTAGTGATATTGAACTTGCTGAATTATTGGGTCAGGGTCGATCAAAAAAAGGGATGTTTCTTGGCGATATGAAGGAGGGTGAACTAGAGATAGGTCAAGTAAGCGGTTACCTACATAATATATTGCCTGCTGCAGAAATAGTCGCTGAAGTATGGGACGAATTTGTCGGTACCGTTCGATCTATGAGTGCTAAGTTAACTAGCTACTAGTTATACCGATAAGGAATTCTGCATTAATTCTAACACCTCTTGTTGTAAGCTGATGCCTTTATTAGCCATATACCACAGCTGAATGTCTTTATATATTTCAGTCTTTTCTGGTCTAGGTTCGGCGGCTATTTTCCAATCTATTATAATGTTTTGTGCCTGAACTGGTCTAGGTCCCCAAATAAATAATTCAGTTTGTAAATCTTCAGTTACTGCCACCAATTTAGGAATGCTATTACCCCCATTAGTTTGATATCTTTCCATCAACTCAATGTTTTCATCTCTTAACAATAGCAGCAACTCAATATTGGGTGCAGCATCTACCATTGCTGATAAGTATGGGATGTTCTGCCCAGCGTCTCCACACCAAGATTCTGTAAATACAATCCATTTCATTGGCATTTCTAATGCCTGTAGATAATCTATTATGTTGTCTGTCAGTTTTATACTATCATCTATCCTACTCATTCTATGCCAAGCTAGTTTGGTATAGTTAATATATTCATCAGACTGGTTTTCGCCACTACTACTCTGGTTATCTACCAGTTTCATCATTAAATATCTATACTCAGTATAGTTTAGTGAATTAGCTAAATCTTTTTCTGTAAATGCTATATAATTCCTCATTGGTAGTTGCTGTTATATTGGTGTAAATCTATTGATAATATTAATTGCGATGAGAATTGGTTCCAAAATATTTTTAGCAAACTTTAATGCTTGTTTACCGTTAGCCTAACATATTATTGCACCTATGTATAAGCAGGACACCTTATTATTTCTAAAAAACTTACAAGAGAATAACAACAAGGCTTGGTTTGACGAACACAGAAAAGAATATGAGACTGCAAAGGCTGATAATCTAGCAAATGCAGATATAATGCTGAAAGCGATAGCCAATAAGTATGAGGCTGCTGCAGAGTTTAGTCCTAAAAAGGCGATATTTAGAATAAATAGGGATATTAGATTTAGTGCGAATAAGGATCCCTATAAAAACAATATGGGTGTGTTCTATCAAACAGTCCAGTTGAAAGATTCTGCGCCAGGATTTTACCTGCACATTCAGAATGATGCCAGCTTTATAGCAGTTGGAGTATATGGACCCAGTGCCCAGCATTTGAAACTTATTAGGCAAGAAATTGACTACAACCTGGCCGATTTTAAAAAAATAATAGAAGCTAAATCTTTTACAAATATTTTCTCCTCTGGTTTAAGTACGGATGGAATACTTAGCCGACCACCAAAAGGATACGAAAAAGATAATCCTGCTCTAGAATACTTAAAATTAAAATCGTTCGTCGCTTCACACTCGATTACCAATACAGAACTTTGCAGTCCGGCAATTGATGAGTTTCTAAACAAATATGTAGAAGTCTCTACACCGTTGTTACAATTTTTAGAATCTGCCTACACAAATGCAGATTCTAGTGATTTCAAATAAAACACATATATGTTAGTTCTGATTTCAATATTTATAGTCACTTACATACTAATTATAGCAGAACATTACATTAAGGTAAACAAATCTGCAGTAACTCTTATTTCTGCTGGGCTATGTTGGACAGTTTTAGCCTTTAATCCCAGTTGGATAATAAGTGGCAAACCTGTGGAGGAAGCATTGTTAGAAAATATGCCAGATACCTTTGGCATTTTGTTGTTCCTACTTGGAGCACTTACTATAGTTGAAATTATAGACTTACACCACGGATTCGACATAGTTGTAAGGCTAATTAAGACTAAAAAAGTCATAATGTTTATGATTATTATTTCTGCTCTTACTTTCTTTTTAAGTTCTATTTTAGATAATATTACGACTGCTGTAGTAATGATTAGCATAACTAGAAAGGTTATAAGAAAGCAAGAAATTAGACTTTATATAGCCGGTATTATCATAATTGCTGCAAATAGTGGAGGTGTATTTAGTCCAATTGGTGACGTAACTACAACTATGCTATGGATGGCAAATAGAATTAGTACATTCAACATAATCACTACTTTATTCCTACCTGCATTAGTTAGCTACCTAGTTCCGCTAGTATGTGTCATATTTATGATGAAAAGGAAAAAATTTGACACTTATTCATTAAATAATCAAATATTAGAAGTAATACCTGGCAGTCAAATCATATTTTTTTGTGGCTTAAGTATTATGATACTTATCCCAGTTTTTAAAACTGTGACAGGACTTCCCCCCTATTTAGGTATGATGTTCGGAATGGGAATTCTATGGCTGGTTGCGGAATTAATCCACTTGAAAAGCAGTGATGAACACGAGAAATTTAGTGCTGCAGACGCTTTATCTAGGCTTGATACACCTAGTATTCTCTTTTTCTTTGGAATATTAGTTACTGTCGCCGCACTAGATCAAGCAAGAATATTAGAAATACTTGCAGAGCGGTTAAACCAATTAGTAGGTAACTTAGACATTGTTGCATTAGGCCTTGGACTAAGTAGCGCTGTGATAGACAATGTTCCCTTAATTGCAGGAACTATAAGTATGTACGACTTAGACAAGTATCCTACAGACAACCGCCTTTGGGAACTGTTAGCATACTCTTGTGGTATTGGCGGCAGCATACTAGTTATAGGCTCAGCTGCAGGTGTTGCAGTTATGGGAATTGAAAAAATAAACTTCGTTTGGTATCTTAAGCGATTCAGTTTACCCGCATTACTAGGCTATGGAGCAGGTGCTGGAATATTCTTTTTGCTAAACTAATTTTTTGTTAACTAATATCATACTAATTGAATAAATCGTTGCTACTTAGCTAATTATATTCAATTATTCTGCTCGACTTAAGGCAATATATTAACTCATTTAATAGTTTATTAATGTTTCTCTTTTAATTTTGCAATTACAATTTTAAAACGAAAACAATATTATGAATTCTACAGCAAGATTTTGGATTGCCTTAACTACTGGCGCTTTAGCTGGCGTAGGTGCTGCCTATTTACTTAAATCTGAACGTGGTAGCGAAATACTTCAAGATCTACGGGATCGTGTATCAGATGTTATTGACGGATTAGTAAGCGAAGAAGATGAAACTGATTATGATGATATGGCTGGTATCTAATATTACCTATTATTAATGGTATTTTAATGAAATTTTCAAGCTTGAATTTGGTATTCTTTGCTTAGTTTCATACAATTTTAAAAATCAACTGTCCTTTTATAGCTAATTGCCTAGTTATATTACGGACAGTTTTAGTATGTATGTTTATTAATTAAGAAAATAAATTTTTATTACTACAAAAAGTCAAAGTATTTAATAGTCTGTATATCAACATAATATTTTATTTATAGCATTTGTGGGTAAGCATAATAACGATAATTATAAAAATTTTTTCGTGCAATTTCGCATTTAATCTAACATTCTCTATATTTGGAGAAGGTTTTTTATGGTTGGAAGACAGCCGTGTAAAGAGGATCCCCTTCGCACACGGCTTTCGTTTTTTTATTAACTTGGGTTTAATATAATTTGAACCATATAAAGACCCTATACGCTACATTTTCTTTTATGAATAAAACCTGCAAGTTTGATGCTTACGTGTAAGACTGCCGTTTATTAAATTTATTTTAATGTAAAGTAAACAAATTTTAATTTCACATTGTCTAAACTACTAATTATTGATAATTTAAGCATTATGAAAAAACTATTACTTTCAGCATTTATAACATTGGGTATTTCTGGTACCGCATTAGCGCAAACAGCTATTCTACCACAAGTAGGCATTACAGCATTTAAACCAACTGATGAAAATGGCCAAACTACAAGCAATAATGCACGTGTTGGTATTCAAGCAGGTGCTTACCTCAGACTAGGCGGCACATTTTATGTACAACCTGGACTATTTTACCAAACTACGAAGTTTGAGAGAACTTTCGATATTGGTCAAGTAACTTTAAAAACAGGTGATGTAAAGGTAGATGCAGCTAGAATAGACTTATTATTTGGGGCTAGAGTCATTAATACAGACAACTTTAAGTTACACGCCTTTGCTGGTCCTACCTACGCTGCTACTCTAAACGTAGATGACGAAAATAATATCTACACCAAAGAAAATTTTTCTAATGGATATTTAAGCGGTAAAGTTGGATTGGGCATAGAGAGCGGCTTTTTCTCATTGTCAGCTGGTTACGACATAGGTTTGACATCTGTAATAGACGAAAACTCAAGTCTGTATCAAATAACAGGAGACATAAGATACGGTGGCGTTTACGTGAATTTAGGTTTGGTAATTCCATTATCTAATCAAGACAAATAAGATAAGAAAAATAGTCATTTTCTTTTAAAGCCATTGCGCCAACTACATTTAGCTGGGCAATGGCTTTTTTGTGAATCCATTATTTAAATAGCAGCAAATACTTTCGCTTCTTTATTTATTTTCTTGATTAAACCTTGCAATACATTACCTGGTCCACACTCTATGAAATGGTTAGCACCATCTTGAACCATATTTTCTATAATTTTGGTCCAACGCACTGGTGATGTCAATTGAGCTATAAGGTTTTCCTTAATAGTTACAGAATTTGTACAGGGCAATCCATTTACATTTTGGTATATAGGACAAATGCCGATACTAAAATTAGCTGCATTTATTGCCAATTTTAGTTCCTCTGCTGCTGGTTGCATTAGTGGGCTGTGAAATGCCCCGCCAACAGATAACACAATTGCTCGCTTAGCGCCTGCGCCCTTTAGGGCAATGCAAGCTGCTTCCACGCCATTTATTGTACCACTTATCACTACTTGACCTATACTGTTATAGTTAGCAGCAACTACTACTTCATTTTCTATCTTAGCACATACAGATTCTACAGTAGCATCATCTAGACCCAATATAGCAGCCATAGTTCCTGGAGTATTTTCACAAGCCTTTTGCATTGCCCCTGCCCTTATGCTTACTAATTTTAATGCATCAGCTAGAGACAATACTCCTGCTGCTGCTAAGGCACTAAATTCCCCTAACGAGTGGCCGGCCACCATATTAGGTAGTACAGCATTTTGCCTAGCAACAAATTGAGCCATACTATGTAGAAATACTGCTGGTTGCGTTACTCGGGTTTGCCTCAAATCTTCCTCTGTACCGTTGAACATTATATTCAATATATCAAATCCAAGAATATCATTTGCTGTGTCAAGAACTTGTTTTGCAGCAGCGTTGGTTTCATATAATTCTTTTGCCATTCCTGGAAACTGAGCACCTTGTCCTGGAAATACGTATGCAGTAATTTGTGTCATTGTATGTCAATAAATTATTATCTTTATTAGGCGAATATAAGGCAGGGACAACAATTGGTTTAACATACACGAATCCCCATATTTCCCAGTTACTGATATATGGTTTTAAATTTGCAGACTTAAGATTATGCCAAAATACATCACCATTATTCTCTGTTGGCTGCTAAGTGTAACCGCTAGTCTAGCACAAAGTCTTGAGCTAAAGTGTAGTGGAGACAAAATAGTAGTTGGTGATAGAATTACACTGCAATACTCACTAAAGGATATAAATGGTGATATAGAAAATATACAAATAAGTAAAATGCCAGATGGCATAAGAATACTTGGTGGTATTAGCATTAGTAAGTTATCTAGTATTATCAATGGTAAAGTAGCTATTGAAGAAAAGCTTAGCATACAACTGGTAGCAGAGCAAGTAGGCACCTATAAAATAGGTAGTGCAAGCATTCTAATAAATGGCAAAACCTACACTTGCCAAAGCAAAAGCATCAGTATTAATAGTAGCCCAGGCACCATCAATCCAAATGACAAAATACAAGAGCTGCCCCCCGTTCTACGAGGTAAAATACAGCTCACCTCAGAAATTAGCCCAAAAACTACCTATATAGGCCAAGCAGTATGGGTACGTTATTATCAAAAGACAAAAAACATAAGCTTATTTGAGCAAACCTTAGGTAAAATACCAGAGTATCAGAGTTTCTGGTTAGAACAACAAAGGGATATATTGTCACAAACTAAAATAGAGGGTGATTGGAGCAGCATATTGGTGAGAAAAGATATAGTATATCCTCAGAAAACGGGAGAACTTATAATTGACGAACTTGAGGTAAAGGGTAGAGCCGTAGAAATGACCTACAGCCCAAATTCAATAGACCTAAATTCAGATCAAGATGTATATGAATTTACCTTAGCTACAAAACCTACTGTTATCAACGTAAAGCCTTTACCTATAAAGGGTAAACCAATAAATTTTTCAGGATTGGTTGGGGATATTGTCATTTCTGCGCAAGTAGATAGACAAACGGCACTTGCTCACGAACCAATTATACTTAAGGTAACAGTATCTGGTGAAGGCTGTTTAGCATTGTACAATTTACCTAAGTTAAAGCTATCATCCACAATAGAAGTTATAAATACTGGCACATCCACCCAAATAGATAGAACTGGCCAATCTACTAGTGGCATTAAAACATTTACCTATACACTAATACAACACGAGGGAACTCGTTTTGAAATTCCAGAATTGACGCTGAATTACTTCAATGTAAATACAGAAAAATATGTAGAGCTAAAAACTGAAGCTATTCCCATAACAGTAGGGCAAGCAATCCCAGATAAACAAAAAGAGTATTTAGAACTACAATCTAAATTAGACGCTGACGCAAATAAGAAAGGTTTTAACTTATTATCTGTTGCCAAATACCTACTATACATTATAGTCTTAGCTTTTTTAGTAATTCTGTTTTACCTGCGAAGAATGAACCTAAAAGGCAAAAAGAAAAAAACAGACCCTCAATTATCTACAGTAGTTGAGCATAAGCTCGGTAATAAATCATCTACTGAAAAAAAACAATTAATTGCAGATGTAAACATAAAACCAGTACCAAAACCTGTGACTAGAATAGTAAATTCAGAAAACGACAGTTCTGTAATGGGATTAAAAAACATACTGGCAATAGAAATAAAAAAACTTACGCGCAGCAATGCAAATAATATATTTGCTACTCAAGTAGTCCAAGACCTAATTAATGCAGGTATTGAAATAGAGCATACTAGCCAAATTGCAGAACTTTACCAAGAACTAGAAAAATTAAGCTATAATCCCATTCAGCCTAATTCGGAAAAATTAGCGCAACTAAAACAAAAGTTAAACCAAATACTTATAAATAATTCTTAATTATTCTAGAAAATCATACCTATATATATAGCTATAGGCTAATAGCTAGCTTTATATTTGTAACAGATTATTACCGTATTAAGTCAAGATTATTGACTAAAGTATAGGTATATTTACCATCTCATTTATGCACGTTTTGGAATTTGAAAAACCAGTTAAAGAACTGGAGGAGCAGTTAGAGAAAGCTCGTGAATCAATGTCAAATGGTGACTCCGACGGATCTCAGGGTTTAACTATGGATGAGTTAGAGAAGAACCTAGCACAACTGAAAAGACAGTTGTACAGCAATTTAACCAATTGGCAACGGGTACAAATAAGCAGACACCCTGATAGACCCTACACTCTAGACTATATAGACGCTGTTGCTGATGAATTTACAGAGTTGCACGGCGATAGGCAAGTAAAAGATGACAAAGCAATGGTAGGCGGCTTGGCGAAAATTGACGGAATGCCCGTTATGATAATCGGTCAACAAAAGGGTAGAAATACAAAGGCAAGACAATTCAGGAACTTTGGAATGCCAAACCCAGAGGGATATAGAAAAGCACTAAGATTAATGAAGTTGGCAGAGAAATTTAATGTGCCTGTCATTACATTAATTGACACTCCAGGTGCAAGTCCAGGATTAGAAGCTGAGGAACGCGGACAGGGAGAAGCAATTGCTAGAAATTTAAGAGAAATGGCTGTACTTAGGGTACCCATTATTTGCATCATAATTGGAGAAGGGGCAAGCGGTGGTGCCTTAGGAATTGGTGTTGGCGATAGAGTATTAATGTTAGAAAATACCTGGTACAGTGTTATTAGCCCAGAAAGTTGTAGTAGTATATTGTGGCGCAGTTGGGATTATAAAGAAGTAGCGGCGGAGGCCCTACAGTTAACTAGCAATACAATGTTAGGTCACGGACTAATAGACGGAATAATACCAGAACCAATGGGCGGGGCACACTATGATGTGTCAAATATGTTTAACACTATTAAAACCCGTATTATTGAAGAACTAAGTGTCCTAAATGCTATGGATGCTGATGAAAGAATAAATACCAGAATAGAGAAGTTTTCTAATATGGGTACGTACGCCTAGTCAGGAAAATTGGCAAATACATAAGTAAAATATAAGGACTAAGTCAACAATTTATAATAAAACTGCGAAATATAATATGAAATTACCTAAACAAGTTGCTATAGTAAGCAAACTTATTTTATGCTTTGGCTTTGTGGCATCAATGTCATTTACGCTGATAGATGACAAGAAAATATTTGACACTAAAGCAATTAAATCCTCAACTTTTATGGTAAAATTAAAAGCTGAACGTGAGAAAGAAATTACTGCAATGTGTAAAGCTAAAGGCGTAAAATTCCCTATCAAAAACCTATTTATCAGAATATTCAAGGCTGACAAATCACTTGAAATTTGGGCCTTAGATAACACATCTACCTCTTATAAATTGGTTAAAAGTTACCCACTACAAAACTTTGATGCAGGTGCAGGTCCTAAATTTAATGCTGATGACGAACAAATACCAGAGGGTGTATATGCAATAAATGCGTTTGATACTGCATTCAATGATTTCCCTGCTGTAAAACTTAATTGGCCTAATAAAGCTGATAAATTGAACGGAGATAACGACACAATGAAACAAGATATCTTCATATATGGTGGAAATGAAAATATGGGTAAAATTCCTTTAAGTGGTGAATCCGACATTAGCAGAGACATATTTTACATTACATTCAAAGCATACGAATTAAGTAAAGGTATCATTCCAGTTCACATTTTCCCCTTTAAAATGGGTAAAAAAGAAATGAAATTGGCGAAAGAAACTTACGCAAGTAACATAACATCAATTCAGTTTTGGGATAATTTACAACCTGTATATCAAAAGTTTGAGTCTAATAAAAGACTTCCTATAATAACAATTGATAAAAGAGGTAGATATCTAGTTAAGTAGTTATACCCTTAATATTCTAAAATAGACCCGGAAAAAAGGCATCAGCAATGTGTCTTATTTCTGGGTTTTTTGTGTTGTCTTTGCTTATTTCTATTGCTATTATATCAAAGCGACATTCGTCTGAATGCCTATTGTGTTTCTCCATCCAAATGCCTGCAGTTTCTGCCATATTTCTTTGCTTCCCATTACCTACTTGCAGTTCTGGCCAACCGAAATCACTTTTCGTTCTCGTTTTCACTTCAACTATTACTATGGTATTTGGCAGGTCAACGTGCTCAACAATCATATCTATTTCAGCGTTGCAACCCTTAGGACTATAATTGGCAGACAGTAATTTATACCCTTTCTTCAGTAAATAGTCACAAGCTATTTGCTCACCCAATTCACCCAGTATTTGATTAAAAGTGGGTTTAGCAGGCTCAGTCTTTTTCATATACTATTGCAAACGCTCAGTTATGATTTAAATGTTTTATTACTCCGACTTTGAAAATCCTTATTTTAGAATTTCGTACAAGTCGCTTAATTTTGGTGTCAATATAATTTCTGTACGGCGGTTTTTAGCCCTACCAGACTCAGTTCCATTGTCACCGATTGGCTGAGTTTCACCCCTACCTGACGCGATTACATTCTTAGGCATAAGACCATTTGTTGTAAGTATTTTGGTTACCTCTGTTGCGCGGTGTACGCTCAGGTCTAAATTGTCCTTTATGTCTCCTTTACCTCTATATGGTACGTTGTCTGTATGACCCTCCACGGTAATACTTACATCAGAGTTATCTTTTAATGCACCTGACAGTTTAACTAATGCATCTTTACCATCTTGGTTTAGGGTGTATTTCCCACTTTGAAATAAAAGCTTATCTTCAACTGATACATATACACGTCCATTTCGCACCTCTATAGTTAGACCTTTATCTTTATAGGCAAATAGGGCTTTATTTAGTTTAGTTTTCAAAGCATTATTAGCACTGTCTTTTTGTGTCAATACCATTTGCAATTCACCTACACGCTTTTCACGCTCCTTAAGTTTGACATCCAGATTTGCTAGTATTTTCTCTTTTTCTAGCAGTAGTGCTTCTTGTTTTTTTAGTTCTTTTTCTTTTTCTTCTAGTTTTCTACGAGTTTCTTGTAACTGAGCACTTATTTCTTGTTTCTCTAGTCTGTTGTTTCCCTCTTGCTCTTTGGCTTGACCTAACAACCTTTCGTACTGGTCATTAATTTTATCATAGAGTACTCTTGTTTTTCTATAAGCTTTACCAACTTCTGTTGTGTCGTCTTTTAGTTCTACTATAGTTTGATTCATTCCTTTGACATAGGCTTGTACACTATCATAGTCCATTTGCAAACTACTCAATCTCGTATCGCAATCACTGTTTTGCTTTAGTGCTGTTTGATAATTTTTAAACAAATCGTCATATTTACGTTGTGGTACGCAAGCGGCTAGACTTAAGCATACGACTACTAGGCACAGTATAGGTAGTTTGTATCCGCTCATCAAGGTAGATAATTTCATAGTATTTACAGTTATAATAGTTAAGACAACAAATGCCTTAAGCTGTTTAAAGCTCGGCACTTAATTACAAAACAAAGCAATATTAATTAGCATCAATCTATTACGAACAGATAACATATCAACAGCTAGAACCTTAGGTGGCTTAGTTAGCCACGTTTTCCATCAGCCAGGCCTTCATAAACTGGTTTAGGTCACCATCCATAACTCCTTGTACATCGCTAGTTTCTACCCCAGTAC
Source organism: Bacteroidota bacterium (assembly GCA_034440515.1). Classification (GTDB taxonomy): domain Bacteria; phylum Bacteroidota; class Bacteroidia; order CAILMK01; family CAILMK01; genus JAWXCF01. The sequence continues at coordinate 24,348 of JAWXCF010000122.1, forward strand.
GTAAATCTTTTACCAGTTTGTAGGGGTGCATTACGTAGTTACGTATTTGGCTGCCCCACTCTATCTTTTTCTTACCGGCCTCAGTTTCGGCTTTGGCTGCATTTCGTTTTTGCACCTCAACCTCATACAATTGGGACTTAAGCATTTTTATAGCTTTCTCTTTATTCATCAATTGGCTGCGTTCCTCTTGGCAGGCTATTACTATCCCACTTGGTGCGTGGTGTAGTCTTACAGCAGTCTCCACTTTATTTACATTTTGACCACCCTTACCCCCAGCTCTATACGTATCCCAACTTATATCTGCTAAGTTTACATCAACATTTATGCTATCATCTATTAGTGGGTAGGTAAATACACTGGCAAAACTGGTATGACGCTTTGCATTACTGTCAAACGGTGAGATGCGAACTAATCTATGTACTCCAATTTCTGACTTTAGGTAGCCATAGGCAAATTCCCCATCAAACTCTAGGGTAGCACTTTTAATGCCGGCACCTTCACCATCTTGTAAATCTATTTCTCGCACTTTGTATTTATTGGCTTCCCCCCACATTATGTACATTCGCATCAACATTTCAGCCCAATCTTGACTTTCCGTACCTCCTGCCCCACTATTTACAGTTAATACGGCACTCATTTGGTCTTCTTCTGCACTTAGCATATTCTTGAACTCAAGCTCCTCTAGATGTTTAAATCCATCGTTATAAGCCTTGTCTATATCTTGCTCAGTTGCCTCGCCATCTTTATAGAAATCAAATAGTACAACAACATCTTCTACCACAGATTCTAGAATGTAGTATGCTTCTGGCCAATGTTTTAACTGCTTCGCTTGTCTTAATACTTTTTCAGCCTCTTTGGGTTCATCCCAAAATCCGTCCTTTCTTGAAATTTCCTCTAACTCCTTGATTTTGTTCTCTTTTCCTGTTACGTCAAAGATATTGTTTTAAGGCCTCTGTCCGAGACCGGAGTTCGCGAATTTGATCTGTCGTAATCATATACCTAATATTTGGGAAAGCAAAGTTAACATATTTTAAATGTATGGTTTCTGCATTTACTTAAGATTGAGTAATGACTCCCCCTACAAATTCTCATTATATTATATAAATTCGTAAAACATCTAAGCAATAGCCATTGTTATTTGCTACCATAGAAATGAGTAACGCATCATCAACTTTTAAGCATACTTCTCAAAGTAAAGCTTTTGACCTAGAGCATCGCAAACGGATTAACTTCAACATAGGAAGATATAATCACAGCGTAGAGCGGGGTAAAATTCAATACTATGACATAGAATTAGCTAAAAGCAGGGCAGCGCAAATAAAGAAAAGAGTCATAGAAAACCTAGATAAGTACCTGTTAGAGTGGGAAGGTAACTTTAAACGAAATGGGGGAAAGGTGATATGGGCAACTACCGCAGAAGAAGCTAGAGAGGAGATAAGTATCATACTGCAGCGACACAATGTGAAAAGCATAGTAAAGTCTAAAAGTATGGTGACAGAAGAAATAAAACTAAATGAACACCTAACCAAAATAGGTATAGAATCTGTAGAGACTGATCTAGGGGAATACATACAACAGCTAGACGGAGAGGCTCCCTACCACATAGTGACTCCAGCTATGCACAAAAGCAAAGAAGATGTAGCAGCATTGTTTCACGAAAAACTGGGTACACCTATAGACTTTACTCCAGAGCAATTAACAGGTAAAGCTAGAGAAATACTAAGAGAGAAATACGTAAAGGCAGGCGCAGGTATAACTGGGGCAAACTTTCTGTTAGCTGATAACGGAGGCGTGCACGTACTGGAAAATGAAGGCAATGCCCGAATGAGTGCCGCCTGGCCTAAAATACACATAGTGGTAACTGGTATTGAAAAATTGTTACCAAGCTTTCAAGACTTAAACTTGTTTTTACCCCTACTAAGTACATTTGGTACTGGGCAAAAAATATGTAACTACAACACAATATACTACGGTCCACGAAGAAACAATGAAATAGACGGACCAGATGAAATGTATGTGGTACTGCTAGACAATGGTAGGTCAGACTTATTACATCAGGTTCCACAGCGCGAGGCACTTGGTTGCATTAGATGTGGTGCTTGTCTAAATGCCTGCCCAGTATATAAAAATATAGGAGGTCATACCTATGCGAAACCCTACAGTGGACCAATTGGTAGTGTGATAACACCATTCTATAGTGGTTATAACGAGTTCATTCACTTAAGTAATGCTAGCACCCTATGTGGTAACTGTACTGAAGTATGTCCTGTAAAAATTGATTTACACAAGTTGTTGCTGTATAATCGTCAAAAAATGGCAACCGAACACCCAAATAGAGTAGAAAAAATAGTATGGCAAACTTGGGCAAAAGCTATGCTGAAACGGAACCTAATGAATAAGGGCGGCATTCCACTAAAAAACAAACTATTCAAAATGTTATTCCGAAATAGTTGGTCAAAACATAGGGAGCCAATTAGGTTTGCTGACAAAAGTTTTAACAAACAATGGCGCGATAAAAACCCAAAGAAATAATATTAGTTTATAATTCCAATTAACTACATATTGATTACAATCGGCATCAATAGCATCAATATCTCAGAATTATCAGACTGTTTGCCAGGTCTTAATACTCCAGGTCTATTATATTCGCTCATACTTAATATTACGTCATCTGCTGTTAATGTAGATAGCATATCTAGTAGGAATCTTGCATTAAAGCCTATTTCCATATCATTACCCACATAGTCACAGCTAATTCTCTCTTGACCCTCACTGCTATAGTCCATATCTTGTGCAGCTAGCAATAACTCATTCCCTGTAATTTTAAACCGAACTTGGTTGGTTGATTTATTAGCAAAGATGGCAACCCTACGAAGCGATGAAAGCAACTCTGTTCGAGGCACAGTCAACTTGTTAGGGGTGTCAGTTGGTATGGCACTCTGATAGTCAGGGAAACGCTCATCAATCAATCTACAAACCAACTGCAATTCACCGAAACTAAAGTGAGCATTTTGCTTGTTATATTCTAGTTTTACCTCTGAATTATTCTCTGTTGGTAGAGAATTTTTTAATAGTGTTAGGGTCTTTTTAGGTAAAATAAATGAATCATTGTTTTCACTTTTGGCATCTGTTCTTTTAAACAATACTAGTTTGTTACCGTCTGTAGATACAAACCTAACCTCATCATTCATTAATTGTACGTATAGACCCGTCATAGAAGGTCTTAGCTCATCTGTACCTATACTGAATGATGTGCTGGTAATAGCATTAGCCAATACATCTGCCTTAATACCAAAGTGGCTGCCCCCCTCTATAAATGGGAATGGAGGAAAATCTCCGGCATTTTCACCAGCTAATTTATATTTACCATTATCGCTGCTTATCTCAATGGTATTGTTCCCCTCATTTATGGTAAATGTAATGGGTTGATCTGGCAACTCATTCAATATTTCTTGTACTATTTTGCTAGGAACGGCAACTTGACCATTCTCTCTACTTTCAACCTTTAGGCTAGTGCGCATAGTCACCTCTAGGTCAGTACTTGTTATAGTTAATACCCCATCTTCTACCGAAAAGTGAAGATACTCTAATATTGGAATAACTACTTTATTGCCTATTACACCTGTTAATGGCTTAAGATGGCGTAGTAATGTGGCTGTATTAACTATGAACTTCATTTTAGTATAAGTTTAATATTCAGGAATATAATCTGCACCACAAAATCTGTAGATGCTTTGGCAAATATAATAGCAACACCAATATACATAATGGATTAATTCATCTAAAATTGCCAATCTTAATGTGATACATTTTACATTTGAATTCACGGTAATGGTGGTAACTCAGCACATTTTGCAACAGACTAAACGGAATAAAACTGCAGTCATAATTCTGGTGATATTGGGAATAATGAGTCTGGGTATAGGTGTATATTTTTTGATAATTAAACCAAATCAACAAACTAATGCACAGTATAATAGATCACATATTACGGTAAAACCAATTGACAGCATTACGAGAATATCCATAGTGTTCGCAGGTGATATAATGAGTCATTTACCACAAACTAACAGCTGTAAAATAGGCGATGACAAGTTTGATTACAGTGATTGGTTTGAATATATTAGCCTATATCTGCATCAGGCAGACTTGTGCATAGCCAATCTTGAGACTACCCTAGCAGGGAAACCCTATAGTGGCTACCCACAGTTTAGTGCGCCAGACACTCTAGCTTGGTTTATAAAACAAGCTGGTTTCAATTACTTGGTTACTGCCAATAATCACAGTGCAGATAGAAGTTCCGACGGAATTAGCAGAACCATTGAGGTTCTTGACAAATTTAAAATATTGCACACTGGTACTTATTTAAATGATAGCATCAGAATGGCCACAACACCTAGTTATGTAACTGTAAAAGGAATAAAAATAGCACTGATGAACTATACCTATGGCACTAATGGGATACCCGTACGGAAACCTGTTGTAGTTAGCCTAATAGATACCATTCAAATAGGTTTAGACATAGCTAAAGCAAAAAAAGATGGTGCAGAGATTATCATTCCTATATTCCACTGGGGTCTAGAGTATCAGCGGGAAGCTAATGCAGAGCAAAAAGCTATTGCTAAATATTGTTTAGTGCAAGGTGTAAGTGCCATTATAGGCTCACACCCACACGTATTGCAACCCTTAACTTGGTATGGTTATCAACCAGTTATTTACAGCTTGGGTAACTACGTTAGCAATCAACGTAAGCGATATACTGATGGCGGGGGAATGTTGAAACTTAGCTTTACTAAAGTAAAGGGCAAGGTAAGCATTGTAAAACCAGCCAAATTCTTACCTACCTGGGTGTATTTGCAAATTGCTCCTATGCGTAAATATCAAATAGTTACAGCGCACGAGTTCAACAAACTAAGCGGAAATATGAGCAAAACAGATAAAGCTGCTTATAACAGATTTTTGATAGATACCAGAAGTCATATGCACTTAAATGATAGCAACTCTGGAATTATAGAATGGTAACGGCGCATTTACTCGCATTACATTGTTGGTATAAAGTATAGTGATGGAAAAAATTGATGAAAATAAGCCGATTTTGTTATTTGACGGAGTTTGTAAACTGTGCCAGTCAGAGGTTCAATTTATAATTAAGAACGACCCATTTGGCAAAATAGCAATGGCGAGTTTGCAAAGTAACGCAGGCAAACAACTATTGGACAAATACCGATTTCAAGACCCTAAAATGAGTACAATGGTACTCATTGACGAAGGTAAAATATACATCAAAAGTGAGGCTGCCTTACGTGTTGCAAAATATCTAAAATCACCTTGGAGCTTACTTAAGTATCTCAGTATAATACCCCTTTTTATACGGAACTATGTGTATGACTTAGTGTCAAAAAATAGATATAATTGGTTTGGCAAACACAATGAATGTTGGCTACCAACACCTGAGTTAATGGGAAGATTTATAGAATGGTAGTCAAACTAACTGCTTCTAAATTTGTACCATATCGCTTTTATTGATCAGGGTAAAGTGGAAAGTACTTCCAACTCCTTGTTCCCCAATCATCCAAATGCTGCCCCCGTGTAGGTTTACTATCTTTTTACATAATGCCAGGCCTATTCCAGTACCAGGATATTGGTCCCTATTGTGCAATCGCTGGAATATGATGAATATTCGCTCAGCATATTCTTGTGCCACGCCAATACCGTTATCTGTTACGCTAAAGTGTAACATTCCTGGAGTGTCTTCTATCAAGTTAATTTGAATAACTAGTTTCACATCCGACTTTCTAAACTTAATTGCATTTTCAATTAAGTTTTGAAACAGTTGAATAAGCAATGACTGAATGCCGGGAATACTAGGTAAAGTATTTGCTATAATTACTTCTGTTTCACTTTCCTCAATACGCAACATAAGGTTGCCTCGCGCCAATTCCACAACATCATTTAGATCAACAATGCTCTTTTCATTATTGTCTCTTCCAGTTCGACCATACTTCAACAAATCATTAATCAATATTTGCATTCTATTTACCCCGTCTAAGGTAAAATCTACATACTCTCGCATCTCAATTAATTGCTCCTCTGTCAATGATTTGCTAATTAACTGTGTATAGATGTTAATCATACGTAGCGGCTCTTTCAGGTCGTGGCTGGCTACATAAGCAAACTGCTCTAACTCTTGGTTTGAAGTAATCAGGGCAACATTAGATTTTTGCAACTCTTCTGTTCGTTCTAATATTCTCAACTCTAAGTCATTCCTCACTACAAGCAGTAGATTCTCCATTTGCTTTTTATCTTCTATGTCGGTCAATGTGCCGAACCATTGTGTTGGTTTTCCGTCATCATCTTTCAGACAAGAAGCCCTAGCTAACATCCATTTATATAGTCTATCTTTATTAGCTAATCTATATTCTGCCTCAAAGTCTATACATTTTTCTGATGCGTTTAGCCAAGCTGCAAATACAAAAGCTTTGTCATCAGGGTGAACAGAATCACCAAATTTCCCATTCTCTTCTTTGAAGGATGTAATGCCTAAGTATTCCAGCATCTTTTTGTTAAAAAATGTGGCATTACCTGCTGCATCATTTGTCCAAACCAACTGTGGTAAAGTCTCTGCTAATAAAGTAATCTCCTCCGCACGAATTCTCAATTCCGACTGCAATTTCTTTACATCTTCTATGTCAGTATTGGTACCAAACCAACGCACTATATGCCCAGCCTCATCTACCATTGGGCAGGCACGCACCAGTTGCCAGCGGTAAGATTGTGACGGGGCGTGGTATAGTCTACACTCCATTTCAAATTCAGACTTATCTATCACAGCTTTTGCCCATAGAGCAGACCTTGCATCTTTGTCATCGTCGTGCAAACTTTTTACCCACTCTTGGGTGGTTCCTACTAATTCTTCTGGCCTTCTACCTAAGAAATTATAAAACCTTTTATTAGCATAAATTATTTTTCCGTTACCCTCTAGCACCCATATCACTTGAGAAATTGCTTCTGCCAAGTTTATAAATTCTTCTGCAGATTTTTTTATACTAATTTCAAGCTGTAATTTTTCTTCTATGTCAGTATTTGTTCCTATCCACTGAATTATAACTCCATCCTCATCTCGTAAACAATTGCCCAATGCTAAATTCCATCGATATTCTCCTGTCTTAGCTTTTAAAAATCTATACTGGCTCACGTAAGATTCCCCTGTTTCTACAGAGTATTTCCATTTTTTGCCTGCCATTTTTAAGTCTGCAGGGTGTACATATTTTAACCAATTATCATTACCTATAGAGCTTGTAACCACGTCCATTCCTAAATAGTCATTAAAACCATTAGACATATAAGTTAGAATACCGGCTGGGTCTGTTTTCCAAACCATTTGGGGTATAGATTCAGTAATAACTTTAAATTCGTCAGCATTTTTCTTTGTTTCTATTTGCAGTAGTTTTTGGTCGTGTATGTCAACCATTGCACCGACCCATTGCATTGGAGCACCTTTTTCATTAAATATCGGTTTACCTGTGACACGAAACCACCTGTATTCACCAGTTTTAGACCTGTACCTTGCATCTACAGAAAATGGTAAATAACTTGGCATTCGCTCTGCTAGACAGGCCCTGAATCTATCGTCGTCGTCGGGAAAAAGGGCATTACTAAAGGTAGTATTTTCTGAAAAATCTGGATCAACTCCGCTGAATTCCTTCCAAAATGCATTGACATAGGTTAATTTATATTCTAAGTCTAAAGTCCAGACTACCATTGGCAACATCTCTGTCAAATTATGTAATTGCGCATCGGCACTTTCTTTAGCTAGTTCTGCTAGTACTAACTCTTCTTTCCTCTCATTTAACAGTTTGCTTAGGGTTTCATTTGTTACTTTTAGTTGTTCCTCTAGTTTTATTCTTTCTCCTATTTCTTGTGCTAAGTTAGCATTAGACAACTCAAGTTTTTGTTTGGATTGTTGTATTTCCTTTAAATTAGGTAGTGTTAAAATATGCTTAATATGATAAGCCAATGCAACCGCTGTACCCAGACTAAATATCGCAGTCAGGAATTTTATGCTGCCATCTAGCCTATATACTGGGTGATACAAGGTAATGATATTGAATAAATGGGTAGTACCACAGGCAAATATGAACAGTGCAAAAAGAAGTAAAAACCAGTTAAACTTAATCTCATTTCTCTTCTTGAATATATAATATAATAATACTGGTAGGCTGTAATAAGCTAATGCAATTAGAGCATCGCTAATAATGTGAAGGGCCAATATACCAGGCTCTCTATCAAGGCAAAAGCCGTGAGGCATAAAGGGTCTCTCACTGAAAAGATTGCCAAAAAAATTGCCAGCACTTAACAGAATACTATACAAATACACTACTTAAATTATAAGTTTTCAAACGGAATTATAGCTAATTTTATTTTAATCAACACTACAACAGTTCTCAAATATATTAAATATATATTAATGTATCAAGCTTGTTTATTTTTAATTTGTTTAAGGTTTTATGTGTTATCCCAAAGTTTTGAGCAAAATTCAGGTAATTTGTGACGTAATATAAATTAGATAAAAAATAGAAAAATGTTTAATGATTTGTACAGCCTAAAAGGCAAGCGTGCTTGGGTATGTGGTAGTAGTCAAGGTATAGGTTTGGCATCAGCACAGGCACTAGCAATAGCCGGTGCAGAAGTAACCCTATTAGCTAGAAATAGAGACAGGTTAATACAAGTGTTAGAAACGCTAAATGTAGATGCTGGGCAACAACACTCCATCATAGTATCGGACTTTAGCCAAGCGACTGCATTAGAACAAGCCATAGTTAATCATCAATCAGATATTGAGAATAAGCCCATTCACATATTAGTCAATAACAGTGGAGGGCCTAAACCTGGTCCTGCCCACTTGGCTAAAAGTATTGATTTTGTTGCAGCATTTGAACAACATCTATTATGCAACCATATTTTAATGCAACATTTATTGCCAGGTATGAAAACATCTGGTTACGGTAGAATTATCAACATTATCAGCACTAGTGTTAAGGCGCCGTTGCCAAACTTGGGCGTTAGCAATACCATTCGTGCAGCTGTAGCCAACTGGAGCAAAACACTAAGTAGAGAATTAGCCCCCTATGGCATTACTGTAAACAATGTATTGCCAGGGGCGACACTAACCAGCAGATTGACCGGGATAATATCAGACAAAGCTGGAAAATTAAAACTAGACGAGGATGAAGTAAGGCAAGAAATGCTGTCTGAAATACCCGCAGGTAGATTTGGTACAGCAGACGAAATTGCAGCTGCAGTCTTATTTTTAGCTAGCCCATTAGCAGGATACATAAATGGAATAAACATTCCCGTGGACGGTGGCAGAACTGCTAGTCTATAACTTTGTTATAATCTGTTATGACTGTAAATATGCAACAACTGAGAAATGCCATCAATCAAATGATTGGCATAACAGATGATGAATTTGAAAAATTTGTTGCAGACAGTGAAGTGAAAATCTTTAAGAAACAAGAGTACTTAAATCAACCGCCCAACGTACCGAATCATATTTACTTCATTAACAATGGACTGCTTCGGCTATCTATTATAGATTTAAATGGCGATGAGCATACAACCCATTTTGCCCTTGAGAATCAATTTATTGCAGATTATTCTAACTTCATAATGCAGACTACCTCTATTTATCACATTCAGGCTTTAGAACTTTCAGAATGCGTTGTGATACCAAGGAATAGTATAGAGTGGGGATATAAGTATTTAACCCAAGGCGAAAAATTGGGACGAATGATAGCTGAATATTATTTTATGTTTTTAGAGGAGAAGATTAAAACTCTATATATCGTCACACCTAAAGATCGATACGACAATCTAGGCAAGCAGTTTTACAATATTCACAATCGGGTGCCGCAACACCTTATAGCGTCATTTTTAGGTATTAGTCCCATCCATCTTAGCCAATTAAAAAAAGCAGATAGCCAGAAAGTCTAAACATTTGTTAACGATTTGTAGCATTTGGGTAATGCAATTTTGCCTTATTAATTATCTATAATAAGCAAATTTAATCTGATATGATGGACTTTATCCGTGAACTCAAACTACGAAATGAGCCAATGTTTTATTTTGGTTCGGCTTGTCTCATTTTCTCTATGTTGAGTCTAGCATTAGCTTACACAACTACTACGCAGGTAAATGGCGTTAACGCTTGGTTTAAGCCCTTTAAATTCGGACTCTCTACCTTCTTTTTTGCTTAGGCTATGGCTTGGTACATATACTATTTACCCAACTATAACCCGTCTAGATACAACTGGACTGTAATTGTCTTGTTTGGCTTTGAGGTAGCATACATTGGTTTTCAGGCAGGTTGCTGCCAAATATCGCACTTTAATAACAGTTCGCCCATATATGCAGGACTGTACGCGCTAATGGGAATAGCAGCTACGGCAGTTACACTCTACACAGCTTACATAGGGGTGTTGTTTTTCACAACAGCAATACCTAGCCTACCGAGCTATTACCTGTGGGGCATCAGATGGGGCATATTTGTATTTGTCATATTTGCATTAGAGGGTTTTGTGATGGGAGGAAGAATGTCGCATACCATCGGTGGGCCAGATGCCAACAATTATGGAATCCCTATTTTAAACTGGAGTACCAAATATGGTGATCCTCGTGTTGCTCATTTTATAGGAATGCACGCTCTTCAGTTATTACCTCTACTCTCGTTTTACTTAATTAAAAACACAAGAGGTGTCTTCATTATCAGTATATTATATACATTATTAGCTATATTTACTTTAATGCGGTCATTGAAAGGTAAGCCTATATTAAAATCTAAAGTGGAAGTAGTCTCTGAAGATTAAGGTGTTTAATAAATTTTTATAAGTATATTTAAAATCACACATTAGCTCTTTTTTGCAAGTCGACATTAATATTATGTAAACGGTGCTACTATTAGTTAGATTGCTGATTTAGTTTTGTAGCAACTATTAACTTAATCTTAATGAAGACCTTAACTATAATATTTTTTCTTGTTTGTTGCATTGCAGTGCAGGCACAAGACAAGCCTAGCATAATTATAACTGATACTGCAATCATCTGCTTTACTAGTGCAATTAGTACAGAGCCAGACGGATTAGTAAAAATGTACTATAACCTGAATAAGAAAAAAGACACAACTCAATTAATTCCAGATGATTTAGCTACTACGAATCTACATTGGGAGGGAATTATAGAATATGGCAAATGGGAAGGTGCGTGGACAGAATATGCGAATGCTGAAATGGTAAATAAATATGTGTATTCAGCTGGCATACTAAACGGTGTAAGAACACACTACATCAACAATAAAGAGGAATGGCACCAAATATACACCAACGGCAATGCTGGCAATGTAATAGAATACCCCTTGGCTGGTGCAAATGTAAAATTAGGATTTGACCTAGAAATACCCTACTACAGCAACCAACCTGACTATGGCATAGCTAACTACATCAAAAAAATATACTTAGGTAATGCTGAAAATAAGTTTGAATTACTACGAGGTAAAACAGTATTTATAGAGGGGGCTTTAATAAATGGAAAACCAGATGGTGTATGGAAAATGTATGAATGCCTTTGGGTAGATAAAAGCAGAAATACAATTCAGATTAATTACAAGGCTGGTTCGCCAAACGGTCCCTTTTATATATATAGTGAAAACAACAAACTCTTAATATCAGGTGGCTACAGTAGTGGTCTAGCTAATGGTCAATGGATATGGCAAAACACAAACGGCATTAATCAAAAGAAAGCCCAATATGTAAAAGGAGAATTAACTGGTGAATATTTAGAATACAGCGAAACTGGCACGCCAATATCAGAATATATATTGAAAACTGGGACTGTTCAACAGGGCTTAATTAGGACAGTAGCCATAGTACCAGCTGAGCGTAAATACACCACAGACTATAATGGCAATATAGACATCAACATCAAGTTTGCAGACTCAATTACCAAAGTGAGTATAGCAGCCCAAGGAACCAAAAAGCCTGATATGAATTATATATCTGAATTAGATAACTACATAATTGGGCAAGACTTTGTACCAAGTATGCCCGATGTAACAGGTGAGGCTAAAATAATTACAGTTAACCTGCAAGGTGCAACACTAAGTCAAGGTAAACACATAAATGGAAAGAGAGAGGGCGACTGGATACATTACTACCCTGACCTAGATAATATAACAGTGGTAAACAACTATAAAAATGGGGCCTGGCAGTCTGAACGCTGGATAGAGTCTGACACTAAACCCTATAGCGGCAAAGTAAAGTTTAGAAATGCAAAGGGATTTACCATAGTAGAAATTAAGGTGAAAAAAGGACTTCGTAATGGTCCTACCATTTTATATGACAATGACGGTAAAGTAATCAGTAAAAACGAGTATGCTGATGGCAAGGTGACCAAGTAAACTTTAGCTTTGTATTAGGTTCACCCATTCTAAGCTATTGAAACCCACGCGTGCACATTTTATATTTTTCTATACCTTTTTCACGCTGACTATTCTGCCCATTTACCCATATTTATTATGGTTAAAACGTGAGAATAAGACGGGAAGGATTGGAGAAATTAGAAAATCTTGGCTAAGATTGGGGCTATTTATAGTTGGTTACAGGTATAAAATAATAGATTTTGCATCTAATTCTACTCTACAGTCCATTTCGTTACCATCACCAGTAATTGTTTGCGCCAACCACCGAAGCGCCCTAGACGTTGCCATATTAATAGCTTGCTTACCAGCTGACTATTGCTTTATGGCAAAGGCGGAACTATTGCAAACACCAATTATTAGCATATTCTTAAAAACCATTGACATACCTGTGTATCGTGCTGATAAACAAGCTAGTATGCGTGCTAGCATTGCCGCAATACAAGTTCTGAAGTCGGGACGGGGTTTGGTCATATTTCCTGAGGGTGGAATAGCTGACAATGCAGGAATATTAGAACCATTCACACAGGGGGCAGCTCTAATTGCCTTTAAAACAAACACGCCTATACTTCCAATTAGTTTACCCGATTGTAATAGTTTGATGCCTGACGCTAAAAACAGCTCAAAAGCAGGCGATATCAGGTTAATTTTGCATCAGTTATTGTCCCCTAAGTCTGACTTAGCCCAACAGAACGAACAATTGTACGACAGCATATTAGCTGGACTATTAAAATATGGATATAGATAAAAACACAGTACTAAGGGTTGCCAAACTAGCCAGACTAAGCCTAAGCGATGCAGAGGTAGAAAGCCTGCAAATAGATATGACCAAAATAGTAACTTATATAGATAGCATTAATACCATAGATACTACTGGGGTAGAGCCTCTAGTATATCTTGGTGAAGAGGTAAATTCTATGCGAGAAGATAAAGTAGCAGATGTGTTAACCAGAGAACAAGCACTAGCAAATGCACCTGATAGTAACAGCGATTACTTTAGAGTCCCTAAGGTGATAGAAAGGGAATGATATGGCATTAAATTGGGTAAAATTATTAAACAGTAACAGATTAGGCTTTGACCAAACTAATAATGCACAATCTAGTTCCAGATCGTCTTGGCAAATAGACTATGACAGAATCGTATTTAGCAGTGCTTTTAGAAAACTACAGGGTAAAACTCAGGTTATTCCCATTCCAGAATCTGAATTTGTACATACCCGACTAACCCACAGTATAGAGGTAAGTAGCGTAGGCAGAAGTCTAGGTGCAGCTGTCGGGGAGAAACTATTAGCTAATAAGCACCAAGATAAATATGGACTGAATGAAGTAGAGCACTTTGCTGCCCAAGATATGGGTACTATAGTAGCTACAGCCTGCTTGGCTCACGATTTAGGTAATCCTCCATTTGGACACAGTGGTGAAAGTTGCATTGGTGCTTTCTTCTGTAAATTTCTTGAAAATAATAAAGATATTGATTTAACTATAGCGCAAACTAAAGATTTATGTAATTATGAGGGAAACGCCGCAGGTTTTAGAATTTTAACTAACCAATCACAGTCTAATACTGGGCTAATGCTTAGCTATTCCAGTTTGGCCGCGTTCTCTAAATATCCCTGCGCATCTACTCTAGCACAAGGCAAAAACGCAGCGTGGTCTGGCCAAAAGAAGTTTGGGTATTTTATTGCCGACCATCGGGCATTTACAATTGTAGCAGAAGCAACCGGCCTACAAAACCATTCCCCAAATGGACAAATAGCCTGGCATAGGCATCCACTTAGCTTTCTGATGGAGGCTGCAGATGACATTTGCTATAGAATAGTGGATCTAGAAGATGGATGTAGAATTAATTTCATAAATTTTAATACTTATGAATCGCTTTTACTTCCCATAGTAGAGTATTGTTTCCAAGGCAACCACAGGTATTTGTCTATGAGTACTGATGATGAGAAAATCATTTACCTAAGAGCAAAGGCAATTAATGGTTTGACCAGCGCTGTTGCCGAAGTATTTATGGCGAACTACGATAAAATAATGAGCTGCGAGTATCGAACTACTTTGTTAGACGGGTTAAATGCCAAGCTAATGGGATTAATCACAGCAATTAATAATGTTTCATTAAATTATTTATACAAAGCAAAACCAGTAGTAGCTTTAGAATTAGTTGGTTATGAGGTAATTACAGGTTTACTTGAATTGTTCATAACTGCAGTTAGTGAGGTAAAAATATCAATACGCTCAAAGCAATTGCTAAGCATTGTGCCAGCTAACTTTAAAAGAGTAGCCTACGCGGATAATAAATATGAATCTATGCTAGATATTGCTGGCTTTATTGCATCTATGACAGATCGTGAGGCTATAAATCTGTATAGACAACTTAAAGGAATAGAATTACCTAGAGTTTAGGCAAATGCTGGTTATCCTCTGCAGCAACGGAAGGTATACCTCCTATTCCAAGATTCACCAAAGGATAGACTCCGAAACTACCATTGCCAGTAGCACTGAGAAAATTCATTGACCCGCCTTACTGCAAGTAAAAAAATTTTTGCTTATCACGTTTTAGTCTAGTCTGGTTGTTAGATATAAGGCGAAACCAGTATATCGAAAATTATTTCTTCTGCTATCAAAATCCTCCTCCAATCCAACAGAATATTCCATTGGTATGTAGCTCATTCTGAATGAATAAAACCACTTAGGCTTATTATATTCATCATTCTTACCTACACCTTTCCTTACTTAAGCGTGAAGGCTAAGCCCATTAAATGTAATTTTGTTAATGGTAGATAGGGGGAAAATTTAATAGAAAGCAGTTACGTTTAATTTGTAATGGCTATATATGTAGCCTCTACCGAGCCTGACAGACAGGTAGTTGTAATCAGGAAAGTTATAAAAGCATTTAGATTCATTTTCAGTAGCCTTACGTACTCTTCTTTATAAATGTTCTTACCATTAATGTCCTTTCGATACTTCGCATTGTTGGTGAAGCTTAAATATAAGCCCTTATTCCGTTTATCTGCATAATTGAATTGAAGGGATTATACCCCAGTTTAGACTGGCAGATGCAGAAAAAGTTGGCGTGCGCTCCGCATAGTCAA
>JAWXCF010000123.1:0-12896 GCA_034440515.1 Bacteroidota bacterium
GTATTTAAATTATTAATATGAAAAAAACGATTTTACTTCTTTCATTATTGGTTGCTACTTGTGGAATTATTAGCCAATCTTGTAAGAAAACAGAAGACACCCCAAAGGTAGAAGAATTTGTTGCTGACAACAATTCCTTTAAAGACTATTCAAGCTGGCCTTTACAACGTACCTATAATGGACCAGATCCACTATTGGGAGCGACTGCACACGCAAATAACGACTCTACAGTTGTAAGAAAAGTGTATTTTAAAAATGGTCAAGAACGTGTAAATGGTAAATTTCCAGTGGGTACCATTGTCGTAAAGCACTCAACAAACCCGGCAGGCACAGTTAATGAAGTAACCGCAATGGTAAAAAGAGGCAATAATTTTGACGCTTCTAATAATGATTGGGAATACTTTATGCTAAAACCAGATGGAACGCTACTTATGGACCCCAATGGAATGGTAATGAGGGGCGCAAAATTAATGGGGGGTATGTGTGCAGGTTGCCACGGTGTAGTATCTGCAAAAGATTACATATATTCTAAATAATCGTGTGCATAAGCGTGTTGATTTACAATTGACAAAAGCAATTAAGTAATTTAGTAAAACACGCAATCTTATCTAATTTAGATAGTTTGTACATAATTGACTAATTAAATGCAATTCAAATAAGAGCTGTCTCAAAAATTTGGGGCAGCTTTTCTTTTTAGATTTATGCTTAAAATTAAATGTAAATAAGCATACTCAAGCATATACTCGTTGGCACTATTTATATTTAATCATATCGCCGTAAGTAACTACCATTAGAAAATTCTTACTATGTTCAATCAAGTTAAGAAAAGGATCTTAACTTTTTTTTGAATTAAACTATATAATCTATAATTATTCATCTAAATCTACTTAATAAGGGAGGGATTGATGCCAAATAAGATTCTATATAATGCTGAGGAATTTGCTCTACTACTTTAGGTCTGTCTTCAATTAGGTTTATGTATCGCTCATCTAGTGTTTTTTTGTACGCACTTCAGAATAATTTCTAATACCTGAGAAAGCTTTTACAGCATTAAGTCTTTCAAATTTTAAAATTTGGTATCTCAGCAAATAAGTTATGTAGATCTGTTGAATATTATGTGTGTCTTGTTTTTTCCTAATGCTTTTATATTTTGGTCTGAAGTTTTACCAGATAAATAACTTATATAGTCCGCATACTAACTATTTTTAAAAAAAACTGTCCTGTTACTTCCTGACCCTTAACATTGTAATAATAACTTAAACAAACACTATTTATAAAATAAAATGCTTGCAAGATCGCCTCTCGAGCAAGAGTAATTCTTTCCGATTTAGTTAAAGTGCTTTTAGTTTGCTAGTAAAATTGTCTAACTCTGAGTTGTCAAGACTTATAAATTGCGACAAAGCTCTTTCTATTTGTTAATACATCATTAATATTAGAATAAGGACTAACGGACTTGTTAAAGCACAGGAAATTATAATAAGCTAATGATTCGATTTTAAGGAAAAAATTTAAAAATGTAATATGATACAATCAAAATATAAAGCAATGTAATTTGAGAAAGTTGAAATTATAAAAATGAATAAATAAAGAATAAACCAACATTATTAAATGCAAGCTAGCAATAGATTAAATTAAGAGAAAAATAAAACATACCATAAAACTTCTTCAATACACAGATTGATAGAACAATATGCTCTTATAACATTATAATCTAAATAAAATTATTTATAGAGTAAATACCATAAACAGAAATAAAAAGATTTGCTTAATGAAACATCATAGTTTGTAAATACAAGCTGGTAACGATTTCGTAGTAATAGATTCGGATAGGAAACCTCGTATAATAAGGTTAAAGTTATCCCAGTCTAAGATGTTAAAAAGTTTCATTAAGCAAATCATCACTTTAAGTTGGTTCTAATATTTACCAACTTTCATTGCATTATGCAGAGGGCAATAAAACTTTGTCGATAACGTGGATTACACCATTTGTAGCTTTGATATCAGCTGATGTAACGTGTGCATCACCAATCATTACTTTTCCGTCTTTGATAGAAACGTGTAATATACCACCTTCTACTGTTGCAATTTCTTGACCATCTTCTAAATCAGCAGCCATTGTTGCGCCACTTACCACGTGGTAAGTTAAAATTTTAGAAAGCTTTTCTTTGTTTTCAGGTTTCAATAGTTCTTCCACGTCTGATTGAATGTCAGCGAAAGCTGCATCAGCAGGTGCAAAAACTGTGAATGGACCTTCCCCTTGTAAAGTTTCTACCAGGCCAGCAGCAGTTACTGCAGCGGCAAGTGTTTTACAATCTGTTGCAGCAATTGCTACAATGTCATTAGTTGCGTTATTTTCCATTTTTATAATATCAGAAAATTAATTTTTCCGTATCCAAAAGTACTTTAAACTATAGACTAATTGTTAAAAATAAATTAATTAACAGTAAGATAATTCTAGACTTTATTCATAACATATCTAATTAACATTCAATATTTTGTGTCAGTAGACTTAAACAAACAATTGTCATAGTCAAAATATTTAATGACTATTATTATTAAAAAAATATTAATAAATTTTTCAATTCCGTGTAATGTATCAAAATTTATAACTTTAGCTTTTTTTTAAGTAGTAAAAAGGAAAAACTAAAATAATAACAGTAACATTACTTACTTCAGCCAAATACCTGTACTCTCCACCATAATACACAACAGTAAAGCACCAATAATTCAAAAAGATTCTCTAAAACGTGTGGGAGGCAGCATATTGAAACAATGAGCCAGTAGCAGAATTATGATACTGCACCAAGAAATAATAGTGTTCCCACAATATTTAATTGTATTTCATTTTTCTATAAAATATTTTAGTAGTTCACTTTAAGTCATTTACGAATCTGCCAGTGGTGATTAAATACGTACATTTCTTTTTGATTTGAACATTAGGTTTTTGGCGATTATTGTAATTATATATTTTAATAAAATAGCAATTTTAAATCAATATTTACAGAGAGTGAGAAATTTTATACGTATTAAAATTGCTATTTTATATTTTTATTGTAATTTAATTTTTTAGTGTTTCCTATCAATTTTAAGTTAATAGGCTTGTCGTGTAATTATTGTAGGCTTTAATGCTTATTTTATACGAATAAAGCCGACTCCCTTAAGTCGGCTTTATAGATTCAATTGTACTAAAATCGTTAAGGAAGCAAATTGATACGTTGATTAATCAATGTATTATTTCCTTTGATAGTTACCACGTAGATTCCTGCTGTAACTGGTGCTGTTAATATATTTCTAATTGGTATGCCGAATTGAGAACCTGTAATGTGTGTAGAATAACTACCTACAGTTTGACCATAAGTGTTAGTTATTTTAATTTCTATCACTTCATCATCCATTTCACTCAATTGCAGAATTAAATTGTCTTGAGAACCAGGGTTTGGTAAAACTTTAATGCTACTATGTGAAACTCTATTTTCATATTCTGACATAGTTGCAGTAACTATAGGTGAATATTCAAACATTCCGTTGAAGTCAACTTGTCTGAGTCTGTAAAAACTCAAACCAGTTAAAGGTTTCTTATCTAAATGTGAATAGTTCAAGATACCTTGATAGTTTCCGTGTCCTGCTACCTCACCTACCTTACTGAAGATAAAACCATTTGAACTTCTTTCTACTTCAAATTTTTCATTAATTATCTCACTTACTGTTGTCCAATCCAATCTTACTGCAGTTTTTACAGCTGTAGCAGTAAATTTAGTTAATTTGACGGGTAATGGATCAGGTAAAACAGTAATGGTAAAAGTGCTTCCAAAACTTGACTCACAAGCTGGTTGCGATGATAAAGTAATTTTAGTAATTCTTATAATTGTTGTGCTTTTTAATTTACCTGTTGTTTTAGAATGACTCCCATTAGATGTTCCAGTAATTACTTGTGAACCATTTTCATCTACATAATTAATTGTGTAAGATCTACCAGATTCTATATATTGAGCAGATATTGTATAACTAGCCGTTGTATTATAATCTATTGTTATATCAGATCTATCAAAAGCTGAAACAGGTAATGGAACAACTGTTATAGTTGCAGAATTGGAATATTTTAAAAAGCCTTGACACCCGATTACAGCACGATATTCAGTCGTTTTACGCATAGTTCCAGCAGTATATTCTGAACTATTAGAATTCCCTATATTAGTCCAACCATTGCCCCCCTGCTCACTTTTTTCCCATCTTTTTACACTACCTCTGTAACCTGCAACTGTTAATCGTCCTCCTGCTGCACCATAGCAAACCCTTCTACCTCCAGAAATTGAACCTCCTTCGTGATTTGTACAGGTTTGAAGTGGTCTATCTTTTCGGTATCGCCTTCCTGGTCCTGGATACACTATTATGCTAATATTGTACAAAATTGAATCTATTACAATAATAGAACTGTCATTATTATAGTCAACCGCTATTGAAGTGTCTTTAACTCCTATGCCAATGACACTCTTAAAAGTATCATTTTCGGTATAATATATAGTCCAAGCTTGATTTTGTGTAAAATTAGTCGTTCTTAAAATAAATGTAAGTAAAGTTGTATCTGTTGAATCTACCACAATTTCTGCATCTGGGACAAGTGTAGGTAGGCAATAATTTTACTAAAATTCAATAAATTTTCAGCTTTAGTTTGAAAATTTATACATAATATGAAACAAAGAGTATTGAAGATAATACTCTTTAGTGTAAATCTAAGCATCTTCTAATTTATTAATTGTGTGTTTATTAAGGACTTGGTAAAGATAGATTTTATTTTAAATTTAAAATAAATATTTTGAAAATAATTTATCATCTGTATCAAGTCTATCCTATTTCTTTGAACTAAAGGGATTTAAAATTTGCAACAGATAAGCAAGATTTAGGCTTTAGTAATGGCTATTGAGGCAGATTGATAACAGGAAATTCCATAATTGGGAGTGGCAAGGTAGAGACAATTCTAAAAAGCATTCTGAGTTAATTGCTGCTTGACTTTTAACTGGTGTAGGGAAATCTGACACTATCTATTGAATATTTTACACTGAAATTTTTTAATGTTGACGCCATATATAGAAAACTGTACATTTTGTCCAATTCGATTTAGTATGGTTAAAGATTCAAGAGAAATAATGGATTTAGTAAGAATATCCAAAAAAAAAATGCAAAATTGGACTAGCGTGGACGAAATTGACTGCTAAAATAAAGTTCTTTAGCTATTTCAACTTGTCTTTCATATAACGCTGATATATGGACACATTTTTCCAAGGTTTGTAATCTTTTTATATCTCATTATATTCTACAAAAAAGCTTAATTTACGATCATTCTTTAGCCTTTTATCAAATGAAAACCCTATTTTCTTCTTTACAAAAATAGAGTTGGGCTGATTCACATATATTTACAATGAGTATTCAGAAAATAGAAGCAAATGATGTAAAACCTAATACCTAAAAAAACCATCAGTGTAATTTAAGTTGTAATAATAGTAGAATCCATTTGAATGCTCCACATTTTTTTAAGAATAGATATCCAACTACTTTTCATTTGCAACATTTTACATTTGTGTTGCATTAGGGGTAGCATTATAGTGTATCTTTATTGTGATGTATAGCTAAATGAAAGATTTTAAGGTGACCGATATATATACAAAGCCAGATGTAGAGCAGGAACGTGCCCTACGCCCCACAGAATTATCAGAGTTCACTGGGCAACAGCAAATAGTTGAAAACCTTTTGGTATTTAGCAAGGCAGCAAAGATGCGCGGAGAGGCGATGGACCACGTACTGCTACACGGTCCCCCTGGGTTGGGTAAAACGACCCTTGCCTACATAATAGCAAATGAATTGGGTAAAAATATAAAGGTAACCAGCGGCCCTATACTAGATAAACCTGGAAATTTAGCTGGGTTACTTACCAATTTAGAAGAAGGCGATGTGCTATTTATAGATGAGATACATAGAATGAACCCAATAGTTGAGGAATTTCTATACTCAGCAATGGAGGATTATAAAATTGACATATTGCTTGAAACTGGCGTAAATGCCCGCAGCGTTCAGATAGTCTTGAATCCGTTTACGCTAGTAGGTGCCACCACCAGGTCTGGTCTACTAACGGCGCCACTTAGGGCAAGATTCGGAATAACATCTAGGCTAGAATACTATCATACAGATGTATTGCAACGGATAATCGTACGTAGTGCTACCCTACTTCATCTAGACATTGATCAACTGGCTGCTGGTGAGATTGCCCGACGAAGCCGTGGCACGCCTAGAATAGCCAACGCATTATTGCGCAGAGTACGAGACTTTGCACAGGTACAAGGCGATGGACAAATAGATTTGAAAATAACCCAATATGCCCTAAATGCATTGAAGGTGGACAATAGTGGACTAGATGATATGGATAACAAGATTCTATCTGCCATTGTAGAAAAATTTAAGGGAGGGCCAGTAGGGGTAAATACCATAGCCACAGCAGTGGGCGAAGAAGCTGGAACTATAGAGGAAGTGTATGAACCATACCTAATAATGGAGGGGTATATAAAACGAACCAGCAGAGGTAGAGAATGTACCGAAAAGTCATTTAAACATCTAAATAAACCCTACCCAAGCCATCTGTTGCAACCCAGACTGCCTGGTCTAGACGACCTAGCCGTCTAAATGGATAATCGGCCAAAATATGCGCATCTAATTAAGTTAGAAGCCAAAAGATTGGGCTTTCAATTCTGCGGAATATCTAAGGCTGAACCTCTACATACGGAGGCTAACCTATTGGAACAGTGGCTAACTGCAAACAACCACGGGGAAATGCAGTATATGGCTGAAAATTTTGACAAGCGAATTGATCCAACACTACTATTTCCTGGAGCGAAGAGCATAGTTAGCCTAATGCTGAATTACTACCCGCAACCTGAGTCAAAGCAACAGTCTAGCCTACTCATCAGTAAATATGCCTGGGGTAGAGACTACCACAAGGTACTAAAGTCTAAACTAAAGCAACTACTACAATATATACAGACTGAAATAGGAGCCGTTAACGGTCGCGCATTTACAGACTCAGCACCAATAATGGATAAGGTATGGGCAGTACGTAGTGGTTTGGGTTGGTTAGGTAAAAATACGAATGTGATTCACCCTAAGGCGGGTTCGTTTTATTTTATTGGGGAATTGGTACTAGACCTTGACTTACAGGCAGATGCACCTATTCGCGACCATTGTGGCACTTGTACCCGATGTATAGATGCTTGCCCTACTCAGGCAATATCTGCTAATGCCAAAATAGTTGATGGCAGTAAGTGCATCAGCTACTACACAATAGAGTTAAAGAAAGCGATTCCGACCGACGCACCAGCTTGGACAGATTGGATATTTGGTTGTGATGTGTGCCAAGACGTATGCCCTTGGAATAAGTTTAGCAAGCCTAGCATAGATCCCGATTTTGCTGCACGCCCTCAATTGTTGAATAAAACCGACAGAGAATGGCTAGAATTAACCGAGGACGTGTTTAACACCATTACCGAAGGTAGTCCTATTCGCAGGACTGGGTATGAAGGTATTAAGCGAAATATAGAGCGTGTACGGTCTCGGAAAGAATAAATACCTCTACTTTCGCAGTATGAATGCAGAAATGATCATTGATGAGCCAAATGTGGAGCAAGTAAAATTAGCTAATGTGGCTTTTAATGCTGATGATAGAAATAATGCCAATCAAAAGACGGTCATACTATTGGTAAATGACTACCCCACTAACACTAAAATTGAAGATATATATATAAAGGTTGTTGCCATAAACGAAATGTACGATACGGCTATTGCCGATACCTACACAATGGCCAAACATATATTGGAGCTAAATATAGATTCAGATGTACAGGCAGGAAACATAGAACTGGTTGATAAAATTGCCAAGGAGCACGGCATTATTGGTAAAAAAACGGGTAAAGAGGTGAATTTCTATTCATTTGCGACCAAATATTGCCACTTTCATAATGTTGCCTCATTCCCTATTTTCGATAATAATGTGCGCCTTTTGTTGCTGTATTTTAATAAAAGAAAAGAGTTTGGCACCTTCCGTGACGAAGACTTGAGAAAATACAAAGACTTCAAACGAATCTACACTTACTTCATATCTAAATTTGAACTAACTACATTATCTCTTACTGAGATAGATACCTATATGCGTGTAGCTGGTAAGGGTAAATTAGCTGGCTAAGCGGAGAAATATTTAGTACACGCTAAACAATCTTTAAAAGGTCCTGCCAACGCGTTGTGTAGCAAGGGGAAAGCTGTTGCTGATTCATTTGCCAACCTTTTGTAAAGCCTTGACTGGCTATTTTAACTTTATTCTTTCCATATTTGGAATTTAGTCCATCCATAGCAAGCATAGCTCTTTTCGCCTTGGCTCGGTCAGACGTATCAAATAGCCCACCGATTACCTGATTAGAAGGTACTAAATCAGATACAATGACCCCTACCTTTTTGTATTCGAAACCTGGGCGAAATATGGAACGCAAAGCGATAGTTGCATACTCTATAAATTCGCTGCTGCTGCAGGTATGTACGGGCAACTTAACCTCTCGCTTATTTGCATAACTGGGCAAGTCTGGCCTAAATCTACTGGTGTGCACAAATACCTGAATGCTGCCCGCACAAGATCGCTGTTTTCTAACCTTAGCTGCGCAACTGGCAGCGTGATTGGCTACTGCCTCAGCCAATAAATCATACTGACTTATGGTTTTGGGGAAACTTCTTGTTGTCGCAATGGCTTGCTTATCAGGTTCTTTCAGCATCATTCCTAGGGCTGAAATCCCTTGAAGTTCATATTTAAGTCGTAGTCCGACTATAGACAGCTTTTCCTTTACCCAAGTATCTGGCTGCTGTATAAATTGCATAGCACTATTTACTCCATACTCATTCAGTTTTTTAGCGCTTTGTCGTCCTATCCCCCATATATCGCCGATGGGGGTATCATTAAGTGCTTGAATGCGTTTCACTTCAGTATCTATCGAATAGGCCCCAGGTCCTCTCTTGGCTATTTTGTTAGCCAACTTAGCTAAGGTTTTAGTTTTCCCGATGCCTATACTTACAGGTATCCCTGTATTACTATACACAGTTTCCTTTAGCTTCATCCCGTGCTTTTCTAGGTTTATTAGATTAAAGCCGTGAAACGAAATGAATGCTTCATCTATGCTGTACACCTCAATTTCGTGGCTAAATTGAGACAAAATAGTCATTACACGCGCAGACATATCGCCATATAGGGCATAATTAGAGCTATATACAGAAACCTTATTGTCTTTCACTACTTGCAGTATCTGGTGGGCAGGGGCGCCCATAGGTATTCCCAAGTCTTTAGCCTCTTGACTACGAGCAATCACGCAACCGTCGTTGTTAGACAAAACAACTATTGGTTTCCCGACTAACATAGGGTTGAATGCCCTTTCGCAACTCGCATAGAAGTTATTACAATCAACTAGTGCAAACATTAAACCTTATGAATAATATAAGTGACTACCCCCCAAACTACATATTCCGAATCTTGTTTGTCAATTCGTTGCACCTTAAAAACACCATCACTAAAGCAAACTGCTAAATGACCCTTGCGAGGTGAAATGGATTTATCAACTACAATTATGTCATCTGGACTTACTTTTAGCTCGGGGTGCGGTCGCGTAGCACGTACAAAAAAAGTTGCAGGCGGATTATCAACTAGTTCCTGATTTAGGTCAAGTTTTAAGTCCAAATAATCTGCAGCTGGAGATGGGAAACTCATACATTGTTAATGATAAAATGCAGATAAAAGGTTTAAAGATTTTTACGAAAAAGCAACCAAAAATATCAGTCGGAGGGGAACGAATAGGAGCTGAATGCAACTTATATTGAGCAACTTGTTGACATAGAAAGAAAGTATCATATTAGGAATAGTGGGAATTCTATACTCAATTGCCCCTCATTCAAATGCGGGGCTTTTTTTGAGATTAGTTTAAGTGCGTGAAGCTTAGTTCATCTAAAAACTTTGTCGCTATAACACTACTATTTGTCATAATTACACCTTCATTCAAATAATCAATCCCTAGTTTTGTTTGAGTAATTAAGCAACAATATGAAAACATTTGAATTTACAAAAGAGATTAATGCCCCTGCAGAAAAAGTATGGGAGACATTATGGAATAAGTCAACCTACTCACAGTGGACCAGTGCATTTACCCCAGAGGGTAAATGTATCGTACAGAGCGATTGGGAAGTAGGTGGTAAAACATTTTTTCTAGATGACAAGGGCAGCGGTTTGGTAAGTACTATTAAGTCTAAAAATGAACCATACGAAATTGTATTTCAACACCTAGGGGAAGTAAAAGACGGAGTAGAGGACACTACTAGTGATGATGTAAAAGCTTGGGCTGGTAACAATGAGTCATATTTTCTAACAGAAAATAATGGTATTACTACCCTACGCGCCGTTGCGCACGCATCAGAAGAATGGGCGGAAATGATGACTAAAGGTTTTGAATTTGGCCTAGAAGAAGTAAAAAAACTTTCTGAAAAATAAATTCCCCTTCAGTAATATTTTACTACTATGAACCATCCCGTATCTAATCATTAGCGATAGTCATTCCTGCTATCGTATGCATCCCCAAACATTCAATAATATGTTAGAGAGTATGGTAGAAGAAGATGCACTAAAAGGAAAGATGATAAAACCAACCACATTACCTGGATGCTAGGTAACCTAGTAAATTGCAGATACTGGGCTGCTGGTTATTGGGAGTATCCGATATAGATCCATTTGAAGAATTCTCAAGATGGTAAAGCACTAGATACCAGCCTAAACTACCCAACCCTAATACAACTAAAGGCTGAATGGCACAAGATTTCACCAATAGTATATCATCATTTGCTAGGTATAGACGAGGCAGAATTAGAGAGAATAAACTAAATAGTCGGGATGTGCCTAGATAGAGAAAGTTATCTATTTGGACAAATAGGTGTGATGCGTTAAATATTAGGCTATGAGGGCTTGAAACACGACGTAGACCCAAGTTTAAACTACTAGAGTATATTCAAAAACACATATTGATAAATAAGCCCTTGCAGAGATTTAGGGGCCATTTTAGTTGTAATAGTTAATGTAAATGGTCATTTACAAGCAGAAACCCTAGCCTTGCAATTTTGCTCGGTTGTCGGTAATAAATTGCTGGAAACTGATAGGTTGTTTACCTGTGAGCTTTTCTATCAAATTAGTTGCATCTGGACTCTTTTGAAATCGTGGGAGGTAATGAAGCATAATCATCACTATTATTAACATTGTTGGCATCTTTTCTTTTCTCTTGGTCAAAAAAAAGCTAAAAAGGCTGGGCGATTTAAACTGAATCTTTATAGCCAAATGATTGCTCAACATTTCTGCCATTTCAGTAAAAGTCAATTTCTCGTTACAAGTCAATTCATAAGACTTATTTATATGTTCCGGTGTATTTGTTAGTACCTCTGCGGCAACTGTGCCAATATCACGCACATCAACCAGTGTGAACTTTGCATTGCCTGCGGGTAGGTAAATTAATCTACTTTTCACCAAGTCATTATGCAGAGTGGTTGTAAAATTTTGCATAAAGTAGGCTGGACGTAGAAAGGTATAATCGATTTGACTATCAACTATTAGTTTTTCTATTTTATGATGAGGAATAATGCTACTTTTCTCAACCCCTTGCACCGACAAAAAAACGATGTGCTTCACACCAAGCTCTTTACAAGTATCGATGATGGGTTTAAAGTATTTTTCCACCCCTGATATTTGGGGCGGTCGCAACAGGAAAAGAATATCACAGCCCGTTAATCCAGGTTTATAAGAACTAGAATCTGTAAAATCAAACCTTATAAATTCTATATCTTGGCCAGAAAATTTCCCCTTATCCTCATTTAAACCTTTAACGCCATCAAATAGATGCATATTATGATTCACTTTGCCCAATGCATTTATTACTTCCATTCCGACATTACCCGTAGCACCTGTGATCAATACTTTAGTCATATTTTATTCAGCTTATCACTTATTCATTAAGCCTACTGTAACAATCAAAACTGGGCTATGAAGGTTCAAGAGATGTATTGGATTGGGGGGCGGGTGAGTTTAGCTTGCTAATTATTTAAATAAAGTTAAATAAAGCAAAAGTTTTTTCATCGTCAAATAATAGGTATCAAACCTGCAAATTGACGTAGGGTCGTTACCCAGTCACCTATAGAAGATATACCACTTGCAATTTCTATAAGAGATTTAATTGCAAATTTTGGCTTTTCACAATTTCTCAAAGCTGCTTGGATTTCACCGAGACACTTCATAATGTCAATAACCTTTAAAGAGTGAATATTATTTTCATTTATATGTGTTTTTCTTATTTTTCAACCGCTTGGTTTGCTTCATCTACATTATGTGTTATTGTAACATTTGATGATCGATTTACTTTTATTTGAATTTGGCTATTTAAAACACTGTAATTGTTTGTAATTAGTGAATGTCCAGAATTTATATATAAATTACCTTCTCAATAATCTATTCCATAGCTTGCCAATTTTGCTCCAGCATCTATATTACAAAAAACTGCTTCAATTATACCTTCCTGCATTAGTCTCGTGACAAGCCTTCTGAATTAATATAAGGGTTCAATTAGAATTCCCAATTCCCTACCTATATCTCCAACTGAAGAATATCCATCTCTCTTGTTTAATACTCTTAGAATTAGGCTAGTTTTTCTTTTTGGTTCATTGTATAGTTTAGTTTATATTGTCATATAAAATATAAGTGTTTTAAATACTATTTAATCGGCTAATTACAAAATCATTATTCTGAACTTCATTTTTAATAAAAAAATACTTGTATTTTATTTTATATTTTA
>JAWXCF010000124.1:0-4649 GCA_034440515.1 Bacteroidota bacterium
CTTTATATCTTCATCTAATTCTACTATTTTATTTGTCTCTAATTTTTTTATAACAATTGAGTTGATGTTTTGCCAAATTCTAAATTCTTGAAAAAGGGGTGAAGATTTAGGTATAGCTTTATGATGTTTTTCAAATTCACATTCACTAATTAGGTGCTTTTGTGATTTCAACCTACGTTGATAGAAAATAATTAAATCTCTTACCTCCTGCTTAAGTTTGATGTTTAATTCACTGTGGAATTTACATTGCGTTTCCCATATCCTTTCGAATTCATCAAAATAATCTTGACGATAAAATACTTGGTTCTTAAGCCTTGTATATGGGTTATTTAATAGTTGATTATACAAATACTGACCTACGGTTTCATTGTTAAAGTATAGCTCTTTACTTCTATCACTTATTGCACCTAGGTACCCACTAGATTTATTTATTTGGTTGTTAATCTCTACTATAATGTAAGCAACTTCAGTAATTAATAATTGCTTGCTTAACGCATCAACTCTCCATTTATAATGTTGCAGTTTTGTTAGGTCACGACTTCCTTTATTTTCAGCCAATTCTATTTCGAGAGTTTTATTAAAATGTACAAAAGTAAACTTTCGTGATTTTCCCTTTATATCTTCTAATAGCTTTTCATTTATAACATTTGGGTAAAACTGCGATTGAAAACTAATTACTTTTTCAATTTCAAGTTGTAAATCAGACCTATAAAAGTCAGGTATTTGATTACCAATTATGTCCAATTTATTGTAAACCCATTGCCCTGGCGTCAAATTGTTATCGTAAAGTTCTTTTGCAATGGCCATTCCATCTATGGCTACACCTTCTTCTGTTGATTTGGCTTTGCGATTACTCTTATATCCTCTTTTTTTATTTAACATTAGCAAGACCTTAACTAATGATTCTTTGCTAATTTCAGATGTTGCAGCAGCAGCCCTTAACTTATAAGATGAAAAGGTAGATTTTTCGCTATCTTCAGCATATACAAAATCTTTCGCAATGAAATTATTTTCTGTGAAAATAGTGATTAAAGCATTTCTCCTTTGTATGAAGCGTTGTTTCGATCTGCGTGCCCCACGTTTTAATGTCCTGTCTGCATTAATAGAAATAGTATTTCCCTTTTGAAAGTCTGCCTTCTCGTCTGTTGTAAGAGGTACAATGCGTACGCCTGCTTTGATAATTGAAGATTTTACATTGTTTTCATCTTCGTGTACAAATGCCCAACCGATAGATGTGGTTCCTAAATCTAATCCTAGAATTTTTTTCATAAGTTAAAGTTTTTTTTAGCTGGTAAATATATAAAAAATTGTAATATTGTACTACAATTCGAAGCAATTCACAATAAGGATTATTCCGTTGTGAAAACATTTAAGGCGGTCTCTCAAGGGTCGCCTTTTTTTATAAAAAAAAGTTATGTTATTTGAATGCTAAAAAAAAAAAATCCGAAACCAACTCACAACAGCCCTTTTGCGCACCCATCCAGTTAGAAGGTGTGCAAATATCATTATTTAAACCAACTCACAACAGGCTGTAAGATGTTGGAATCTCTTCCTCTAGAAGACTAGGTAATAAAAAAGCCCTACTGGCAGTAAGGCTAGGTGTGTATGTGTGACCCCGGAAGGATTCGAACCTTCGACCCACAGCTTAGAAGGCTGTTGCTCTATCCAACTGAGCTACGAGGTCTGAATATTTTCAGTTAGGGGAGGCAAAGGTAATACATCTTACCGTATTTATGATATATCTATTGCCAGATTGTGTTCTAGTACTTCTATGTTCATATTCAATTGGTTGAAGTGGACAGCCCCGTCTTTGGTATCGTAGTAGGCACCTACTATACCGATACTACCATCTTTGCATCGTTGCAATAAGGTTTTGCTCTGGGTTAGTATATCGTCTATAGATTTTTCTACATTGTAGCGTTCTATATATTCGTAGGTTTCCTTAGTTATTTCGTTATTGGTTAGTGCCTTAGCCCTCTCTATACTAGGTTGCAGTCGCTCTACTATTTTACCATAGTCTTCGTCTTTTGCATTGTTTACGGCTATGTTTACCATACCACAGTTAGAGTGCCCCATTACCACGACCAGTTTACAGCCTAACTTTTTAATGGACAGTTTGATGCTCTCTATTATTTCTCTATTTACTACGTTGCCGGCTATTCTGATGGAGATAAGGTCCCCAAGGTTAGAGTCGAATATAATCTCTGGCGTGGCGCGCGAGTCCACACAGCTGATGATGACGGCAAGTGGGTATTGCCCCTTAGACGAAGTTTTTACCTGTTGGGAGAAGTATTTCTCATTGGCGTGCCCAGCTACAAATCGCTCATTGCCAGCCTGTAGGTAAGTGATTATCTGGTATAGAGTATGGTGCTGTTGCTCGTCTTTGTTTATGACGTAGTCAAACTGGTGTTCGTCAGTTAGTTCTTGCCCTACCTGTAGGCCCACTAGGTTTAGTTTTATGCCACGCTCTGGCGCTATTACGTTTTTAAACTCAAGTAGCAATGCTAATATGTCTTCGTCTATATGGTTAGAGTGTGTTGCATCTACTATTACGTTTGCATTGTGTGGCACGTCCATCAATGCTTTTTTTATCATATTCTTATTTAGAAACGATACCTGATTGGGTAGTTCTATTCTGATGGTCTCGTGGTCTAGTATTTTGCTTTTTTGCAGTACGAATGGGTTTTTTAGGTTGCTTTTTAGCAAATAGAATATACTGACTGCTAAACCAATCAAAATGCCGATAAGTAAGTCTGAAAATAAGATAGCAACTATGGTTATTACAAATGGGATAAACTGATTTAGCCCCTTGGCATACATATCTTTATACAGCGATACTTTAGACAGTTTATAGCCAGTTGCTATCAATATAGCTGCTAGCGATGCAAATGGTATATAGTTAAGGTATGGGCTTAGCACCAAAATAGATAACAGTAAGAATACACCGTGGAATATAGATGCCATCTTAGTCTGCCCACCAGACTGTATGTTGACAGAGCTGCGCACAATAACAGAGGTAATGGGTAAGCCACCAACCAGGCCAGAGATCATATTGCCAATGCCCTGAGCCAATAGTTCTCTATTTGGGGGCGATTCTCTTTTTTGAGGGTCCACATTATCAACGGCCTCAATGTTTAGCAGAGTCTCTATAGATGCTACTATAGCAATGGTTATGGCTGTTATCCAAACCTCAGAATTAGAGAATGCAGCTATAGTGGGCAACTGAAAAAATCCAAATAAATCTGAAAAACTGGTAGCAGGTATATTAACTAGGTGAACTGGTTTCACTGCATAGTCTGGGAAGTACTGTTTTAGAATGGCATTGATAATGACACCAAATAGTACGACGAAGAGTGAAGAGGGGAGAAATTTTAGCTTACTGAAGGGTAGTTTCTTCCAAAATATCAATAATAATAGAGATACTAAGCTGACTAATGTAGCCCCTATAGATATGTGTTGGTAGGTATTAAACAGGTGTGAAAATGTATTTTCGCCATTGGGCTGAAAGAATGCATACTCAACCTCTAGAGTATTGTCATAGCCAAAGGCGTGGGGTATTTGTTTTAATACCAATAGAATTCCGATAGATGCGAGTAGGCCTTTAATTACATTAGACGGTATGTAGTTAGCCAATACACCCCCTTTCAAAAATCCTAGCATCAATTGAAAGCCACCTGCTATAAATAATGAAACAGTAAATAACTGAAAGCTGCCTAATGAGGCTATTGCCGCAAGAACTATGGCAACCAAACCTGCGGCTGGTCCGCTGACGCTGGTTTGCGACCCACTAAGTGCCCCGACTATAATGCCCCCAATAATACCTGATAGTATGCCAGAAAGCAGGGGTGCCCCAGATGCTAATGCAACACCCAGACATAGTGGTAGCGCCACTAAAAATACCACCAGGCTAGCTGGGATATCGTATTTTAACTTAGAGAATGATATTTCCATATTTTGGTGTCGCGATGCCTAACAAAGGGTTGAAATTACAATTTTATACGCCTAGATTAAATTTATTTAATGCGCAGTTAACTATTCTGCTTCTGTATATCTATTACAGCGGTAGGGCAGGCCTGAACTTGTGCAATGATTTTATATGATGATGCAGCTTGTGCATTTATCCAAGGTTTCCTATTTACATCAAATACTTCTGGTAGTCCTGCAATACATCTGCCTGCGTGTTTACATAGTTCTTGTTTCCATTTTACGTTAATTTTCCATTGGTGTATTTTAGCTTCACCTCCACTTTCTAATGGTTCATTAGCTACAAAGCTGCCATTTCGCCAAGTGATTTGTACCTGAAACTTTTGTTTAGCAAAAGTTGCTATTATTGGATTATTGAAATAATATTTTATTACATTTTGAACTATCAGTTTCTTTTTAATTTTAATATTAAAAAGGCATCCAAATATAAATAATGTTTGCTGATAGTTATGTTTGGATATATAGAGTTATAATTTCACTATTTTGTTATTGAATTTGTTAACTTTCAACAAGATATATATCACCCTCTTAGTTTTTCAATTATTTTACATTCAGTTTACGTGACATCAACCAATTATTGGCCAATTTCTATGATTAGTTTAATTGAAATAGAGTTTAGATTAAACTATTATGCCAATATAAATGAACAAATAAATCATCCAATA
>JAWXCF010000125.1:0-29621 GCA_034440515.1 Bacteroidota bacterium
GTGTATCTACAAAATGCAGGATATGAATTGGAACTAGACAAAACCAAGTATACTATATTGTCACAGCACGCTGTCTTGTTGATATTGAGGGATAATGCCTAAATCAAATCAAACAGAGAGCCAAAGGTTTAAATGGGTGCATACACTTAGTCTGGTATTGGCAGTAGTCTCACATCCAGCATTTTATACGCTTTATATTAGTTTTATATTTTACAATAGTTTGGTTAGTCCAATCATTACTATAGTGATAATCTTGTTGTTCAGTCTTCTTATT
This sequence comes from Bacteroidota bacterium, assembly GCA_034440515.1. Taxonomy (GTDB): domain Bacteria; phylum Bacteroidota; class Bacteroidia; order CAILMK01; family CAILMK01; genus JAWXCF01. The sequence goes on from JAWXCF010000125.1 coordinate 275, forward strand.
CCAGCTGCATTACCTAAGCTTATTCACAATGATTTCTTCTTAAAAGACAGGCGAAAGCGACCTAGAGTTTTGATAATGACGGCAATTAGTTATGCTATTTGCTTAGTTCTACTTAGACAATGTGTATGGGTTACAGAGCTTTCTTTTGCCATTAAGCTAATCTATCTATTGCTTACTACTCAAAGTCTTTGTCTGCTATTTGCAGCTTACATTAGTTTGTACTATAAAATTAGTCTTCACGGCATCGGTTTAGGGGCCATTTTGTTTATGCCAATAGCTGTTATTTGGCTGGAACCTTCCTATTTTTCTTCGTTTAATTGGGTGCTATATTATGGTATTGGTTTGCCCTATGTGTTGTTAGTAAGCCTACAACGTGTAAGTACTAAGGCACATAATGTCGGGCAAATACTAGCAGGTATGGGTTTGGTATTGGTATGTCAAATGATGGGCATAATATTGGCAGAGCAATTCATTTGGAGATAGTTATAAATGGCTAAGTATAAAAATACAAAGTTAGAATCGATGGAAGATTTTTTGCCAGAGGGTGCTTGGCCCTTTGTCAGAACTCTTATAGCTGCCCATAAGGTACATATTATCATTATGCCCGAGCGAAAACGCAAACACGGTGACTACAAGAAATTACCCGTTGGTGATGCCTATCATCACGAGATAACCATAAATGAATCACTAAATCCCTATGGGTTTCTACTTACCTTAATACACGAAATTGCCCATCTGTATGCGTTTATAGATCATACTGGGAAAGCCATAGCTCCACACGGCACAGAGTGGAAAACTACATTTACCAAACTGATGACTCCAATAATAGATGCACATATATACCCACAACCGCTAGCTGGGATATTGCGACTGCATATGAAGAACCCTAAGGCAACCAGTGGTAGTGATATGGCACTACAGTTAGCACTAAAGAAATATGACCCTGTAAATGAGAATGAAAGCCATATTATTTATATGGATTCAATGCAGGTAGGGTCTAAGTTTTACTATTCACAGATTAAGGCTGACTTTGTAGTCATAGAAAAGCTAAGAAAACGGTATAAATGCAAGGACTTGAAAACTGGGAAACTCTATCTATTTTCACCAATGGCTGAGGTCATACCTTTGTCACAATAATTAGTTGATTAAATTGGGGAGAATACTGAAGATAATATTAGCTATAATGCTAATGACAAAGTTAGTTGCACCGCAGGGAACAGAACAAGTAGAGGTGCTGAATGCTGATGTATTGTCTGCGACTACCATAAACGGTGAGGAGTTGCGTAAGCTAAAAGGAAACGTCCAGTTTAAGCAGGGTGATGTACTGTTGTTTTGCGATAGTGCATATTTCTATACCCAACAGAATAAGGTAAATGCCTACAATAATATTCATATACAGCAAGGTGAAAATGTCCACGTTAATGGAGAATTATTAGAATACTTTGGGGCTACCAAAACGGCAATAATTACTAAGAATGTTAGGTTGAACGATGGGAAAATAAATCTAACCACAGACAAGCTTAATTACGACACCAAAAATAAATTAGGAAGCTATACCACTGGGGCTACCATAATAGATGGGGAAAATACCTTAACTAGTCAAAGAGGATATTATAACGGATTTAGTCAAAATCTAAACTTTAGAAAAGATGTGGTTTTAGTTAATCCTAGATATGTAATGAAGAGCGATACTCTGGAATATAATACCATTAGCAATATTGCTAAATTCTATGGCCCAACTACCATTACCGCCAGTAGAGATGTATTGTATTGTGAAAATGGCTACTATAATACTCAGACAGATATAGCCAGATTTGGCAAGAATGCGTACTTAAGGAGTGATAATCAATGGCTGTATGGTGATAGCCTATACTATGATAGAAATAGAGGCTATGGTCGTGCAAATAGCAATATAAAAGTACTAGACACTTCCCAAAAAATGTTGATAGAAGGTGATTTTGCAGAACATTATGAAAAAACTCGCCGTACTATGATAACTAGAAACGTACTGTGCAGTAAGGGTTTAGAGACTGATAGTATATATTTAAGTGCAGATACCGTAAGAGTATATTACGACAGTACAGGCAAATACAGAATACTAAAGGGGTGCCAGCGGGTGAAGATATATAATCTGCAATTCCAAGGTATTTGCGACACCATTTATTTTACATTTAGCGATTCTGTGCTAGATATGCGACAAAAACCCATATTATGGTTTGGAACCTACCAATGTACTGCAGAGCGAGTTAAGATGAAAATGAAAAATGGGCAAATGCACCTAGCAGAATTAATATCAGATGCATTTGTGGTATTACCAGAGGATTCTAGCGAATACTACAGCCAAATAAAGGGTAGAGATATGTATGCCTATTTCCTTAAAAATGAAATATTTCACATAGATGTAAATGGTAATGCAGAGAGTATTTATTTCCCTAGAGACGAGAAAAAGCTATTCATAGGTATGAATCACATTACTTCTCTAGATATTAAAATTAAGGTCCAAAATAAGAAGATTAAGAAGATTAATTTTATTAATGAGCCAGTCGCTACTATGATACCTATGCAGGATGTTAGTTCAGACAATGCTTTGCTACCAGGGTTTAGCTGGCAAATAGATAGACGGCCAAACTCAATTGCCGACCTTAGGTTAAAACCACCAGCAGAGAACCCCTTAGCCCCTAAAAAGGTAGTACCTAAGAAAACAATAGCTAAACCCAAACCAAAACCTAAAATAAAGCCAAAAGCTAAAAAAGCACTGCCTAATAAAGGTAAACCGAAAATAGGACCTGAACCCCCTAAAAAATGAATAATATATTTATAAAAATCGCCATCGTATTAGGCGTACTAACTGCTGTGGGTGTGTTTATTAGGAATAAAGTTTTTCCTAGGCAGGAATATCCTAAATACGCACCAGTGTATAACCATTTAGAATTTCAATGGCAAAAAACCAATTTATACACCTTAAATGGAGATACATCTAATAGTAAAGTAAATGTATATGGATGGGGTGCAACAGATACTCTTGGTGTTCCCATCTTGGTGTGGGGTGGTAAATCTAATAATCTGGTAAACAACTGGAGCTTAAGTAATTTGTACTTTTATACCCGAGCTAATACTTGGCGTCGCTTGTTTAAGACTGATAGAGAAATGACTGAAATGCAAGTAATAGACACACTAGAAAAAATCTTTATAAAAGATAGTTCAAAGGCTATTGCATTTAGAATAGATACAAGCCGTATTCTAATTAAATCAACCCAAAAAAGATTATCTGGATATGGACTAAACTTTAATGGTAAGGTTCAGCATATTTTAGGCTTTTGGGTTAGGGAAAAGAAATATAATGATACATCGCATATATTTTTTTTAGCTGATGTGAAAAACTCTACACCACACCAGATAATTCGTTTTAAACTGTTGAAAGGTGCTAGAGTGTATGTAGCTGAACACTAAGCCTATCGTTGCAATACGAATGGGATTGGAATTTTAAGAACCAAATCAAGTTTCGTATCTCCATTCAGGGCAGGGATAAACAGCATTTGCGATACTAATCTTAGCGCCTCTTGGTCAAACTCTGGTACGTGCCGCCCGTGGCTTACTTCACAATTTTTTGCCATACCATTACTCATTATTATACAAGTTACACATAGGCTAGCATCTTCTATTTGCCTAATGGCTAGGCGCCTAGGAAATACCATTTTCTTTAATACATCTTTATAGTTCAATATGTCTGGCGGTTTAGAGTATGATACTCCAAGTCCGTTCATACCGCCTTTACCGTTTTTATTATTATTAGTATTGTCACCATCTCCGTTATTTTTATTCTGTTTGTCAGCTTTAGTATTATTAGCTGTGGTGCCAGTTTTTTTTGCTTCTACATTAGGTTTGTCTTTAGTGCGTACTGAGTCCCTATCTTTATTAGGCAAAGGCACTAATTTGTCATTTGGCGTAGGTTCATCTGCTGGGGGTTCAGGTATTATAAAGTTCATAGCCTCTAGTCCACCGGGTGGCAATGGTTCTGCCAGTACTTCTTGCATTTTACTTATGTCAAATTCTGGCGATCTGTCAAATAAGTGAATTAACCAAACAGTCAAAAAATATAAGCTAATAGCCGCCAACACGGTGGCTGTACTAAGCGCTAAGTTGCGATGATACTCCTTCCTTAGTTTATAGGCACCATACTCTTTGTTTCGATTCTCAAATATTACTTCAGTTAGATTGTAATATTCAGAAGCATCAAATAGTTTGCTTAATTTTTTGTTTAGCCAGCTCAAGATTAAATTTTTACCCTTCTTTAATATCGTTAGTGTATATACTCAAAATGGTATAAACGTAAACGACATAATATTAGCAATAGTTATGCTAATAGAAGATTGTGCAAAAATAAGGCAAGTAGAAGTTGCCATTTGGATTATTTATTTTACTGTGAAACGGGTACGAATGAATGAAGAAAAATTTAAAATCTAATTAAATATACTAACCCATTTTTTAAGAATCTTAGAAATATCATAACTATTTGTACCCATAGTGCTGCTGTCTAAATGTATCTGAATGTGGTAATTAGCATTTCTGGTTATAAAGGTGTCTTGAGTAATTGCGTATAAATCTCAATTTATAATTGATACATCTTTTGAGGTCAGGTTTGAGTTACCTACTTGACTAGCATTATATTTAAAGCTACAATCTCTTATAATGTTATACTTTGACCTCCCGCCTTTAATTCCAATAAAATTATTCTCAAACTTTACATTATTAACTACAAGTGTAGATACAGGGTAACCTGTCCCAATTGGCAAATAAGGTGTTAAAGATTCATTTGCAACTCGATTTAAGTCCTAATGCTAAATTATTCTTATATAAACCAAATCATAAATACTAGATAGGAGCATATACAGCCTTAAATAATTCAGTTTATGGGCTAGCAGTTAATTCTTGATTCTGTTTTTAGACTAGTGTCGGGATTAATAGCGATGATGTGAGGATTCCAAGATAATGGAATTCCTTTTTCCTCAATTTGACTAAAGATTTTATTAGAATCAAATAATAAAACTATTGGAAAAGGGTGTAGCTAGTAACTCTAATAAGAGTCCCCAATGAAAACTGAAGGTAAAGTGTGTTATTTAATATTTGTGTGATAATTGATTTTGCTAATTTGTAAGAATTTTTTAATCTTAATGTTGACAGATTTAATTATTTATCGGATTTTTAGATTTTAGCTCGCCTAAATTTATCATTTTTCAAAATTTATGAATACCCTTACTTTTGCCATATGTCTATGCCAAAAGTATCTGTCGTAATATGTACTTACAATAGAGTGCAGCACATACAGAAAAGTATTGATGCCCTGATTCAGCAAACTGCAGATAAGCAGAATTATGAACTGATAATAGTAGATAATAACAGTACAGATGGTACAACCCAAAAGATATTGGAGAGTATGATTGGTATAGTTAGCCCTAATATTAGGTATCATAAAGAGGAAAAGCAGGGCCTTAGCCACGCCAGAAATGCAGGTATAGCATTGGCACAAGGTCATATTGTTAGTTTTATAGATGATGACGCTATTGCCAAGCCGGACTTTATTCAGGTTTTAATTCTTTTTTTTGAATCGCATTCCTCAGCATCTGCAGTTGGAGGTCGGGTAATTCCAATGTTTCTAAATGGGGAACCAGAATGGATGAGTAGCTGGACTAGAAAGGTAGTGAGTGAGATAGATTTTGGTAGTGAAACTATATTACTAGACAAGCGCTATCCCTTTGGTGCGAATATGAGTATGCGCAATAACATATTTACTAAGTATGGAGTATTTGATCCGAATCTGGGTAGAACAGGCAAAAACTTAATGGGAGGGGAGGAGAAAGATTTGTTTGATAGATTGAGAAAGGGTAAGGAGGAGATATGGTATGAACCCAAATTATATGTTGACCACATAATAGAAGAAAGTCGCCTGACCCAGGAATTTATTATGCGATTTTGTAGAGGTGTAGGTCGCAGTGAACGGGTTCGACTAGAGGAGAGGGGTGTGTATGCTGTCTGGAAGAAATATTTAGTAAATAAAGTAAAGCGTGCAGGGAGTCTGATGTTGGGATTGAAATACATAAGTGCAGGCCAACCAGCTAAAGGCAAAATGATAATGGACATAATGCGCTGGATAGAAGAGGGCTACAATAACCCTAATATAAACATATAAGCTAACTACTATAATTGTGGAATAAAGCTTCCTACAAAGAATAGGTAGATAATAAATCCTAATTGAGCGACGGGGTTGATTACTTGTTTTCTGGAGTAACTAAGTAAGTAACAAAAAATAAAGCCGAACACAAACCAAAATATATAGTTCTGAACTGGAGGTAATCCATCAACAGTTTGCCACTCCCATAGTTTGAAGTAGATGGCAAAAGGCTCTAACATAAAATCGAAAATAACCATAAGTATCCCACCGAACAAGGCCTTAATCCAGACCCTAATATAGAGTTGAGAAACAATATTAGATGCACCATAGCTAAGAATCACCCAGTTTACACCTAATATAATGGGAGTATTAAATAGTTTAACACCTAAATTAGTACCATAGTTGTAGGCACCAAATGGGTAGCCTGTATTAGTACCTATAACTTCTATGAGGTAACCTGCTACAAAAACAATAAGTACACGTAAAACTTGTCCATCGGGGAAACGTTTTTGAGTTAAAAAAATACAAGCAGCACTGACTAAAATATGGAACCAAGTGAGAGAGGCCATGTAGTCCGAAAAATCTGGACTGCGTAAGCCTATGGCACCAATTATGTGAAATATAATCAAGACAATGCCTCCTATCAAATATCTAATTGTCTGTTTTTCCATATATATTTTTTCCCTTTCCGATACTGAACTGATTTAACAAAAAGCAAAATCATAGTTAAAGTATGAATAGGAGAAAGAAAAGTGTTTAAGTTAGTTAATTGTCCAGCCCCAGTAAGGGTGAGTATGTGCAGCAACAAAGCGCTAAACAAAATCACAACTGCTAAGGGTAGTGACACAAAGAAAGTACTTATAAGTAAACTTACTGTACCCAATAAAAAAAATAAAGATAACCAAACATAACTATAATGAAAAAATGCCCTAAAATTTTTGGAAAATCCAATAATTCCTTCACCAAAGTTCTGATACATTCTACAAGTTATTAAATCTCTACCCAATAGGCAGGCACATTTATATCCGAGTGATTTATAGTGTCTAGCCATAGCAATGTCCTCTACGGGGTTGTTCTTGAACTGTTTATGAGGAAGAATAGCCTGATATGCTGCCTTTGTGATTGCTATAAATTGGCCATTTGCAGCACTTAGGCTGGGTAGTTTGGTGCCTTTTACTAATGCTAGAGGCAATAGGCTAAGGAGTATATGGTGCATAATGGGAACCACCATTTTCTCCCCCAATGTTACCATTTGTTGATCTGGAAAAATACTCAGAAAATCAAGTTTGTTATTTCTGAAATAATCTAAATACAAATCAATTGAGTTTGGGTGAAGCTGTATGTCTGCGTCTAAATATATTAGTATGTCTGCATCTGGCCTACTTTGGTCTGACAATTGATGACACGCAAAATTTTTACCCAGCCAACCAGAGGGTAATTCCTTGCCGGTTGTACCTGCTAGTTTAGGGGATTGTATGCTGTAATCACTGATTATCTGACTGGTGGCGTCAGTACTGTTATCGTCTAATATTAGAATATTTATGTCGTGCTGAGTTTCAAGTTTTAGTAGCGACTCAATCAGTTTGGCAATGTTATGTTCCTCGTTCCGAGCAGGAATCAGAATGTCAATTTTAAGTTGGGCATAGTTTGAAACTATTGTCTTACTGTTGGGCAATGATGCTCTAAATAAAACATTACTTAAAGCTACTACCAGCCTGATGAATAAAAAAAAAGCAGCAGGTAGGTAAATGTAATACAGCGCAAATTGTTTCATTAGTTATTGGGCCAAAAAACTGTGTTTAGTCTGGCTGTCGTGGTAAAACTCTTGATATAGGCTTTGCCAACTATCTGGCTGTGTAGTGCTTGTATTTAATAGTTTCGTATATATATACCAAGTTGGTTTTTGATGTTGAAAATAATCGACAAAGTGGGCTGTAAATAGGATTTGAATCGTGTCAGTTAATTTATCTAAAATAAACTGTAGGCCAGGCTGCCACTTAATATTAGGTAATTGTTGAGAGTGAATTTTACCTTGTGGAAACATAACTAGCATATTTCTAGGATGGCTTAATATCTCTGCACTGTGAAGTAATGATTGCCTAATAATGGTGCTGTCCATTCCAAAGGCTCCGAGTTTTCTAAAAAATGGTCTTTTTATCAATTCGGACTCTAACATCATCAGGTGAAAATTTTGTTGCAAATATTTGTTGTTTAGGTAGTATGGTATGAATCCGTCCCACCAACTGATGTGATTGCCCAAATACAACATAGGTAAGGCATTGCTGTGTTCTTCTATACCTTTTCCTATTATTTTAATCTCTTGAAACGATTTCTTAATTTGAGCATTCAAGTACAATTTAAATATGAGGTGCTGCAATTTGCCATTACCAGCTGGAATAAATGCACTAGACTCACTCATTATTTATCTCTGATTAGTAGACTAATGCAAATTGATTTCAACAGCTCAAGATACTCTGGCTTAACTACTTTTAATGCTTCCAATTCATCAAAACCCTTTAAATAGTTTTCTTTTAAATCATTTACCTTTTTATCTACCTTATACTTCTTGTAGAGTTGTGTTACTTGGTTTATTTTATCTATTTCTTGAGTCTCGGTGGTACAGCTACTTAGGTATAGTGATTCTAATTTTGCTTTATCCTCATCATTTGATAGTTGCAATGCAATTATCAGCAGGCAAGTTTTCTTATTAGCCAAAATATCTCCCCCAATTCGTTTGCCAAAATTATCTTGATTGCCAAAAGTGTCCAGCCAATCGTCTTGTATTTGAAATGCAATACCCAGATTAACAAGTAGCGTGTACAATATATCGGCATCATCCTTTGAACCATTACCTGCAATTACGCCCAATTTAGCAGCAGCCCCTAACAATACGGCTGTTTTTAATCGAATCATATCTAGGTAGTCATTTAAACTGGGTAGTTCTACTTGGGTTTCAAACTGCATATCCCATTGTTGCCCCTCACATACTTCTATAGCTGTGGTGTTAAACAATTTTAGGGCATCAGTTAATTTATTGGCTTTCATTTCTACCAGCAATTCGTAGGAGTGTATCATCATCACGTCACCACTTAATATGGCAGAGTTTAGCCCCCACTTTGCAAATACAGTTGGTTTGCCTCGCCTAATTGGTGCGTTATCCATTATATCGTCGTGCAGAAGTGTAAAATTGTGAAATACCTCTATAGCTAGTGCAGGTTTTAGAATTTCATCCAGTTCCGCCCCGTACATTAATCCAGACAGTAAACAGATAATAGGCCTCATTCGCTTGCCCCCAAGTTCTAGTGCGTGCCTAATAGGGTCATATAGCTCAGCTAGGTGTAAGGGTAGTGGCAACTTAGCCAGTTCCAATTCTATGGCTTTATTTAGGTCTGCTATACTTAGCGTATTTTCAGTAATTGATTGCAATATGAGATTTGAATTAATAAAAATTGAGACCGAAATAATAGCCCAACATTCAATTGGCAAAAAAGTTACGTATATATTAGCTTAACCCTATGTTGATAGAGTCCTTGCCACAAAATATAATTAACTTTGCGCCCCGAATATATACGTAAAATATAATAAAGACGTAGTAGTTCTAACATTAAGCAAAACAAAAGAAAGTGCTATATGTATTATACCCTTCAGAATAGACAATGGCTTTAAAATTTATACCCCTAACGGTAGCTGCCGTACACAGAGAAACGCAAGATGCGGTTACTTTAGAATTTAATGTGCCTGCTGGTACAGACTTCGATTATGTTCCAGGACAATATTTAACCTTAAAATTAGTCGTTAATGGCAAGAAGCTGAATAGAGCCTATAGCCTATGTAGTTGTCCAACTACAGATAATAATCCAGCAGTAACTATAAAGAAAACCCCTGGCGGCATAGCTAGTACTTGGGTGAATGATTATGCAAAAGCTGGCGATGTAATTGAAGCCTTGCCCCCTATGGGAAATTTTAAAGCGAAAATTACCGTCAACGAGTACAAGCATTACCTATTAATAGGTGCAGGTAGTGGAATTACACCATTAATGAGTATTTTGAAATCTGCATTGCACCATTCAGCCAGTAATAAGGTAAGCCTGATATATGGTAGCCGAGATGAATCTCAAATCATATTTGGGAAAAAATTAGATGAACTGGTTCAGAAGTATCCTGGCAGATTGAATGTAATACACAGCCTAAGTGCCCCAAGCAACAATTGGCAAGGGAATACGGGCAGATTAAACGGTGCGCATTTGCAAAAGTTAATTACAGCCGTAATAAATGATTTAGATGTTGACGATGTGTTCCTATGTGGACCGTCAGGTTTGATGGAAGATGCATTTCATAGTCTAAGGGCTTTAGATGTTGACCCAGGAATTATTCACCAAGAGCATTTTAGTGCTGCATTGCCAGATGTAGATGTAGAGGACGACTCTAGGTCTGTTACTATGGTAACCGCCGTAGAGGAACCAGGTGATTATGATGTAAAAATAATACTAGAAGGTGTAGAAAGGGTAATTACAGTAAACCACCACGAAAGCATACTAGAGGCAGCATTAGACAACGATATAGATCCACCATACGCTTGTATGATAGGAAGTTGTTGCACTTGCAAGGCTAAGCTGGTAAGTGGTAAGGTGATAATGGATGACAGAGAGGGGCTTACAGATCAAGAAATCCGTGAAGGCTTTGTATTAACCTGTCAAAGTCACCCAGTAAGCCCGGGAGTAGTGTTAAACTATGATATAGTTTAGTTCAAATTGTAGTCATAATTGAAAGAAATACATAATTTCGCCCAACATTATAATTATGATGAAAATCTCCCTAAAGATCCCACTTTGCAGCACCACATTACTTATTTTAGCATTGTTGTGTTTTCGACCTGTTGCTAATGCCCAAGTCAAAACTGATACAGTTAAGATAATGGCATACAACATATTAAATTATCCAGGTAGTACAGCAGCTAAACGTAATCCATTTTTTAAAAAAATAATAGAAGCTACTAGTCCAGATGTATTGACCATAGGTGAGTTAATTGGTGCGTCTGCAAATGCATCTTTTCTAACTAATGTATTAAATGCAAATCAGAATATTTATGCAACTTCTTCAAATTTTATAGATGCTTTCGATACCGATAATGGTATTTATTTTAAGAAGGATAAGTTTAGCATTATAAGTAATAAGTCAGTTAATTTAGGTTCTCAAAGTAGAATAGCTAATGAGTTTATGATGAAGTATCTACCAAGCGGTGACACCTTCTATCTTTATGCCATTCACCTTAAGGCCAGTAGTGGAAGTACAAATGAAACTGCTAGAAATAATGAAGTAACCAGACTAAGACAACATACTGACAGCCTACGCCCAGGTACTAACTTTATGATATTAGGGGATTTTAATATTTATGGAGCTCTTGAGCCTGCATATCTAACCCTTACCGATAAAGGAGGTATTAAAAAAGGATATGTAATGGACCCACTAAATATGCCGGGTAATTGGAATAGTAATTCTAATTATGCTCCTTATTTTACTCAAAGCCCTCGCACCAGACAGTTTGACGGGGGTAGTAATGGCGGTATGGATGACCGTTTTGATATGATACTTTATAGTCAAGCAGTAATTGACAACGGTGGTATGCAAATATTGACCAATACAATGACAGCTTATGGTAATGACGGAAACCACTTTAATGACAGCATAAACAGAAGACCAAATACTGCAGTAGGTAATGATCTAGCTGATGCAATACATTATGCAAGTGACCACATCCCAATCTATTGCAACTTTACGTTTACCTATACTCTTACTGGGATTAGTACTTCTACTGCTAAAGCTAGCCAACTAAGTATTTATCCGAACCCAACAACTAGCACTGTAAATATTAAGTTTGATATAAACCAAGCGCAAACTGTAAACATAAGTGTGATGGATATGCAAGGTAGAACCCTAATCAATTCTGGTAATGTAAACTACATAGCAGGGGAATACATTCAAAATGTTTCGCTTAGCGGCTTACAAAAAGGAATCTATTTGGTAAAATTTCAAACAGAAAATTCGCTTCAAGTTGCCAGACTAATAGTAGAATAAGCTAATTTAGCTACTCAAAATAAATTACTGAGACATTGACTAAGCGGAATAGAAGCAGAGGGGGGAGATTGTTTTTGAGAGTTGCCTTATTTATCATTCTACCAGTTATGGTATTGATAGCTTTGGGTGGTGTTTGGTGGTTCGCATTAAAACCCAATACCTCTCTAAGGGCTGATAAGTCATTACTTTATATAAGGACAGGTGCAACACTAAGCGATGTAACAGACAGTCTGGTAAGCAAAGGCATTATAAACGATGTAGAAAGCTTTACGTGGTTGGCTAATCAGAAGAAATACAGTGATAACATACGCCCAGGCAGGTACAGGTTGCGTGCAAATATGAGCAATAACGCTCTAGTAAACCTGTTGCGAAGTGGAAGTCAAGACCCAGTAAAAATTACCTTTAACACCATTAGGTTAAAGCAAGATTTAGCTAATAAAATAGGTTCGCAATTAGAGTGTGGCAGTATAGCCTTATTGGCTGTGTTGCGTGACCCTGCCGTATGCAACAAATATGGATTTGATACAACCAATATATTGGCTATTTTTATTCCCAATACTTATAACTTTAAATGGAATACAGATGCCAATAAGTTTATAAGTAGAATGGCCGCGGAGTATAAAAAATGGTGGACTCCAGAGCGTAAACAACAGGCAGCAGTAATAAACTTAAGTCAGACAGAGGTAAGCATATTGGCCAGCATAGTAGAGCAGGAAAGTAACCTAGCTACAGATAAACCAATAATAGCTGGGGTATATTGGAACAGATTGCAACGTGATATGAAGCTAGAGGCAGACCCGACTGTAAAATATGCATTACAAGAGTTTGGACTGAAACGCATATTAAACAAACACATAGTAGCTGGCGACAACAGATATAATACCTATTTATACAAAGGTTTGCCGCCAGGACCTATTTGCATACCAAGTGTAAGCAGCCTACAGGCTACACTAGACCTAACGCACCACAATTACATATTTTTCTGTGCAAGACCAGACCTAAGTGGTTATCACGATTTCGCAGAAAATATGACTCAGCACTTAGCTAATGCTCGCAATTATCACAAGAAGATGAACGAGATGAAGCTGTAAGGGGAGAATAATCTTACCTCACAATACTTAATTTCCTAGTAATTAATTCATTACCAGATTGAATCTGAATAAAGTATATTCCGCTAGTAACATTGGTAGGTAACGATAATCGCAAACTACCTGAAACTCTTCCTACGTATATCTCTTTGATTAATCGACCATCTAAACCAATTAGATTGATGTTGTAGTTGTCAGTTTTTAAATTATCAATACTTACTATATCATAACTTGGGTTTGGATATATAGTTATCGTTATTAATTGTTTATAGTTACTTGGAATGCTAGTAGTAAATTGATCAGAGCATAGGCAACCTATGAAACTGCTGTAGTATGAAACTGTTTTATTTGGTAAGCCTAGGATTTTAATGCTGGTGTCTGTGGCTGCAATGAAAATTAATTTGTCTTTATATTCACTTAATCGCCATAAATTAAATTCACCCTTTCCAGTTATTACTAAGTTGCTGACTATGTTGTCATTCTTATCAGTTTTTAAAACTAAGATTTCTTTGTTATTAGCTTTTTTATAAAATTTATTATTATAGTAGAGGCTATCTTTATACCTAATGCTAATATATTGGTAGTTAGGTACAGTGTTTAATATAGAAAATACATTACTTGATTTTGGGTAGTCTATTTCTAAATGGCGAGATATGATTGATGAATTTAGATCTAATTTAAGTATGAAATCACTAGATGAAATCAAAGGCTTCTGTACAATTGTTTTTCCATTAATGTTTAAATATACACCACCCAATACTTTAACAAATAATTGATTGCTTCTTACGAATAAATTTATCTGGGGTGTTCTGAGTGAAAATATTTCATATGTATTGTTAAGTTTAAAATCTTTATCAAAATCTAGAATAAACGAACCATTCAGTAATTGATAATTAACATTTCTAAACTTTTTTACATCGTCAATATTTACTATGCTGTCGCCATAAGTACCAGTTACTAAAATATGGTTGTCAAATGTTGTGAAATTATTATAAAAAATAGAGCTAATTGTAGTAGATGTAGTCGATAATTTTGCAATAACATTAATATTTTTAGTTAAATAGTTATATTTAATAATGCTGGAAATAGCTACTCCATTACTATCTATTAATAATGAATTGTCAGCAACTCTATAATACTTACTACCAGATTCCATAGTAATAATACTAGAATTGTCTGCTAACATTTTATTGGCAGTTTGTGCAAATGTGTTTCTTGGTTTACGATTGTAAAATAATGGAGTTTGGCTAAGTATTTTGCCAGTCCCTGTGTCTATGGTTAGGTGAAAATATGTTTGAGGATAATTATTTATTATACTGTCATTACCGATTTTTACCTTTTTACCTCTGACCATTAAACCAGCGTGAATTTGACCGTTTATGACTTCGGAAAAACTTAAAATAAAATAATTTTCATTATCTAAGTTGGTATTTTGTATTTTCCATTTTATATTACCATTCGGCAATAATCTTTGCATAAAGAAAGTAGAATAGTTAGCCCCTGTTCCATAATAATTAATGGTTTGACCAAATGATTTTGTTTCCTTTTTTATCGTACCCGTAATTAAAAATGAATTGTCTGACAATAAGTTAGTTATATTATTAACAATCTGATTTCTTACATTACTATCATTTTGTGCTTTTATCCAGGCTTGGCAAGGCTGGGCAAAGCTGGATATATTAGAAATGATACTTAAAAATAGAATTAAAGTTAGTGTTTTCAATTTATTAAATATTAGAAAGGGTGCCAAAAAGCAAGCACCCATATTTTTTGATTAATTAAATGTAAATATAGTTTCTGTACCCATTCCACCTTCGATAGATATTTAACCACCTAGAATATGTTCAAATGTAAGCCCAAGTGAAGGAAGAGTTATAATGTACAAACCCCCGCCTTCAGGAATAGCTTCCCAACAAGTTGCACAAGTACCTAATTTATGAATTAGAGCTAATTCATCACAAGAGTGCATACCTCCACTATTATTTATCCAAGCCCAACACATTGAGCAGCTTACTTTTAGGGTATTTCCTACTAACTGGAAAGTAGGTGGTACGTCAGGGCATCTTTTATCTGGACCACTTCTAACGGGGATTGTTTGCCCAAAACTTAGATTAGTTGTAAATAAAAGCACGAACAGTAGTGTGGCAAATTTAGAAAATTTTACAATTTTCAACCTTGAAAGAGACGAGTTTCCCCCCCCCAAGTATGCATTTTGTGGTTAATAATAACCTTTTCATTTTCTATAAATATGTTATTTGACAATACAATACTAAATATAATTTTTATGAAATTTAGTTCGATTTACAGGAAAATGTAACAATAGTTTATACTAAATATTGATAAAATTTATTAATTAACTACTTGTTAAACAATAATTTATGAATTTTAATAAGTTGAATTTTTGTAACAGTTTTTCAAAGTTCCCACCAAATAATCCATACTTATACATTTTCTGAATTGTAATTTAACTTTGCACCAATGATCAACAATCATAAAGTGGTGGTAGTAATGCCTGCCTACAATGCAGCTGCCACACTAGAGCGTACCTACAGTGAGATTGATCGCAATATAGTAGATGATGTGATACTGGTAGACGACCACAGTAGGGACAATACTTCAATATTGGCTAAAAGTTTGGGCATCAATCATATTATCAGGCACGAGAAGAATAAGGGATATGGTGGCAATCAAAAAACTTGTTACGATACTGCCCTAGGGTTGGGTGCAGATATAGTTATAATGGTTCACCCAGACTATCAATATACGCCACTTTTAATTCCGAGTATTGCGCACATATTAGCTAGTGGACTGTACCCAGTTGTATATGCCAGCCGAATATTAGGTAAAGGGGCATTAAGAGGTGGAATGCCAATGTATAAATATATAGCTAACAGGATTCTGACCCTGTTTCAAAACCTGATGATGAGTCAGAAACTTAGCGAGTATCATACTGGTTACAGAGCCTTTACTAAAGAAGTATTATTGGGCATTGATTATCATTTAAATAGTGATGACTTTGTATTTGACAATCAAATCACAGCCCAGATATTTTACGCAGGCTTTGACATAGCAGAGGTTACCTGCCCAACCAAATATTTTGAAGAAGCTAGTAGCATTAACTTTAAGCGTAGCAGCATTTATGGTCTTGGCGTACTGTTAACCAGCATCCAATACAGATTGCAAAAGTGGGGAATAGGCAACTACAAGATTTTTCAATTTGCAAAACAAAGTAAATAAGCATATATTAGCTATTATTGAATTAAAACACTGACAAATGAAAGTAGTCATATTCGCAGGGGGAAAGGGTACCAGAATAAGTGAAGAAAGCCACTTAAAACCCAAACCGATGATTGCTATTGGGGCAAAACCCATATTGTGGCATATAATGAAGATATATGATGCCTATGGGTATAATGATTTTATCATTTGTCTAGGGTATAAGGGCTACGTGATAAAGGAATATTTTATCAACTACTTTTTGCATAATTCTGACCTAACTGTTGATCTAATAGATAATACTGTTACGGTACATAATAGCCCAACAGAGAGTTTTAAAATAACAATGGTGGAGACTGGGCTGGAAACAATGACAGCTGGCAGGTTAAAGCGAGTGCAGAAATATATACCAGAGGGTGAAGACTTTATGTTGACCTATGGTGACGGCGTAGCAAACGTAAACCTAAATGAACTAGAAAAATTTCACCACCAACACGGGGGGGTAGTTACAATGACTGCTATACAACCAGGCAGTAGATTTGGCGTAATGGAGGTAGATGATGCAAACAGAGTGTCTGCATTTAAAGAAAAGCCAAATGACGATGGCGTATGGATAAACGGTGGATTCTTTGTATTAAAATCAGAGGTATTTAATTACTTGACTGTTGATGCAGATAATATAATGTGGGAACGCCAACCACTAGAGGATTTAACCAAAGCAGGGCAACTGAACGTATATAAACACAATGGGTTTTGGAAATGTATGGATACCCTAAGGGACTGTATAGATCTAAACGAAATGTGGGAAAATAAACCTGAATGGAAAGTGTGGAATGATAAATAGACTGAAAACCACATTTGCAAATAAGCGAATATTCATAACTGGACATACAGGATTTAAAGGAACCTGGATGCTAGCAGTACTAAATTACCTAGGAAATAATGAAGTAATGGGCTATGCCCTTGCCGCAGATGATGGCAGTATGTACAATGCGATAGATGGCGACTCGCTATGCCACAGTATAATTGCAGATATAAGGGACGCTGATAGATTGACTGAAGAAATTAGCCGATTTCAACCAGACTATATTATTCACCTAGCAGCACAAGCGCTTGTAATAGACGCATACCAATTCCCGGCCTATACTTGGGATGTAAATGTGATGGGTACGGTAAATGTAATGAACGCAATTAAACTGAGTGGTCATAATTGCTACGCAGTGCTGGTAACTACAGATAAAGTTTATGAAAACAAAGAATGGTATTACCCTTACCGTGAGAACGATACATTGGGTGGACACGACCCGTATGCAAGTAGTAAGGCAGCAGCCGAGTTAGCAGTAAGTAGTTTCAGACGTTCGTTTTTCCCAATTCACGAATATGCTAAGCATCAGCAGGCAATTGCCTCAGCTAGAGCAGGTAACGTAATAGGTGGTGGTGATTGGAGTGCAAATAGATTGGTGCCAGACATTGCCCGAGCTTTGCTAAGTGAAGGTTCAGTAGTGGTGCGAAACCCAAACTCTGTGCGACCTTGGCAACACGTATTAGAACCTGTATGTGCCTATTTACTTTTGGCGTCGCAGCTTGGGCAAGATCCTAAACTGCATAGTCAAGCTTACAATATAGGACCCAATCAAGAAGATGTGTTGTCAGTAGAGGAACTGGTGAATAAATGCCTAATGGCTTGGGGTGGTGGGACATACACCAACTTACCAAATGCTAGTGCAGTGCACGAGGCGAATCTATTGCAATTAGATATAAGTTTGGCTAAAAACCTACTGAATTGGCAGCCTAAGTGGAACAGTGCTAAGGCAATAGAAATGACAATAGATTGGTATAAGAATCATCTAAATCAGCAGTTTGCCCTGACATTAGCCCAAGTAGATGAGTATTTAAGCTCAGAATAAATAGACTGTGTTTTAGAATAGAGTTATTTGTTTACCTGCCTTCAGCAATATTACAGGCAAGACTTTACTTTTGTGCTGCACAGTAATGAACAATACAAGAATGAGTACTACCCTAGACAGATTGCGTCAATATGAGGCTACAGAACCCTATATCAGCTTCGAGTGGCACGACTCTGAGACAGATGCAGTAGGGTATGCTGTGATAAACAGCCTAAGGGGTGGTGCAGCAGGTGGAGGCACCAGAATGCGTAAAGATTTAGATAAGAATGAAGTAACCAGTCTGGCAAAGACTATGGAGATTAAGTTTAGTGTGTGCGGCCCAGCCATAGGAGGTGCAAAATCTGGAATCAACTTCGACCCAAGCGACCCAAGAAAGGAAGCTGTATTGCACAGATGGTATCAGGCTTTAATGCCAATATTAAAAACCTATTATGGTACAGGTGGCGACCTGAACATAGACGAAATACACGAGGTAATACCTATTACTAATAAATACGGACTTGAACATCCACAAGAGGGTGTGCTAATGGGTCACTTTAAACCTGATAATGACCTTAAACTAAAGCTTATAAATCAGCTGCAAATTGGAGTTAGCTTTAGGTTGATGACAGAATTCTACTCACCAGATTTACATAGGAACTATACTGTAGCAGATATGATAACAGGTTGGGGAGTAGCCGTAGCCGTAAAGCATTATTATAAAATATGGCTCAACCAAACCATAGCTGGTAAACGTGCTACCATACAGGGTTGGGGAAATGTTGCTGCAGCAGCTACCTATTTCTTAGCACAAGATGGAGTTAAAATAGTAGGCATAATAGACAGAGTTGGTGGTCTGATAAACGAAGACGGTTACTCATTTAGTGAAGTAAAGACACTGTTTAACACCAGAATCGGCAATTCTTTATCGCACGACAATCTATTGTCATTTGAAGACGTAAATGAAAAAATATGGTCTGTACCCTCAGACATATTTATACCAGCAGCTGCCAGCCGTCTAGTTAATAAGTCACAACTAGAGTCTATGAAAGTAGCTGGAGTGCAGATAATAAGTAGTGGAGCAAATGTACCCTTTGCCGACCCAGAGATATTTATGGGTGAAAATGCCCAATTTGCAGATGAAAACTTTAGTGTGCTAGCAGACTTTATTGCCAATTGTGGAATGGCTAGAGTATTTGCTTACTTAATGCAACAAAATTCGGAATTAACTGACAAAGCAATATTCGAAGACGTAGAAGCTGTTATTAAACAAGCCTTAATTGAATTGTATAAATCTCATAATGAAGCTACCAATTTGATGGCTGGAGCGCTTAGTTTGGCATTAGATAAACTAAAAAGTTAGCATTTTTTTACTATTATTTTGACGAAATAGTAACAATCATTACAATAAAATTCCCGACTATTTAGGTTACCTTAATTTAAATAATTGTAAAGGTGTAATATATTTTTATGATAGTAATCACTAATTTATTGCTTGGATTGCTTGGTGAAAATACTATTTTTAGTATATAAAAATAACAAAAACGTGAGGTATCTTACATTTTAACAAAAAAGGGAAAAATTGATAATTAAATTTTTTTTAATTAATTCGTCCTCTTATTGCCGCTCAAGATACTCTTAATTAGAGTTGACTGTTAAAGCTAACCAACTAAAACTATATGTATTCTGCTAAATTACTTTCAGGTTTGAACCTGCAAAGCCTCCCTGCTAAATTTGTCAGGCTATCCGAAAAACTATTAGAAGATCAATTAATAGGAATGCCTTCGTTCGCAAACTGTATTATTTCTGCTATAGATAAAAAAACTAATGTAAGGGAGGTCTCTTACTTTGTACCATTAGGGGTATTATTCGATAAGGAAAAAATGCCGCTTTTATTTCAACCCTATTATGAATTTGAGTTGTTGTTTTTCACTGCGCACAGCTGGAATATTCCCATTTACGATTTAATAAATGCAGATATACTGCATCTTACAGACCAGAATCAAGTAACCAATTCCATTAGAATTATCATTAAGGAACTTGATTTCGTACGTTCTTACAGTAAAGAAATAACCAATGCTGCACTTAATGCTATTAACTTCCTGATATTTAGAGAATTAGAAGTTTCACAACCTGATATTTTAATACAATTTAGAAATTTACTTTCTGATAATCGCCTACTAACTACGCTAAAATATATTCACGCTAATATATTCGACGATTTAGAGTTCGAATCTGTGGCTACTGAACTTGGGGTTTGCAATGGCTATTTGGGGCAATATTTTAAGCGAGTAATGGGAATACCCCTACTAAACTACGCCTCACAGTGTAAGGTTAGAATTGGGTTAGAACTGTTAATTAGCAGCGATTTACCTATTAATGTGATTAGCGATAAGATTGGTTTTATAGATCAGTCATATTTTAATCGTAAATTCAAGCAAAGTTTCCATTTAAACCCTAGGCACTACAGAAGTCAATATTACAAGCTGAGAGCATAATTTTACTATTGCAATATGATTTATGTACTTTACTTGAATATTGTAAATAATATTAGTCTTAGGATACTTAATATTAATTATAAGAAAATTTACTGTAAAGGCAAAACGGATTGGTGCCACATTGCGTATTTAACCAAATGTGTAGCTAAAATTCAATAATTTTGAATTTGTAACGATGTATAACTGTCATACTACCTATTGTAAGATACAGATATTTTATGCTAAATAATTGTAACAATATTTGAAAGATTTGCTGCTTTACTGTCACATATTTGAATTCTGGATTGAAAGTATGCATAGAATTGAGATTAGGAATTTCTAATTGCCACTTTGGTATTAATTACAAGAAGGGCACATAGTCTGGTACAAAATGCTAATCCTGATACTATCATTTAACTGGGAAAAGTGAAAGAGGAGTGGAATGTATTAGTACACTCTATGCATTGGGAATCTTGAAGATAAAGGTCTGGGACTTGGGCTATATATGGTAAAAAAAGCAGCAGAGCTTTAAAAAGGCGAGGTGCATTGGCTTAAAGAGAGTTTACCATATACCCATTTTAGGGTAATTATTTCATTCCAAGTTTATTCAGAACAATGGGAGGAAACTGCATTTGTATTGAATGTGGTTTAGAACTTCGACAATTAAAATTTAATAAGTTAGAGTCGCAATATTTTAATTTATTAATTTAGGCATAAATTCTGCTTTATATTAGTGGTATGTGCATTCGCAATATTGTTTTACTACTTTCATTTTTTGTAAGTGCTAGGTTAGTAGCACAGGTAGAGGTAGTTAGGCTAAGTGATTTGCCGAGATATGATGCTAGAAATTATATTCCTTATGATTCTAATCAATATCCAGTTAAACACATTAGAATCGCAATACATCTATTTCAATGTGCTGATGGTACGGGAAACTTTGGCAAAGATGCCTGGAGCCGTGATGTGATAGGTAGAATTCTGAATCACAGCAATGGCAAATTTAGAAATGTAGAGTTATTATATCCTGTCAGCCCAGACCCATACTATGTATTAATACCCGATAGCCGAATACACATAGTACTAGACACCATATATGAGCATAGAGATGATACTGATCAAGCATTTAATGTAGGATTAGGAATAAAAAAGCCGAATGCCCCTATAGGCGACAGCCTAATGAATGAGGGTCGAGCATTTACCAAGGCAGAAAATATGTGGGATAAGTACGTAGCAAATCTGCCGATCAGACAACGAGATAGCGCCATTCACGTATTTTTCTTTGAAGCTAATACGTTTAAAAATAAGGGTATGGCGCGAGACCTGTTTAATGGTAAATGGCTATATGTACTTGGCGCATACGGATTTGCAGCCAGCGACTCTACTCACCCAGACCATTGGACTATTGGCAATACCTTGGCACACGAAATAGGTCATAGCCTTGGGTTGCAGCACCCATTTCACAATAACGACTGTACTGACCTGCCCAATACTAGTATGGGACAAAGCAACAATGTAATGGACTATTGGCCAAAGGCTGGAAACGGTCTTAGTCCACAACAAATGGGCTATATGCATCTCGGCTTAAGTGGTTTGCGCGGAAATGTCCATCAAGTTGTTGTGCCATATTGGCTTAAGAAGAGTACACAGCAAGCTTTACTAATTTCTGGAACTGATACTGTAAAATGGCTTGGTGATAAATTTATAAATCGAGACATTGATGTGCAGGCTGGCTCAACACTCTTCATATCATCTCAAATTACTGCTGCACCAAATTGTGTAATAACCATAATGCCAAATGCAAGCGTGGTAATAGCCAAGACTGCTCAATTTAAAAATATTAATTCAGACCAATATTTTAAGATAGTTGAGAAACGACGATTTTTAAGAAAAACATTAAAAGGAGAATTGATAGATGAAGCAAAAGCTGAATAATACATTTGAGAAAAAAAATTTGTTATTTCTAATAGGATTGTAGTCTTAAATAGTCTAAATAATAATTAATATAAGACTTATCATCATCTTATTTAGATTCGGTATAAATTCATTGAAAATAACCTAATAGAGGGGTTAATTCAGCTACTTTTGTGCGAATTAAGGGTTATAACAATATCCTTAATTTAACTAAAATAAGAGATACTTAATGAACTGGTTTACACGAACTTTTAGCTATTCTATTGGGAAGAAAGTTATATCTGCACTGACGGGACTTTTCTTGATATTGTTTTTAGCTGTGCATTTAATTGGAAATATTAAATTGTTTGTAAATGATGGCGGTATTGCATTTAATGAGCACAGCCACACTATGACTCAAGACCCGTTGATACGGGTTATAGAAATTTTCTTATTTGCCTCTATCATCTTTCACAGTATTGATGGTGTCATATTGGCTTTGCAAAACAATAAGGCTAGACCTATAAAATATGTTGCAAAACGCCCCAGTCCTGGCACCAAACTTAGCAGCAGAACTATGATATTGTCAGGCTTGATTATATTATTTTTCATCTGTATTCACCTATATACATTCTTTGTACCGTATAGAATTACAGGCGAAGTAACTGATATATATAAGGCAGTAGAGGAAGCATTCGCCAGTCCATTATATGCTGGATTTTATGTATTCTGTATGATATTATTAGGCTTACACTTATTTCACGCTTTTACCAGTGCATTTCAGACATTAGGTTTTCGTCACCCAAAATATTACCCATTTATTAAGGCATTAGGCTCTGTTATCGCTATTGTTTACTCAGTAGGATTTGCCAGTATGCCAATTTATTTCCTTTTTAAAAATTTTTAACATCAGTCAGAAATGGATACGCATTCAGACAATATAAATAGTGCAGGCAGCAACGGTATGCACACCCCCGATTCTAAGGTTCCCTTTGGAGCATTAGATGGCAAGTGGAATAAGCACCGCTTCGACGTTAAATTGGTAAACCCCTCTAATAAGCGTAAGCTAGACGTAATTGTAGTAGGTACAGGCTTAGCCGGTGCTAGTGCAGCTGCATCACTTGCAGAGTTGGGTTATAACGTACATTGCTTTTGTTTTCACGACAGCCCCCGCCGTGCGCACAGTGTTGCCGCACAGGGAGGTATAAATGCGGCTAAAAATTATAGAAATGACGGTGACAGTATTTACCGTTTGTTTTACGATACTATTAAGGGGGGTGACTTCCGAGCTAGAGAGGCAAATGTTCACCGTTTGGCAGAAATCAGTGTCAACATTATTGACCAAGCTGTAGCACAGGGTGTACCCCTAGCTAGAGAATATGGTGGAATGTTAGACAACCGTTCATTTGGTGGGGCTCAAGTTAGCCGTACCTTCTATGCCAGGGGGCAAACTGGTCAACAGTTGCTGTATGGTGCATATCGTGCATTAAATAGACAAATAGCCTTAGGTAAGGTGAATATGTACCCTCGCCACGAAATGCTAGACCTAATAGTGGTAGGTGGTAAGGCTCAGGGAATAGTAACTAGAAACTCAATAAGTGGAGAGATAAAAAGCTGGGCTGCTCACGCGGTAGTATTGGCTACTGGTGGCTACGGCAACGTGTTTTACCTAAGTACAAATGCCAAAGGTAGTAATGTAACTGCAGCTTGGAGAAGTCATAAAAGAGGTGCCTTATTTGCTAACCCCTGCTTCACTCAAATTCACCCAACTTGCATACCAGCCAGTGGAGACTATCAGTCAAAGTTGACCCTGATGAGTGAGTCACTAAGGAATGACGGTAGAGTTTGGGTACCTAAAGCAGCAGGCGACAAGAGAAACCCAAGTGAAATACCGGATACAGAGAGAGATTATTTCTTAGAACGTAAGTATCCTAGTTTTGGTAACTTAGTACCTAGAGACATAGCTGCAAGAAATATAAAAGAAGTATGCGATGAGGGTAAAGGCGTAGGTCTAACAGGTCAGGCAGTATATATGGACTTTGCTGACTCCATAAGCAGATTAGGTGAAGATGCTATCAGAGCCAGATATGGTAACCTATTCCAAATGTATGAGAAAATAAAGGATGAAAATCCGTATAAAACTCCGATGCAGATATACCCTGCGGTACACTACACTATGGGTGGACTATGGGTGGACTATGACCTAATGAGTAACATACCCGGACTATTTGTAACGGGGGAGGCTAACTTTAGCGACCACGGAGCGAATAGACTGGGTGCCAGTGCCTTAATGCAAGGGTTAGCTGATGGATACTTTGTATTGCCAGTTACCATTGGTAACTATTTGGCTAGTCTAGGTTTTGATAAAGCTGATGCTACTGCACCAGAGTTTAAACAAACTGAGAAAGAAGTAATAGATGGCATTGATAAAATGATGTCTGTAAACGGAACTGAAAGTCCAGATAAGCTACACCGTAAACTGGGCAAAGTGATTTGGGATGCTGTAGGGATGAGCCGCAGCGCAGAAGGATTAAACAAGGCGATTGCTGACATTAAAGAGATTAAGAATGATTTTGAGACCAATGTGAGAATATTGGGTGATAAACACAACCTAAATGAGCAATTGGAGAAAGCCGGTAGATTGGCAGATTTCTTAGAACTAGGTGAACTAATGGCATACGATGCACTACAACGCGAGGAAAGCTGTGGCGGACACTTCCGCATAGAGCACCAAACACCAGAGGGTGAAGCGTTACGTGACGATGAAAACTATAGCTATGTTGCTGCTTGGAAATACGAAGGAGCAGGAAATACAGAAACGCTGTATAAAGAAGAGTTGAATTTTGAATTTGTGAAACCTTCACAAAGAAGTTATAAATAATATAATAAGACTATGAATATTACAGTCAAAGTCTGGAGACAGAAAGATGGTAAGCAAAAAGGGAAACTAGCTACCTATCAAGTACCAAATGTGTCGCCTGAGGCTTCATTTCTCGAAATGCTTGATATTATGAATGAGCAATTGGTAAACAAAGGCGAAGAGCCAGTCGAGTTTGCCCACGATTGCAGAGAAGGAATATGCGGATCTTGCGGTGTGATGATTAATGGTCGTGCGCACGGTCCAGATCAAGCTATAACTACTTGTCAATTACATATGCGTCACTTTAATGATGGCGATACCATAATAGTAGAACCTTGGAGAGCTAAAGCCTTCCCAGTTATTAAGGACTTAGTTGTAGATCGCAGTGCTTTTGATAGAATTGGTCAAGCTGGTGGGTACATATCTGTAAATACAGGATCTGCACCAGAGGCTAATGAAATATTGATACCTAAAGACAATGCAGAGGAAGCCTTTACAGCGGCTACTTGTATAGGCTGTGGCGCGTGTGTGGCAGCCTGCCCTAATGCTAGCAGTATGCTATTTACAGCTGCCTTGGTATCTCACTTAGCACTATTGCCACAAGGCAACATAGAGCGTAGCAAACGAGTAGAGGCTATGGTCGCCCAAATGGATGCTGAAGGATTTGGTAACTGTACCAACATCGGTGCTTGCAGCAGTGAGTGTCCCAAACAAATAGGTCAACACCACATTGCCAGATTAAATAGAGAATTCTTAAGAGCAAAATTCATTAATGCAGGTGCCCCAGCTGAGGCAGAGTTTGCAGGCTGAGTAAAGCGATAAGATTAACATAATTTCATCCCGTGCTTTTAATTAGGCTATCAGTTCGATTTTAAGAAAGTAATAAATAAGTTTAAGAAAAAGACAAATAAATATTATGAGGGTTTTACTAATTCAACCCAAAAGTGTTGAGTAAGAGAGATTTTATGTATCTTGTTATAGTAACTTTGTGACAGATACATTCGTTACAATAAGATGAGTCCAGAGAATACTACGCAACTGCTCTATATCAGCAATGAATTGTTTGGGGTGTCTTACTGTAAAATTTTCAAGATATTGTATTTCGCTGAGCAAAAGCATTTGCTTAGGTACTGCGATAAATTGATTAGTGACGATTTTTATGCATTGCCAAATGGACCTGTGCCAACTAAAATGTATAATGAAATAAAGGCAGTAAAAGAGGGAAAAAGTAGTGTTCTAAACGACTGCATAGAAATCAAAAATGAGGTTAATGTAGTCCCGTTATTGAATGCAGATCTTACCTATTTCTCTGCCTCCAGATTAGAATGTCTTTCGGAATCAATATTAGAGAACAAAAGTTTAGGATTTAAGGAATTAGAGTTATAATCTTATGAACCAGCTTGGCAACAAGCAACTCGAAAGATATCACCACTAGATATAGCTATGGAAGGAGGCGCAAGTGATGAAATTTTAGAGATTATCAAGTTCAACCTAGAAAATCAGTTGCCAATACCAACTCATGGATAATTTAGGTGATTTTATTCCTGATGATGAAAAGGATAGAATTATTGAGGACATTATTAGAAATCCTAAGTCGGTCATATTCTACTATCAAACACAGACCTAGCCACCTAAAAATAAGTATTGCATTGTAGTTGGATGTAGTGTAGAGGAAGTAGCGCTAGTATATGTTAATTCAAAAATTAACCAAAACGTCCATTACAGCAATCTGTTGCAGACCCTTCAATTGCAAATATTAAGTGAAAAATTATGATTGGCTAGAATATGACTCTTATATAGATTGTACTACTATTCAGGAGAAACCAATCTTAGATTTGATTAGTCTTTTAAAGCACTCATTTGAGGCTCAATACAAAGGAGAAATTTTGTTAGATGATTTTGACTCTATTATTTCTAATTTCAAAAAGTCACCTAAAATAGCACAACGCCAATTAGAGAAATTTCAGATTCTGTAATTTAAATCAAATACTCAGCCTTAACTACTTGGCTAAAGTGGAGCAGCAATAACTTTTTTTTCTTACTATTTTCATATATTGAAAAGTTTTATACTGGGGACTAAGAAATGTTAATAATTTGATAACATTGTTTATTTTTTTTTTTTATAAAAAACACTCATTTTGGAAAGTACAAATTTTAATAGTATATGAAAGTCGTTGTCCTTATTGCATTTACTCTATTATCAAATCTATGTTTTACGCAAGTATTACCTCTAAATTTTGATGATCACAATTACCAACTAGAGTGGTTTGATGAGTTCAATTCAATTGACCCAAGAGTTGACCCCAACAAATGGAAAGATGCTTGCCCATAGTGTAGAGCAGGGCTTGATGCCAATGATGACAATTTTGGAAATGTATATAATGAAGTGTTTGGTAGAAATACCAAGGTGACTGGCGGTAACTTACAATGTATTATAAGAAAAGAAAAAATTTCTAGAAAATATGAAATTGAAAGACCAGATCGAACTAAAATTACTATGACACATAATTATTATTATTCATATGGTGATGTAAGTACTGGTGGGCGAAGAGAGTTTGGTCATGGATTTTTTGAGGCGAGAGTCAAGCTTCCAATGGATTATGAACCTAATAATTTTGGAAATTATTTTAATGCAGCATTCTGGATATTTGGGGGGAGCTTTCCCAAAGATGTAGCTTGGATGGAACTTGACATTTTTGAATTAGTTACTGATATGAATAGACCATCAACAGTGCCTCGCTTAAATAATTATACTTTCAATGTTCACACTTGGAAACCTGCTGGGATTGAACAACTAATGAAAAAGTGGTGGGTCCAAAATGGTGGAGACCCTCATAAATTTAACAATCAGAAACAAGAGGGTCATTTTGTGTTAGAATACACAGACTTAGAAGTAAAAAAATGTACATTAGGGGATATTGCAACAAATTTTACTAAAATACATTATAAAAATGAAATAGATTTTGCTGATTTTCACACATTTGGGATGGAATGGACACCTGACCAGATTATTTTTTACTTTGATGGAAAGGTAAAATATAAAATAGAAGGAGATTTCGAGTATAAATATCCAAGGCATAATGAAGATTGCTCTTCAACTGTTACTCCCAATAAATCAATTCATCCAGTTAGTGATTTGGCTGAGGTTACAGGTGGTCTAATAATGGGTATGGGTGGTAATTTAGATGGTGTAAATATGACAAATACAAATGGCGATGGTCATGAGTTAATAATGTATATAGATTATTTTAGATATTGGAAATTAAAGAAAGAATGTAATGTTAACATTCAACCATGTTATTACAATTTTCCAACACAATATCCACCAACACTTCATTCTGTTAAAAATATATTGGAATTTGGAGGCACATCCACCATTCCATGTGATGCAAATTTTATAAATACGAACCAACAGTTTCAAGTTACACTTCGAGCAACCCAAGATATAAAGTTAAAGGACGGATTTAAAACCTATAATGAAATACCACTATATATTAATAAAGTTGACTGTAATAAACTCCCATAATTATGAAAAACAGAACATTAAGACTACTAACTCTGCTGCTATTTCTAGCGCAGTTTCCAAGTGTTGTATCTGCCCAACGCATACTTAACATCAGCGATTTACCTAGCGGTGGAGATAATTTTTATCGTTATGAAATCCCGCTTATAGTACGTGATGCCGA
>JAWXCF010000126.1:0-4570 GCA_034440515.1 Bacteroidota bacterium
GATACCGTAAGGCCAAAAATAATTATTGGGGAAATTGTGGAAGGATGTAAATTAACATCATCAAGCAGTTCAGAGCAATCATTAGATTCACTCGTAGATGATACTACTTTTACTATCTATAAATTCTTACCTACTGATATTAACTTTCAAACAAATAGCATTTTTTTTTCTACTAATCTAAAATCAAGTAGAATAATAAATGCAAGGTGGTTGATAGGTAATGAAACAACTCCCAGGAATGGAAACAAAATAAGCGTTGATTTTAATACTCCTATACAAGAAATCACAGCAAAACTTATAATTAATTGGCGATACAGTAATGGTTTATCGTCATTTACAGATACAATTGAAAAAAAGTTTCATATATTATCCCGTATCACATTGTTTGGAGATTACTTTGGTGCAAATGCTGATGATACTGCAAGTAAATACATTGTTACAATAGGTAGTATGATTGATTCAACTTATGATACACCTCAAAAAATATGGGGTATTCAAAACCTACTTAGAGGATATCCCTATAAATTAGAGATAGTAAAGTGGTCGAGAGGTTTTGGTATTTGTAGTGCACTTGGTCCAAAGTATTATTTTCAAATGGCAGGAGAAAAGTATTCGTTCCCTTTTTCCTTTGGGCTTCAAAATAAAAGCCGTGATAGTATTTCAATCGATTACTCCTTTTACAGGATAGACCCTAATACTTCCTTTAACGATTCTTTCATAGTTAAGAAATTCATTGGCAAAAAATTATAAAGCAATAGCTCATCATAGTACCAAAATCTTTAAAATAATTACATGAAAAATCTATACGTTTTATTATTAATAGCTTTGCTATCCCAAAAACAAATTAATGCTCAATGCCCGATTAACACCGTTTCTACCAACCCGTCTAATTATCAAAACTCAAGCGATCCAACACAACAATTAAAATGGGATTGGCGTCTTCAAACATGGACTGGTTATAGGCCAGGTACTCCTGTTCCGATTTCGTACTGAATTGTAAGTCCATTTTATAATACTAATGGAAATCCTAATATTACCGACTTAGCTTTAGTAACATTTAAAAACTATCGCCCCGAAGATGGCTGGGAGTTTATTGCCAGAAATTTTGGAAATGCTACACTAGGAACTGACAATCCTTGGTTTGTTTTATATAATAGATATAATGGAACCCTGAGATTATTTGTATAAGTTAATTCAAGTTATAATTCTTTTCAATCCGCCTCTCTAAAACTCAATTTTACTAATGGATTTCGTACAAATGGGATGCTTAGCCAAACAGGGATTAACACTTTGCCACTGAATATGATCAATGGCAAAGCGTCTAAAACATTACCTAATCAATTTTTAAATAGTGGACAGGGTAACAATCTCTTTTTTTGGTTGTATGGGGACATACCAACATTATATGATCCATGTGCTTGTAAAAATTATTCAAGACTAAATTTACAAGCTTTGCTATTCTCAAATTGGGAAGTTAACCTTTCAATAAACGGAACCATTTCTACAAAAGTTATTTCAATTACCAATAACTCAAATTCAGTGGTAAGTAACCAAAACTTTGGATTTGGACTTGATAAACTTTTCAATAGTTTAGATAACACAATTAATGGTATATCCAAATTTACAGATGCAGGTAATAAATTAATGGCTGCAGGTGATCAGGTATCCTCAAATTTGAATGGTGTTTTAACAGGTAAAACGCCGCCGTTTACTGATAAATTTTTTGACCAATTATTTGGAGCTACTGGTGCTTTTGCAGGCATAAAAGCCATATTTTCCATACCATCTTTAATTGGGGCAATTTTTGAAAAATCGAATAACAGGCCATTAGACCAAACAATAAAAACTACTACTTTTGCAGAATCAAAATTGAAAGCTATAGCTACAGGCACAATAAGTCAAAACTTTCTATTCGCTAATGGTTATATTACTTCTCCTGGAAGTCTTAGTTCAAGTCCAGATAATGTTTTTCAAATTAAACCTGCTTACAACAATATTTTAGGTGTATTTAACCTGATAGAAAAACCGACTTTAGAAGCGGCTGAATACCCGAGTGCTTCGTATTTTACAAATCAGGAAATATCCAATTCTACTGATTGCATCTACAATGCTAATTGCCCATACATTCCAGAAGCGGCGTTAACAATTTGGCAATATAAAATTTCAGGAAATTTAAAATATGTATTAAACCCTGCAGCAGGATTAAAAATAAATAAAATGCAGGTGGGGCTGGTTTTCCCAATTAGTAAAGATTACATCCCCACTTTTATAGATCAACCAACTCCAACCCATTATGGTTTAAACTCTCCTGCCTGGCAATCAATAACTGAAGATAAATTAAACCAAATGGGGTATAACCTAATTTTAAAAAATAACGCTACTACATTTAATGGAGCTGTAGTATCAACACAGTTTGTACCAGTAAGTTGTATGGATAAACTTTCTTTCTATATGGGTGGCGGTGATATTTCTTATAGTGACTCAATTGGTTTGAGAATATTTTTGGAGCTTGAACCAATTACCCCGAATCCCGGAACTAATGTTGATAAAATAATACAGACTTATACGTATTACTATTCCCGATCGGAAGTAACAAGGTATTGGAGTTATGATTCATATCAGGATTTGGTAAGCGTAAATCAAAATGGTATGGTAAGTAGTGTTGGGCCATGGGGAATAGGCAATAGTAAATGGGATAATACTTTCGCTGGTATCCCTACAAATATAAAGCTGTCAAACACAACCGTTTTAAACGATATTTTATGTTTCAGGGATTTGGAGATTGGGCCGAATGTTACATTTCCAAGCGGTTCAAATATCAAATTATATGTTATGGGGAACGTAATCAATAATTCTGGCATTGCTTTTCCGCCATCCAATGTTACTATAATTAACAATGTTAAAGACCCTTGTGGCTTGTTGATTTCAAGCACTACTGATGCAACAACTTTTTGTAATTCAACTAAATATGCAGCATTAAGTGCAATATTAAGCCGAGATGTAGAAGATTCATTTTATATCAATCATCAAAATAATCAAAGTAGATTTATAGAAAAGGTTTCTTTAAACCCAAATCCAGCAATTAATCGAACAATGCTATCTTTCAAACTATTAAAGGAGAGCAATTTAAAAATTCAAATTTTTAATAGTACGGGAAATTTAATATCAGAGGTGTAAATCAAGCCAAGTATTATCCAGGTAATTATAATATAGACTTATCAACTGAAACACTAACAAATGGTATTTATCACTAGCATCCCAACGATGCAAAATTTAGTTCTTTGAAAGTATTGTCAGATAAGGGTTTCATTGATATTTAGCGTTCAAACGATTTGAGCAAAAAATGGTTTTTCTAAAAATGCCAAGCTGTCATAGCTTGCTAGATGAATAAAGGGAAATATGTTTTTGCACAGGTAGCTTCATTTATAGATGCCAATGATTTTATTAAATGCGTAAACAAGTATAATGGTAACTATAGAGTGCAACATTTTACCTGTTGGCATCAATTAATGTGTTTAATGTTTGGCCAACTTTGCAATAGAGAAAGCCTTAGTGATTTAATTACCTGTCTTGATACTCAGAAAAGTAAATGGTATCACTTAGGCTTAGGCATTGGTATTTCTAAAAACAACTTATCTAATGCCAATATAAAAAGGGACTGGCGAATTTTTGCCGACTATTCCTATATTTTAATTGCCCATGCCCGTAAAATATGCGTTGACAATGCTGATTTTAATCTGGACATAGAGGGCAATGTTTATGCTGTTGATGCCTCCACTATTGATTTATGCTTAGAAGTATTTTGGTGGGCAAAATTTAAAAAGTATAAAGGTGCTATAAAATTGCATACTCAACTGGATTTAAAAACCAACATTCCAAGTTTTATTCACATAACCGATGGCAGTGTACATGATGTGAATTATTTAGACGTGATGGAGATAGAAGCAAATAGTACCTATATTTTAGATAGGGGTTATGTTGATTTTGCAAGGCTTTACAACATTCATAACCACAAAGCTTATTTTGTAACAAGGCTAAAAACAAATACCAATTACCGAAGGCTTTATTCCAGAAAAGTAGACAAAACCACGGGCCTGCTTTGCGACCAAACAATCAAACTCAATAATTATTATGCCAACAAAAAATACCCGGAAAAATTAAGACGAGTAAAATATTATGATGCTGAAATCAACATGACATTTGAATTTGTAAGTAATAATTTTAGCGTCTCTGCATTACAAATAGCCCAGCTTTATAAGCAACGGTGGCAAATAGAATTATTCTTCAAATGGATAAAACAACATTTAAAGGTAAAGTCATTTTGGGGCTACACAGAAAACGCAGTTAAAATCCAAATTTACACTGCCATAATAACATACGTCACGGTTGCGATTATGAAACAGGAGTTAAAAATCAAGCATTCTAACTACGAAATATTACAGATCTTGAGCATCACATTACTTAACAAAACCCCCGTCAATCAACTGTTTGACAAAAATTATCTACAATCTTTCAAAGAACTAAATCATAATCAATTGAATCTCTTTTGATTATAATGGGATGCTAGTGA
>JAWXCF010000127.1:0-5252 GCA_034440515.1 Bacteroidota bacterium
AGTGTTAATGCATTCATTTCTCCAATGCGGGTTACCAGTATCTACCCATTGTCGTTTACCCGATTCAATGTCTACTACAGCTATTAAGCCAAGGTCTGGTATAGCAAGTTCAGGTCTCTCTGTAACTCTGATGCCCATTATATTGTGACGAGCAGCCACCTGTCGCAACTTATACTCGTAGCCTTGGTCAGTAAAGTCACTAATTATAAATATACTAGCTGACTGCTTTTGTTGACTTTGAATGAACTTCAACATTTGCTCAGTATTGGTCTTTTTATGCTTCGGTTCATAGTGTAATACGTCGTGAATCATCCGTATAAACACTGACTTAGACTTAGCTGGTGGATGATAACGCTCTACGTGATCTGTATATAGTACGTAACCTAATAAGGCATTTTGCCGTTGTGTACTTATTGCCAATGATGCAGCTATCTCTGCCATATATTCTGCACGACTAGTTTGACCTATACCTAGCCAAGTACTGGGGCTAATGTCTATGGCAATCATAATAGTCTGTTCCTTTTCTTCTTGAAACACCTTTACAAATGGGCTATGATATCTTGCTGTTACGTTCCAGTCTATAAATCGAACATCATCGCCAAATGTATAAGGGCGAACCTCAGCCAAACTCATTCCTCTACCCTTATGTATGCTTACATTTTGCCCAGCCTGAATGTTATCTAGCATTTTTCTGGCGCGCAATTCTATTATTTTAACCTTTTTTATTAGGCTTAGGGCATCGAAACTGATGGCATCTTTTCGCAATAGCTCCATATTACTTATGGTACCTTAACTGTATTAAGGACTTCTGTTATAATTAAGTCAGAATCTATATCATCTGCCTGACCCTCATAACTAATTCCTATTCTGTGAGTTAATACGTCGTGAGCTACGGCGCGCACATCTTCTGGTATTACAAATGCTCTGTTGTTAAGCAGGGCTATTGCTTTGGATGTTTGTGCCAGACTTATGCTTGCTCTAGGTGATGCACCGTAAGAAATATAGGGAGCTAATCGAGACAGTCCGCTTTCCTCTGCATTTCTAGTTGCTTGTACTATATCTACTATATATCCCTCTATGCGTTCATCTAAATATATTCCCTGACATAGTTTACGCATATCTTTCAGGTCTTCATTAGTTAATATTTGACGCACCTTAGGGAAATTATTTACACTAGCCTTACGCAATATCAACATTTCATCTTCCCGGCTGGGGTAACTTATCTTTACCTTCATCAGAAATCTATCTAGCTGTGCCTCTGGCAATTGATATGTACCCTCTTGTTCAAGTGGGTTTTGTGTAGCCATTACTAGAAATGGTTGTGGCAATTTATGGGTCTCATCACCAATGGTTACCTGCCTTTCTTGCATTGCTTCAAGTAAAGCACTCTGTACTTTAGCAGGAGCTCTGTTTATTTCGTCTGCTAAAACTAGGTTTGCAAAAATGGGTCCCATCCTAACTTCAAATCTATTTGCCTGCATATTGAACACCATTGTCCCCATTACATCTGCCGGTAATAAGTCTGGTGTAAACTGAACACGACTAAAGTCAACGTGTAAGCAATCAGCCAAAGTCTTAATAGACATAGTCTTGGCCAAACCAGGCACCCCCTCTAGCAAAATATGTCCATCACAAAGCAATGCAATGAGTAAACGTTGTTGTAGGTGGCGTTGACCAATAATGTTGGTCTCCATCTCAGCCAAGCAAAGGTTTAATAGGGGCAATACTTGCTCTATTTTAGATTCTATCTGTTGTATGTCTGGCGCGTTTAACATCTTTTCAAATATAAACAACTTGCAAATAGTATGCTGATGGACTAGGTAAGGCTAAGGAATAAGAGATGTGGAGCAGTAATTATATAGTTAACTATTAAATCCTATTAATATGTTGGCGTCTTGGCTAACTTTAATTGCAGCTGATCTACAAACTGTTTAGCTAAGGGTGACTCATTGCCGTTTAACTTATTTAGGGCAGTTGTTGCTATTTTTCTAAAACTTTCATTGTCTTCTATATTAATGCATTTGCTGTGCATTTTTATAATTAAGTCGCCCTGTTGTAGTAATGTTTCAATTGATATTTTCTTCAACCAAGTATTATAGTACTCGTAGAATCCAGAAACATAATTGCTACTTATTTGCCTAAAGCCTGCATTCCAAAAGCTAGTATGTGTAGTTAACGGTACTTTGCTATAGGTAGATGCTATCTCCATCAATAACTGGTTATTCATAGCGTATTCATAATTGCGCAACAACAGCATATAGGCCAGTGTGTCAGTTTTGTATATCTTCTTTTGAATCATACGCAGTGTGTAAAGTTTTACATAATAGCTACTGTCATTCAGGGTTGTCATTAGGAAGTTTTGCGGTAATATGTTGTGCTTAACCATAATGCCTAATGCAGTGGTGCGCAGTGTACTTACTTTATCTGTCTTTACTACTTTTACCAATTCTGGTAATAGTGAATTCACTAGGGTAGAGTCTGATGTTGTGTCTAATGCAATTAACATTGTACGCCGCACAGAGGCAAAACTATCAAATAGAGCCAGTTTAAATGTAGATGCTATTAGTGGCATACACATATTAATGTGCTGTGCTGCAAACAGTCGCTCACGTGGTGTAAAGTTCCGAACACTATTCAGGGCAAAAACCTCATTAGCTGGAACATACATACTGTCTAGTTGAATTAGACAAGGCAAATTTTGGTGTGGGTCTGCAAATACATATAATATATTGCTTGGCACTATAAATGGCTCAACTCTGTGATTAATATGCCAAACAGTGTCTATATAGTTAAACTCTTGTGTGTACATTCTAATGGGTAAGTCAATAAAGAATGCTGGACTTTGCAATTGGGTAGCTGTAATTACCGTTGACTTGATTATACTGTCGTATTTAGGTGACAAATATATATTGGGATGCCCAGGTGTCTTTGTCCACTGCTTAAACCAAGGGTGCAAGTCCTTACCACTTACTTCCTCCATTATATTCCTCAGGTCATCTACATTAGCTGACTTATAGCCATATCTATTTAAGTATGTCTTTATTGCATTAAAGAAAACCTCATCACCTAATTCATACCGCAACAAGTGCCATACCAGTCCACCTTTCTTATATCTATGCGCATCAAACAGATGCTGGGGCTTATTGTAATTATATTGAATTAGAGGTTGCGCGCCTGTATATTGTACCTCATAATTATACGATGTAAAGTCCTCTATACGTCTTTGTTCTGCGGCAGCTTGTCCATATTTATGCTCATACCACAACTGTTCGCCAAACGTAGCAAATCCTTCATTCAAAGTTAAATTAGCCCAATCCTCACAGGTAACTAAGTCGCCAAACCATTGGTGACAAACCTCGTGTACTATATAGTCTTCAGAATTTACATCGAACTGGCCATACTCGTCTTGTTGTACAAACTCCCCGTGGACTATGGCGCCTGTGTTTTCCATCGCACCACTTACAAAGTTTCTCACCACCATTTGGTCTAACTTACCCCAAGGGTACTCAACGCCAAACTTGTTGCTGAAAAATTCAAGCACTTTGGGTGTAGATTGAAATATGCGTTTACCATACACACTATACTTAGGCTCTAAGTAATAACGCAAAGGCATATTCTTATATTTATCTTCTAGTACATCAAATTCCCCAGCAGCTATTACGGTTAAATAGCTGCTGTGTGGTTTTTTCTGCTCCCACAGGTCAGTTCTGGTGCCGTCTGCATTTAACTCACTATACACCAGATCCCCGTTACTCATCGTTCTCAGGTTGCTATCTACAGTTAGGTATATGGTTTGGGTATATTTCTGTTTGGTATCTTCTATGTTTGGAAACCAACCACAATTGTCTTCTGGTTCGCCTTGAGTCCACAATTGTTGCGGCAATCCATTGTCTTCATTATCTGGGTTTATAAAGTATAAGCCTTGGTGTGTAGCATCATTTATCAGTTTTTTCTTAAACTGTAATTCTGGTTTAGCCTCATAGTCTATGGCTATGTAAACCTTCTTAAATGGAGATACTTTTTCTGGAAACTTAATTTTTAGCAGTGTGCTATCATTGTAGTTGTAGCTCAGCTTTCTAATCAATAATCCACTTTCGTCAACCTGGTTAACAGTGTTTATAGTCATTCCACGAGCATTCAGCGTTAATGAATCAGTAGCATACGCGTGGGGTATTAAACTAAGAATAGCTAGCCCTGGCAACGTTCTATTTGTCCAATTTGGTTCTAACTTTAATTCTACATTAGTTAGATCCCAGTATTGTGTTTTTCTTCCTTTGTAGCTTGGGCTGATTATTGGAACATTATTTTCAGGCTCCAGTTTGCTATAATCTAGGGGGGTTTGACTTTCTACCACCACTGTACCTTGCCCAACTGGTGCTGCTTTTCTGTTGCAGGCTAACGCTACAAAAATTAGCAGTCCAACTACTACAATTCTCTTGCCCAGGCATATAGATTTCGCCATCATAGGCGACAAATTTACTGTTTAGATATTTAGTTAGACTTCACTAACTCTTGTAATTGTTTTTGTAGGTCTTGTATTAGGTCTAATTGCTTGCCTTGTATTCTAATTATATGGCTATATTGCTCTTGACTCATTATATCTACCTTCTCGTGCAGAGCCATTATTTCACTTTCAGACTTCATATTTATTAAGTAGTCATTTCTATTTCTCTCTCTGTCTTTACCCTCTTGCCTATTTTGGCTCATCATAATGACGGGTGCCTGAAGTGCTGCAATGGTGCTTAATATTAAATTCATCAAAATAAATGGATATGGGTCAAATGCCTTACTCATCATTATTACAGTATTTAACACAATCCAAAACAAAAGGATGATACCAAAAATGATGATGAACTTCCAACTACCCCCGAACTCTGCTACTTTATCAGCTAGGCGTTCACCCCGAGTAGATTTGGCTTCATTGGCTTCTTCTTCTCTAGCTATGTTAATTACTATAGACGACTCGTCAATGATGCTTTTACTTACCCTTTCATTTAGTTTTCGCAGGTTTTCATTCATCTCTTTCTCACATATTTTAGAGAAATGATTGTGCCTAACATTCTGTTTATTCATACCAAACCAATATATAGGTAATATACAATGAAAAGCAATGCTAGGTTGAAAATGAGAGTATAGGAAAAATTATAATGAGGTAGGGGTTGCTATTCTTACCTTAATATTTATTCCTCGACTATTAAATTTAATGAAATTAATATCTTTATTAGCTCTAATATATTCTAATATTTCTAACC
>JAWXCF010000128.1:0-5466 GCA_034440515.1 Bacteroidota bacterium
AAATAAAAAAACAATAAATGATTTTCATATTTTTCGCTATAAAAACATTTTTAGCACTGTTTGTATGGCAATTAATGCCAATACCAAAATGAATACAAGCTTGACCAATTTATCGTCAGAATTATGATTTAGCTTAACACCGTATGGTGTCGAGATGAGAACACCTACTACCATAGGGAAAACGTAACTAGGGAGTAAATAGCCAATATGATATATGTTATCAGCAAATACACCTGGTATAGATTGGAATGAATAAAATATACTAAGTGCGAGTGCTAGCAAAGGGAAACTACCTGTACTTATGCTTATGGCCTGCTTAACTTTTAGTTTAATAACATTCGTTAGTATGGGGACAATGACTACCCCACCACCTAACCCACTTAGGCTGGATATAAAACCAGAAAAGAATCCCGTCAAATTATATTTCCAACTAACAACTTCTTCTACCCCTAGATCATTAGAGTTGATTGCTGCTTTTTTAGGTCTTATTAACATTCTAACTAACAACACTGCAAGAAGTGACAAAAACACTATAGAAAAACTCTTCTTATTGTACCAAGTGCCTGAATTTATAAAATAAGTGAGCAGTAATGAAGTGAATATGCCAGGTATTGCAACATTTAGTACAGGCTGTAGATAGAAATTCTTACTTCTATATTGTTTATAGCTACTGCTAAAACCTGAGAAAACAATAGCAAATAAGCTATTTGCCAAAACAGTCCTAACCGAAATTACGTCTGACAATCCAAGTTTAGATACAAAGTAGCCTAGTACTGGGACAAATATCATTCCCCCGCCTATGCCTAAAAATCCACCTAAAAATCCGCCTATGATGCCTGCTAATACAAACCAAAGCGTATCTAAATTAAGTAACTCTTGCCACATATTTGGCGAATTTAGATAGAGATAATCTATTTTGAGGCTTCTC
This sequence comes from Bacteroidota bacterium, assembly GCA_034440515.1. GTDB lineage: Bacteria > Bacteroidota > Bacteroidia > CAILMK01 > CAILMK01 > JAWXCF01. The sequence goes on from JAWXCF010000128.1 coordinate 929, forward strand.
CTCTAGCCAGCTTATAGGCCTCAATGGCTGCGTCTCTAGAACTTGGTAAATCAATAATGGGTTTGGCATAAGCGTCGCTATTTAATTCTGGTATGTATTTCTTTACGTATTTCCAGTTTTCATCCCATTGCTCTCTTTGGCTGATGGGGTTAAATATCCTGAAATAAGGAGCTGCATCGTTACCAGTACCTGCTACCCATTGCCAGCCGCCATTATTACTTGACTGTTCAAAGTCTAACAACTTTTCTGCAAAGTATGCTTCACCTTTTCGCCAATCTATTAGTAAATTTTTAACTAAAAAGCCAGCCGTAACCATACGTAAACGATTGTGCATAAAGCCTGTTTCATTTAGCTCTCTCATTCCAGCATCTACCATTGGAAATCCCGTTTTACCGTCTTTCCAAGCTTGCAGATGCTTATCATTATCATTCCACTTTATCTTTAGATATTCTGGGCGCCAGCTTTGATATACGTTTTTTGGGAAATGCGCCAGTATCATCATATAGAATTCCCTCCATATTAGTTCAGCTACATATTTACCACTCACGGGTCTGGTGTCTGTTACCATTTTACGAATGCTGACTGTGCCGAACCTAAGATGGACACTCATTCTGGTTGTACTGGGTCTATCGGGGTAGTTTCTTACCTCTGCATAGCTTTTCACAAAACTCAAGTCAATTTCTTTATTTGGAAACTGAATCTTAGAGGGCTTAAACCCAATATTTTCTACTTTTGGTGCATCTTGTGCCTTAAACTTCACCAAATTATCTGTAAACTGGGCTGTTGGATACGGCTTTAGATAAAATTCAGGGTCTGTATCTAACTTCTTAATCCATTGTTTGGCATACGGTGAATAAACTGTATAAGGCGTGCCATCTGCCTTTAGGACTTCTCTAAAGTCAAATATGACTTGATCTTTTACTGAAAATAATTTAGCATCAACTGTAGATAATAGAGTTACTATTTCTGAGTCTCGATCTTTTGCGTAAGGCTCATAGTCCTCGTTTGTGTAAACAGACTTTACTTCATAATGCTGAATGAGTTCTTTCAAAATATCGATTGGTTTCCCGTACAGAATTAGTATGTCTGATTGATGCTCTCTATAAGATTTCTGAACTTTCGTTAAATATTCTGCTATAAATTCTATTCTAGCATCTTGCCTATTAGGTAGTTGGTCTAATATTTCTGTATCATATATAAATATGGGCAGTGTAGCTGAGTCAGACTTCAGAGAATAGTATAGTCCTGCATTATCATCAAAACGCAAATCACGCCTGTGCCAAAATATAGACGTTGAACCTGAAATGTCAGGGTAGATATTCTTGTACATAATTCTATATTTAGGCTGGTACAGTCTTACTTTATGGCATCTAAAAATTGATTCTTAATATCCTCTTTGTTGAAGATGCCTAAAAATCTGCTGGTAATGGTACTGCTGTTTACGTCTTGCACACCCCTACTACTTACACATAAGTGTTGTGCATCAAGCAATACAGCTACGTCGCCGATGTGAAAAGTATCACTTATTTCTTGTGCTATTTGCATAGTTAATCGTTCTTGTACTTGTGGTCGCTTAGCTAGAAATTGTACCAATCTATTTACTTTACTTAGACCTGCTACTTTACCATTTGGTATATAGGCAACGTGCGCTTTGCCAAAAAATGGTACAAAGTGATGTTCGCACATTGTATAAAATGTAATGTCTTTAACTACAACCATCTCTTTGTAGTGATATTTATTTTCAAATAGGCTTATTTTAGGTTTATTAGTCGGGTTTAGTCCACTAAATACTTCCTTCACATACATTTTAGCTACCCTAGCTGGCGTTCCTTTTAGACTATCGTCAGTTAGGTCAAGACCTAAAATATGCATTATTTCTTTGAAATGCTTCTGTATCATTTCAACCTTAGTATCATCATCTAATGCAAAAGCATCTGCCCTAAGGGGTGTCTCCATTGATGTAAGTATATGCCCGTCACCAATTTCGTCGTGTAATTCTTCTTGATTATTATCCTGGGTATTGTACATAATTTCTCTCCGTTTCGTAAAGGATCACAGTCAATTCTAAATGAGTGTGAAGCTTAGGTCTTAATATATTCCATATCACAACAGCAATATTTTCAGCAGTTGGATTCAAATTCTCAAACTCGACAGTATCTAAGTTTAAATTTTTATGGTCAAACCTATCTGACACTTCAGCATCTACCAAGTCTTTTAGCCACTTCATATCTACAACATAGCCAGTCTCAGGGTCTATAGGCCCAGTAACTTTTATGGTTAAATCATAGTTGTGTCCGTGGTAATTTGCATTATTACAAAGTCCAAATATTTCCTTGTTTTTTTCTGCTGTCCAAGCTGGATTATGAAGCCTGTGTGCAGCATTAAAATGAGTTTTTCTAAAGACACTAAGATTCATATTAGTAAAATATTTGGGTGTTGTTGCAATGTATTGTGCAAAGACTATTTAGATAGATTCTTAAACAAGATATATTAATTAATGTTTCAACAATGAAATAAAATTGTAACTAATTAAGTTTTTACAAATTACCAGTTTTACTAGTATTTATCATCATTTATTAATCCTCTTCTCTATTTTTCCTGCTAAATATTGGGAATATGATATATATAATTATAGTGAGCCCTATTCCTGTTAAAAGTAATAATGTGTACTTATAGTCTATGTTATTAACTAAATTAACCCATTCAGGGTTATTTCTTGTTTCTCTACTTGCACTTGGTTGTCTAAAAAGTCTCCCTATATATAAAAAAATTAAGAAACCAAGAATAAGATATTCGAGATAACTTTTCTTTTTACCGAAGCTTGGTCTTTCCTTATTGTTACCATTATTTGGATGCCGTGTAAACTCTTTATCCCACTTTCGCCTAAAGTATGGATCCTTATGGTCTCTTGAATTTCGAGGGGTATAACCTGTGGGTTTAGGTGAGTCGGTTATTGCATATTCGTCATATAGTTGACGCTTTTGCACATCGCTCAATATATCGTATGCTGCATATATTTCCTTGATTCGCTCTGCAGCAGAACTGTCTTTATTCAAGTCTGGGTGAAATCTCTTGGCCTGAGTCCTAAATGCCTTTTTGATTTCAGCTTGTGTAGCTGTTGTCGCTACACCTAATATTATGTAAGGATTCACCACTATACCTTAATTCTTTTTAGATTTATTTAATTTACTATTTTAATACTTTAGATTCTACTATTGGCCAACCCAATCTTCCTGCCCCCATCATATATATTGCAGTATCGGGTTCACGTTCCTTTATTTCTTCTATTCCAAACCATCTAAATCTTTCAAATCTAGTAAGCAACGGATTATCAAGCTCTATTGTTATGCCATTGTTTTCATATAACTGTTCGACTGTATTAATATACTTTCCCTCTGGCAGTACAAATATTAACTTCTTAGCAGCGCCACCTAAAAACATATTGATACTTAACAAAATTGCAACGATAGCTGGTGCAAAACCCACAAAAGCAACTATGATGAGCTCTAATCTATATATACGTTTGAATAGTAATGTCAAGCTTATACTTATCACACTACCTACAGCTAAAAAAATTAAACTTAAAAAGTCAATAACAACTATTGTGCGCGGAACAGTAAAAAATATTAAAAATAGAGATGGAAAAATACAAGATAATATAAAACCAATGGAGTATTTACCATTCACATAGGTTCTGTTGTCGGTTTGTTCCATTCTTTAATATTATAATGTATTTAGATGTGTAAAATTAACTAGTCAAACTGAAATGCATAATTTTGCGTTATTATTATTGATATATAATAAAATTGAAATATCTCATATTAGTAGTACTTCTTTGCTCAACACAATACGTTCAAGCACAGACAGAATCAAAACAAGACACAATGCCTGTTTTAGAATTATTTACCAGAGCAAACATAGAGGCAGACGTAGCTAAATATAAATGGTACCAAGGCACTTACAACTGGTACACACCAAAAGCAGAGCTGGTAAATAAGTTGAAACCATACGCAAATGAGCTAACTGTTACCATATATGCTGGAAGTTGGTGCGAAGATACCCAAGCCGAATTGCCTAGGTTTTATAAATTGGCAGATCAAATCGGCATCCCAAAATCGAAAATCGCCCTAATAGGTTTAGACAAAGCCAGAAAAGACTTCTCTGGAACCAGAATTAGGGCTGATGTACAAAAACTACCAACATTTGTAATAGATAGGAGAAGAAACAATGAGACGGTGGAAATAGGAAAAATAATAGAACATCCTATTAAAAATTTCGAACTAGACTTGCTGGAATTAATCTTAAATTCAGATAAATAGAATGCAGTTGTATTTGACTTCGAGATATGTTTAATATTTTTTATCAGCGGTTTGTTATTTTATTTCTTGTTGTTTGTTGCCAAACATCTAGTTTACAGGCGCAAGAAACTAACAAAGTAAAAAAAATACAGGTAAAAATCAGCGAACTGGTCAAGAAAAAAAAACTTGAAATTATAGATATTAAAATAGATACTCTAACTGTTGCGAAAAGATTAGGTA